>NZ_CP136925.1:2038800-2387601 GCF_037126245.1 Mangrovimonas cancribranchiae
TATTGATCTCGTGCCTCTTGATCTATTAACACAAAATCGGGGTTATTAGGGTCGGTCACATCTTCACCATAAATATTGGTTTCAGAATTTAAGTAATCATCTGATGTTCTTGTGCTTATTTCGTTGTTTATATTCATCCTAATATAACCGCCTTTATCGCCAAAACGTTTAGTTACATTTAAGCGGTTACTAAAGCTTCTAGCTTGATTTTCTACATAAGAATTGGTGTACGAATCGTTAGTTAACTGTCCATCTTGGTTTCTAGAGTTCTCACGACTGTTATATGTTGTTTTTCCATCTGAAAATCGAAATGAAGGGTCTACATTTATAAGGAAGGTAGAATCTATTTCTACATCAAACCCCATATTTACACTATGGCTATTGCTATCACTATTTGATACCGAGTTGCTGTTAGTAAAATACCTAGAATCTGGTAAAATATTTTCACGTTGCGACGCGGTTTCGTTTTCTGAGCTACTTCCTGAGTGAAAATAATCGGCAGAGATATCTACATTGTCTTTTTTTCCTAATACATCGGCGTAATTGGCTCCTATACTTCTCGATTCGGTAATACCTTGCCCGCCACCAAATGTTCTTCCATCTATAGTAAATGTGCCATTACTAGACATAGACATGCTTCTTGCTCCGCCAAACATTTTACGTATCTCACCAAAACTAAACCCTGGCGAATTAATGTTGTTTCCGCCAGCTAAAACACTTAATCGCCTATCGTTATTAAAGTAATTAAGCATACCGGCAGCTTCGTAACGTTCGTCTGTTCCTACGCCAGCCGCAACACGCCCAAAGACGCCTTTGTTTTTATCTTCGCTTATGGTTAAGTTAATGGTTTTATTTTCGCCATCGGTTGTTTCTCCAGTAAAGGCTTCCGATTTTGATTTTGTATCGACCACTTGAATTTTATCGATAATTTCTTTGGTTAAATTTTTGGTAGTTATTGTTGGGTCATCACCAAAAAATGGCTTTCCATTAACTAAAATTTTATTTACGGGCTTACCATTTACTGTAATTTGTCCTTCGTCGTCTACCTCTACGCCAGGAAGCTGTTTTAGTAAATCTTCTACAGTGGCGTCTTTTTTGGTTTTAAACGATTTTACATTAAACTCTAAAGTATCTTTTTTAATGGTTACAGGCGCTGCTGATTTTATAACGACTTCGTCTAAGGCGTTAGAGTTAACCTGCATCAAAATTTCTTTAAGATTTATTTTCCCTTTCTCTAAATTTACTTTTTTAAAGTAGGTATTATACCCCACATAAGACACAAACATATTGGCCGACTTCTCGCTAGTTTTGTTCTCTAGTATAAACTCACCGTTCTTATCGGAGATTGTGTATGTAATTAGTGAGCTATCTCTTTCTTTTTGTAAATATACTGTTGCCGATTCTAAAGGCGTACGATCTTCTTCGGTTAATAAAGTTCCTGAAATTTCAAAATGCTTGGATTGGGAAAATGACATTGATATACAAAGCAATGCCAAGACAACAAGTAGTCTATTCATACGATTTTGATTGATGTATTTTGTATAGTTTAGTTTAACAGATAACGAATATATTATCTTTTTCGTATGACTTTTCTTAAAAAAGACTTAAATGTTATTTTTTTCTCATATAAACGGTTACTGGAACACCATGAAAATCAAAGTTTTCTCGAAGTTTATTTTCCAAAAAGCGCTTGTAAGGATCTCTAACATACTGTGGTAGGTTGCAAAAGAACGCAAATTGCGGCTGCGGAGTTGGCAACTGGGTAATAAACTTAATTTTCACATACTTCCCTTTGTAAGCTGGTGGTGGCGTATGCTGTATAATGGGTAGTAATACATCGTTAAGTTTTCTGGTTTTAATTTTCTTACTGCGGTTTTTATAAACTGTCACAGCAGTCTCTATGGCTTTGTAAATACGCTGTTTTGTAAGCGCCGACATAAAAATAATAGGCACATCGGTGAACGGTTCTATTTCTCTTTTAATTTGCTTTTCAAAAGCTTTCATTGTAGAGTTATCTTTATCTACTAAATCCCACTTATTAACTAAAATAACAATGCCTTTACGATTACGCTCGGCTAACCAAAAGATATTTTGCACTTGAGCATCGAACCCACGTGTAGCATCTAAAACTAATAAACACACATCGCTATGTTCGATAGCACGAACGCTTCGCATAACTGAATAGAACTCTAAATCTTCTTTTACTTTAGATTTACGTCTAATCCCTGCTGTATCTACCAAATTAAACTCAAATCCAAAACGATTATATTTCGTATCTATAGAATCTCTCGTGGTTCCAGCAATATCGGTAACAATATATCTATCCTCACCAATAAGCGCGTTAATAAAAGAGGATTTCCCTGCGTTTGGGCGTCCTACAACGGCAAATCTTGGTAAATCTGTTTCTTGTTTGGTTTCATTTTCTGGTAACGCTTCAACTAAAGCATCTAATAAATCACCGGTTCCACTACCATTTATACTAGCAATAGTATAATATTCGCCTAAACCTAAGCTATAAAACTCTACAGCATCTTCAGCGCGTTTAGCATTATCAACTTTATTTACGGCCAGAAAAACGGGTTTATCTATTTTTCTAAGCAACTTAGCAACGTCTTCATCCATTCCTGTAACACCAGCTTCAACATCAACCATAAAGATAATGGCGTCGGCTTCATCTATCGCTAACTCTACCTGTTTGTCTATTTCTGCTTCAAAAACATCATCACTTCCTACAACATAACCTCCGGTATCAATTAAAGAAAACTCTCTACCATTCCAATCGCTTTTACCATAATGACGATCACGGGTAACACCGCTTACCGCATCAACAATGGCTTCGCGACGTTGTATTAATCTGTTGAAAAATGTTGACTTCCCTACATTTGGGCGACCTACTATGGCAACTATGCTACTCATACGTTTTTTTAATTGTTTGCAAAGTTACGGTTTCCTATTTTAAGAAAAAACACTTATTTTAATTCTTGAAAATCAAACTACAAAATGGCTAAAACCAACGAAATTATTTTAAGACCGCGTTTTAAAAGAACGCTTAGCATTTCTAACGATAAAGCTCTTGAAGTTTTTGATCACGCTAAAACTTCTCAAAAAGCCTTTATTGTGTCTCGGGTAGATGACCATGTTTTTATAAAACTACCTGTACAAGAACGTCATTTTTGGACACCACAACTCCATTTAGAAATTAACCGTATTGATAAATCAAGTAGTATGCTGTACGGTTTATTTGGCCCCAGTCCAACCGTTTGGACCATGTTTATGTTTTTTCATTTTATTGTTGCCACCTTATTTATTGGTTTTTCCATTTGGGCGTATACCAACTATAATCTTGATCAAGATTATGCTATTCAAGTGTTTTTAATGTTTTTTATGATTCTTGTTTGGTTTGTACTTTATGCTTTTGGAAGACTAGGAAAACAAAAAGGACAAACAGATATGGAGCGTTTATATAGTTTTATGAAAAAAACCTTAAATTTACCTTAATAAACAACTTTTTATCCTCAAATTCTCGTATTTATTAAAAATAACGCCTCATGAAAAACAATCTTACAGCCACTATTTTTTCAATCGCTATTATTATTGCTGCTTTTTTACTAGGAAATTCTATCATGAATAGAAATAAAACCGAAGGCACTATCGCGGTTACTGGATTAGGGAAAACAGATTTCACATCAGATCTTATTGTTTGGGAAGGTTCTTTTTCTAAAGAAAATAGTGATCTACAACAAGCCTATAGTGATTTAGAAAAAGATAAAAAAGTAATTTCCAATTATTTAAAATCTAAAGGAATTACCGATGAAGAGTTGGTTTTTGATGCTGTTAAAAGCAGAAAAAATACCCGAGCAAAATATAGTGACTCTGGAAAATATATAGGTAATGAGTTTTTAGGCTATATTCTTACACAATCTATTCAAGTAGAAAGTAAAGATGTTGAAAAAGTAGAAGATATTTCTCGTGAAGTTACCGAGTTACTTAACAAAGGTATTCAGTTTTACTCGCAACCACCACGTTATTATTACACCCAATTATCTGATTTAAAAATTGAAATGATTTCTCAAGCCACTGCTGATGCTAGGCAACGCGCCGAAAGAATTTCAGAAAACTCTGGAGGAACATTAGGAAAATTATTATCGGCTAAAATGGGCGTATTTCAAATTACAGGACAAAATTCTAACGAAGAATATTCTTGGGGAGGCACATACAACACCTCATCTAAAGAAAAAACAGCTTCAATTACCATGAAATTAGATTACGAAGTCGATTAAATTTATTTTTGATTATAGCCAAAACGCTTAAGTTGCTTTTGGTCGCTTCGCCAATTTTTATTCACTTTCACGTATAGTTCGATATGGATTTGCTTATCAAAAAAGGCTTCTAAATCTTTTCTGGCTTCAGATCCTACACGTTTTATAGCCGTTCCTTTATGACCAATAATAATCCCTTTTTGGGTATCGCGCTCTACCATAATAACAGAACGTATTCTGATGATTTTGTCGTCTTCAAAAAACTCTTCGGTTTCCACCTCTACAGCATATGGGATTTCCTTTTTATAATGCAATAGGATTTTTTCGCGAATGGTTTCGTTTACAAAAAAGCGTTCTGGTTTATCGGTTAATTGATCTTTTGGATAAAATGCTGGCGATTCTGGTAGCAATTCTACGATACGCTGGAATACGTTTTCAACATTAAAGCCTTCTAATGCTGAAATAGGATAAATCTCGGCATTAGGTACCTGTTCTTTCCAATGGTCAACTTGAGCTTCTAATTGCTCTTGGTTTGAAATATCAATTTTATTTAAGAGCAACAAAACAGGAATTTTAGAATGGGTTATCTTCTTAAAAAAGTCAGCATCTTTTAACATTTTCTCACCTACTTCAACCATATATACTAGTACATCGGCATCTTCAAAAGCAGACTTAACGAAGTCCATCATAGAGGCTTGTAATTCGTATGCGGGTTTGATAATTCCAGGCGTATCGCTTAATATCACCTGAAAATCGTCGCCATTAACAATACCTAAAATACGGTGTCGCGTTGTTTGTGCTTTTGAGGTGATAATAGATAATTTCTCTCCTATAAAAGCATTCATTAATGTTGATTTACCCACATTTGGGTTACCAATAATATTTACAAAACCTGCTTTATGAGCCATTGTTTTACATTTTATTTACGGCAAAGTTACGACCTTGGTTTGTTTATTCCCCTATCATACATAACAATACTTCCTGCAACAGACACATTTAAACTTAATTGTGACTTAAATTTTACTAAAAAATGACTTTTTTCGATAGCCTGTTTAGATAACCCATGGTCTTCTGCGCCTAGTAAATACACACATCGTCTTGGGTGATGAAATGTTTCTAAAGGTTCTGCTTTATCTGTTAACTCTACGCCAACTAATCGTGCACCTTTAGGTAAATTATTGAAAAAATCTTCAAAAGTGTTGTAATGAAAGTAAGGCATGGCTTTTACGGCATTATGAGTATCGCAAGCCTGTTTTGCATAACGATTGCCAATGGTAAAAATAAAACTGGCACCTAAGTTTTGGGCTGTACGCCACAGTACACCTAAGTTTTCAGGCGTTTTGCCATTTTGAATACCTATACCAAAAAATTCGTTTGTAAAATTATCGTTCATAAGGAGCAAAAGTACAAACAAATCGATTAACGCAAGAATAACTCATTAAGGCAAATAACTAAATAAGCCGGATATTGTAATAATTAGGTTACATTTGAGATATTAAATGACAAAAAAATTGCTACAAAAACCCTAGCCTAACATGAAAGATATTAACTTTATTTTTTTGCTACTAGCGTTAGGTGCCGAAATAATTGGAACTATTGGTGGTTTTGGATCATCGGTGTTTTTTGTGCCTATTGGTAATTTTTATTTTGATTTTTATTCGGTTTTAGGACTTACAGCTCTTTTTCATTTATCTAGTAATTTGAGTAAGATTTTCTTATTTAAAAAAGGGTTAGATAAAAAACTATTATTATACATTGGTTTGCCTTCTGTTATTTTTGTTATCGCAGGAGGTTTTTTATCTAAAGTACTAGATAGTGTTCTCCTTAAAATAGTTTTAGGATTATTTTTGGTAGGATTAAGTTTGTTATTCCTTATTAAGAGCAATTTAATCCTTGCGCCAAATAAAAAAAACGCCATTGCAGGAGGCGCTTTCTCTGGGTTTTCTGCTGGATTATTGGGAACCGGTGGCGCTATTAGAGGACTTACCATGGCTGCATTTAACTTAGAGAA
Organism: Mangrovimonas cancribranchiae; assembly: GCF_037126245.1. Taxonomy (NCBI): domain Bacteria; kingdom Pseudomonadati; phylum Bacteroidota; class Flavobacteriia; order Flavobacteriales; family Flavobacteriaceae; genus Mangrovimonas; species Mangrovimonas cancribranchiae. The sequence continues at coordinate 2,045,071 of NZ_CP136925.1, forward strand.
AAGTGTATTTATTGCCACCTCGGCTTTTATAGATTTTATGATTGATTTCTCGAGAACTTTTGTCTATTACAATAATGGATACATTCATAATCATGATTTAAAGTATGTTCCTTTTCTATTTGTTATTGGAATATTGGGCTCTTACATAGGAAAAAGAATTTTAAATTATATCCCACAAACTAAATTCCGAAAACTTTCTTTATCTCTCATTCTCTTCATTGGAATAGTAACTTTGCTACAACTATTTTTCATATAGAACTTAACAAAACGCATTTTTTAGAATAAGCTCCAAAAAATGTAGACAATCATGTTGCATAAACACTACAAAACTTATAATATTACGTCTAAAATTAACTGCACTGTATGAAAAAACATAAAGCCATTAGGTTTTTTGTAATTATCCTGTTTTTAGTTTTACAAACCGTGTTTTTAACCATGATTGTAAAAGAAAAATACGACACAGGTGCTATAGATATAGCTTTGATAACTCTTGCCATCACATGTATTATGTGGTTTGCCTACAAAGAGTTAGACCTACATCATGAAAAACATGCCTACGACAAACTTTTAGTGGTTGTTTGGGTTCCTATTGGTGCGTTAGCCTGTTATGCCCTAAATATTTATGCGGGTTTAGGAAGTGTTATCTCGGCGAGTACAGTAGGCACAATAGCATCGTTCGTGCCAATAATAAACAAATCGTCTAGTTACCTAAAAAAGCTCCCCGCTGTTATTTACTGTGGCACTTTTATAGGCATGTCTAGTACTGAAATAGCACCATCTATAGGATTTGTGTTATCTGCTGGAATTTTTGCAGGCGTGCTTTTATTACTTTCAAAAAATCTATTCTTAGGTATTGGAGGCAAATTAGGAACCATTGCTTTTGCAGGCGTTGTTATTGCATCATTAATATATTGGATTTTAAAATGAATACCCTAATTATTATCATAACCGGAATTTTAGGCGCTACACTTACTTTTTATGTAAACGAGCATTTAAAACAGGGAGCCGTTAGAGCATCTGCACTACTCTCTTTAACTGTGGGATTATTCTTTTTCTGGTTTCCAGACATTCTCAACAATTACTTAACTCAAAATATCCCACCTGCGTTTATTGGTGCTTCTTTTATTGGCATGGTATCTTCCAAAGCTATAACACATTATAGCTGGTTAATTATTGCTGGTATATTGTTTAGTATTATTTACCTAAATGCAAGTCATTTTTTTAACGGATATGGTGGCGCACTTGGCACATCGGCTGCTATTGCTTTATTAGCCACTTTAGGCATTCCAGTCACACTTTCAAAAAGAAAAAAGATAACCAATGGTATTTTAATTTTTAGAAAGTGGATTTTTAAAAAGAAGTAAGCTTTTATCGAAAAACTAAACTAGTTATTTAATTTAAACCTTTACCGACCTCTTTTTATAAGTTACCATATACACCCCAATAACAACTAAAATAACAGCCAGAGGCTTATCCCAAGTAAAGTAGTCCTGCCCTACCACAACAGCAACTATAGATGCAATAATTGGTTGTAAATTCATAAAGATACTTACTGTACTTGCTTCTAATCGTTTTAGTGCATATGGCATTAAGAAAAAGGCTAAAGTTGTAGAAAATAATAATGCAAATGCCAGAAAAGAATAAGCCATAAGATTTGATTCACCTGAAAAAATAACCTGATGGTCTAATTCAGAAAAACTAAAAGGAAATGCTGCCAGAGCAGATACCAAAAACATCCATTTTGCAATAGTAACAGGTTGGTATTTCATGGATACTTTTCTTGTCATAACCAAATAACCAGCATAACAAAACACACATAAAACCGAGAATAATATACCTAAAAATGCATTACCCGATTCGCTACCATCCGAATCACCTAAAACGATAATTAGAATAGCGCCAGTAATACTAATTAGAATTCCAATTATTTTTTTTACTGATACTACTTCTTTCAAAAAAATAGTAGATAGTGCTAGTACGACCACTGGTGTAAGCGCCATCAACAAAGAAAAAGTAACAGGTGATGTATATTGCAATGCCTGGGAAAACAAAAATTGTGTTCCGATGAAGCCCATTAATCCGCCAACAAAAATTATAGGAAAGTCTTTTTTATTAACTTTTTCCTTTGACAGAAATAAACCTATAAACCAAAAAATGAGGACACCAAAAAACATCCGAGTTACTGTGTAACCCATGGGTGTCATCCAAGTGTCCATCAATGCTTTAGTTACAGGAATATTTAATCCAAAAATTGTATTAGCCGTTAAAATCGCTAATAATCCCTGTTGTTTTTCTTTCATTTAATAAACTTTCACTGTTGCAGCTTTTGCCCTATCACTTATCATAGATTGCAAATATGGGCTACCATTATATTTTGTTCTGTAAGCTTCGTCTATTTTATCGTTTATTTCTCCTGAAATAGGTTGAAACTGCACTTTAAACTCGGTACCATCAGATTTAATCTTACCTGCTTTTTGAGATAAAGCCGACTTATACCATCTCGAATTTACTCCATTGTAAGCTCTAACGTAAAGGTTACCTTCTACCTCAACCACCCAAATCCATGTTAGGGTTCCAAAAGTTTCACCATCTTCTCTATAAGGTGCAATATGAAAATCATTCCTTTCGGAAATCATTTCTATTGCTTTTTCATTTAATGTTTCCATAATTATTTACTCGTAACTTCCTACATTTAATGGGTGACCACTAGAAGCATTTACCGCTCCATCAACTGGAAGATTAACACCAGAAATAAACGAAGCTTCATCACTTGCTAAAAAGTAAATTGCTTTAGCTATATCTTCTGGCTCTGCAATTCTGTTTAATGGTATACGATCTAAAACCTTTTTTACTGTGTGCTCGTTTTTCAACATTTCTTTGGTTAATAAGGTATTTACAAATGTTGGACAGACTGCATTTACTCGAATTCCAAATTTACCGTAGTTAACCGCCAAAGACCTTGTTAAATTGGTTACACCACCTTTTACAGCGTTATAAATTGGATGCCCATCTTCACCTCCTAAACCAGATAAAGAAGACACATTTACTATACAACCTTTAGTGTCTTTTAAATGTGGTATAATCTCTCTACTTGTAAAGTAAACCGAATTTAAATCTACACCTAATAATTTATTCCACTCATCAGTTGTGCCTTCGGTAAATTCACTTTCACCATAAACACCTGCGTTATTTACTAACACATCTATTTTACCAAATCGTTCTATAGTTTTCGAAACCAAATTCTTTACAGCGTCTTCATCTGAAACATCTGCTGCTAATAGTAGATACTGATCTTTATCATAGCTTTCTGCTACTGGTTCTACATTGCTTACTTTTAAATCGCTTAGTACAACTTTAAATCCGTTGTCTAAAAATTTTTTTGATGTTGCAGCTCCAATGCCTGCTCCGGCACCAGTAACTACAACTACTTTATCTTTATTTTCCATAGTTTTTTTATTTTAATATTTATATCCAGGTTTTTTATATAGTTTTTTTTCTTCAGCTATAATTTGGTTTGGATACACATCACCTTTCCATTCTTCTTTAGTGTAGTCTTGTATGGCTACCGAAAAAGCATCGTCACCATAATCCAAAACCTTTTTTGCTACTTTAATGATTTCATCTGTTAGCTCTTGTTTTTGAGCTTCTGTTTTTCCTTCTAACAGATTTATTTTTATATGTGGCATGTTTTTTTGTGTTAAAATTTTATTCTTTAATAAATGCTTCACAGGCTTCAATCAGTCTTTCTTGAAAAGCTATATTATCTACAATTGAATTTGTATTTTGCTGTTTTTTATGATAGAAGTATTTTCCTGAAACCAAGGCTTCTCTATCCTGACTGGTCGCCAACCACACTTGTGTTTCATACCCTTTTTGCAAATCGTCTGGCGCACCACTTCCACCCATTTTTGTAGGTACCCATCCTGGATCTACAGCATTTATGTACATATCAGGATATTGTCGAGCGAAAGCACTCATCAATGTAGTGATGTACAATTTTGAATCAGAGTAATTTACATTCTGGATGTTTAAATTACCTTTGAAAGTATTTCCGCTACGATGCATGCTAGAGCTTAAGTAAACGAGACGTTCGGGTTTTTCTACCAGTGTAGTCAGCAAATAAGGAGCTATAACATTAACCGTAAACATTATTTCGGATGGCACTGAAATTACTCCTGCATTGTGAATGATAGCATCATATGGTCCAAACTCATTCAGTTCTCGAGCCAACCGCCTGATTTGATTTATATCAGAGAGGTCAGCTACAAGAACCTTTACTTCTTTTTCAAGTTTCTGTTTTACATCCTTAGCACGTTTTTCATTTCGTGCATGGAAATACACTTCATGTCCCTCTTTAAGTAATTGTTTAGCTGCCAAGAAGCCTATACCATCTGTTGATCCTGTTATAAAAATTTTTGACATATTTTTCAGTATTTAACAGAATTCATTTTTCAACAGAGCTTCATGGACTTTAAACACGCTTATTTAGAGTACTGCTCATCTGACACCTTTTCCATCCAAGTTACCACTTCACCATTTACTTCTTCCTGAATTGCAATGTGGCTCATAGCTTTGGTTGCAGAGGCTCCGTGCCAGTGTTTTTCATTAGGTTCGAAGTAAACGATATCTCCTGGTCTAATTTCTTCGATGGGTCCACCTTCTTTTTGTATCCAACCCAATCCTGATTGTACAATTAAGGTTTGTCCGGCAGGGTGTGTATGCCAAGCTGTTCTTGCTCCGGGAGCAAAGGTTACTAGAGCTGCTGCCCCTTTGGTTACATTTTCGATATTTTGGTATAATGGGTCAACGATTACATCGCCAGTGAACCATGCGTCTGGGCCTTTCATTGATGGAATCTCTCCATTTTTAAAAACTTTCATTATGTATGTTTTTATAATTATTTTATCATTTAAATTTATTTAGCGAATACAGGGAAGTAACTTGCTTCTCCATAATCTTTGATTTCCTCCATATTATTAAGTACTTCCATATCCTCAGCTGAGATTTCAAAATCTACTTGTGCATTGGATTTCATATGTGAAGGAGTCTGAGTTTTCGGCAATGGAAGCAATCCTAATTGCAAATCGTAACGAATCGCCAATTGAGGAATAGACACTCCATATTTCTTGGCCATTTCTGCTACTTGTTCGTTCTTGAACAACTCGCCATGTCCTATGGGAGAAAAGGCCTCGATAAGAATGTCTTTAGATTTAGCATAATCGATCATATCTGTTGGCACATTTGTGATGTGCGCCAAAATTTGATTGACTTGTGGCTTTACTTTTGCATTTTCTAAAATGTTATCTAAATCTTCTTTTTTGAAGTTTGAAACTCCGATAGCTTTTAGTTTTCCTGCTTCGTAGGCTTCTTCTAAAGCTTTCCAAGCTTCTAGATTTCCTTCAAAATATCTGTCTTCGTTTTGAAATTCTTGCCAAGGTTTTGGGCTATGAATAATCATCATATCTATATAGTCTAAACCCATGGTTTTTAAAGATTCGTCAATCGATTTTACAGCTTCGTCATAAGATTTTACTTCTGCCGCTAATTTTGTTGTTACAAACAAATCTTCTCTTGCTACATCACTTTCTTTAATTGCCTTACCAACACCTTCTTCGTTTTGGTAAGCTTGTGCTGTATCGATATGTGTATAACCTACATTGATTGCCGTTTTTACAGCATCGACAACAGCATCGTTGTCAATCATCCAAGTTCCGTAACCTATTTTAGGAATTTCTACTCCGTTATTTAATTTATATGTTTCTTTTGTAATCATTTCTTTTTCTTTTTTATTGAATTATTTTTCAATTGTTCTCATATCGATGACATAGCGAAACTTTACTTCGCCTGCATCTATTTTTTCATAAGCCTTATCTACTTCTTCTGGCTTAGCTTCAATAATTTCTACTTCTGGATAAATATTATTTGCCACAGAATAATCTAGCATTTCCTGTGTTTCAGGAATACCTCCTATTAACGAACCGTATACATATCTATGTGCTGATTGTAATACAAATGGAGAAATTGAAATGTTTGAATTAGGAGGTAAACCAACAAATGCCAATTCACCACCTCCCATTTTTAACATTTTAACGTACATCATAGGGTCATAATCTGCTGGTATCGTACTGATAATAAAGTCAAACGTATCTGAAAGGTTTGAGAAATCTTTGGTTGTAGCTACATTTACATAGCGTTCTGCGCCTAAACGTTTGGCATCTGTCTCTTTTTCATCTGTGATATCAAAAACAGTTACTTTTGCCCCTAGGTCTACAAGATATTGCACAGCCATATGGCCTAAACCACCAAAACCTGCGACACCAACAACATCATCCTTTTTTACATCGCTAAACTTTATTGGAGACCAAGTTGTAATACCAGCACACATTAAAGGTGCTACACGCTTAATATCGGCTTTTTTTGGAACGTTTATACCAAACCTTTCTGAAACCGTAATGATATTGGAATATCCTCCTTGGGTAATTTGACCATCATGAAAACGATCTGGAGATCCATAAGTAAAAACGGTTCGCTCTTTACAGTACTGTTCTTTTCCTGCTTCGCAATACTCACAATGCCCACAAGAATTAACCATACAGCCTACACCAGCATAATCACCTTTTTTAAACTTGGTAACTTTATCTCCTACTTTGGTTACACGTCCAACAATTTCATGTCCTGGAACCACGTGTTGATGCGCTCCTCTTACCATAAAATCACTATGACATATACCTGCGTAAAGGATTTCTATTTCTATGTCGTTTTCTCCAACTGCATGACGATTAAAATCAATTCTTTCAAAATTAGATCCTGCTTTTATAGCTAATCCAACTGCTGGAATTGGTTCACTTTTTTCTTGTGCATTTAATTGAAGTGAAACAATTAATGCCACTACAACGTGAATCCAGATATACTTTTTACTTTTCATTTTCTCTTTACTATTTTTTAAAATGTTGAAGCATCGATAACATATCTGTATCTTGCTTCTTTGTTAACTACTTTATCCCAAGCGTCGTTAATCTGGTTTGCATCTATAATTTCTATACTTGGCTTAACACCATTATCTGCACAATAGTGAACTACTTCTTGAGTTTCTGGAATACCACCAATTAATGATGCGTTAAAATTAACTCTTGCAAACGCTAACATTAAGTTGTTAATCGTGATTTCTGAACCTTCTGGCATACCAACAAACGTAAACGTTCCGCCAGGTTTTAAACACATGACGTATGGCGTAACATTGAATTGATACGGAATGGTGCAAATCATATAATCTAAGGTTTTAGAGTAAGCCTGCATGTTTTTAAATGCTTCATCTACCACAATCACTTCTTTTACTCCCCAAGATTTAATATCTTCTACTTTATCTGCCGATGTGGTAAATGCATAAACTTCCGCACCTTTAGATACTGCTAATTTCACAGCCATATGCCCTAAACCACCAATACCTGCAACACCAACTTTTTCACCAACTTTCAATTGTGCATCCATTAATGGGGAATAGGTTGTAATACCCGCACACAACAATGGCGCTGCCTCTTGAAAGCTAATGTGTTCTGGAATATGAACTGCAAAATGATCTCTAACCACTATTTTGTCTGAATACCCGCCTTGCGAAATTCCTGTCGGTTCTGCTTCGGTTTTGTTTCCGTAAGTGAACAATGTTTGACCTCTTTCACAAAAATGTTCTTCACCGTGTGTACAGCTATCACATTCCATACAGCTATCAACCATACAACCAACACCTGCTCTATCGCCTACTTTAAATTTTGTTACATTTTTTCCTACAGCAGCAACAACACCAACAATTTCGTGTCCTGGCACTTGCGGATATTGTTGTTTTCCCCAATGCCCTTTTTCTTGATGTATATCGGAATGGCAGATACTTGCGAATTTGATATCGATTAAAATATCATCATCTCCAACTGGTCTTCGTTCAAATTCCCATGGACTTAGTTTCCCTGATTCGTCTTTGGCTGCGTAGCCTTTAGTTTTTATATTTTTAGTCATGTCTATTATCTCTTTTTCTTCTTCATTTTTAGAATTTGCAAACAACGGAACCGATCCCATTAACATCATTCCTGCGCCAACAGTACCTGATTGTTTTATGAAATTTCTTCTAGATTGCCCTTTGCCGTCTTGGTTGTCTTGAGTTTTCATATCTAAAAGTTTATAGGTTATTGTATTGCTCATTAGTTACTGGCTCCATCCAATTGACTATACCTTTCTCAATATTTGGCACAATGTACATTTGCTGAAGACCTTTATCCTTACTTGCTCCATGCCAATGTCTAGTATCTGGCGGACATGTTACGGCATCACCCTTTTTAATGATTTGAATTGGCTCTCCTTCTATTTGGTGATACCCAACTCCGTCTGTAATGACTAAAATTTGACCTGCTGGATGCGTATGCCAATTACTTCTTGCTCCTGGTTCGAAATACACATTACCCACAATGGTGGTTAACGTTGTATCCATCACTATTCCATAATTGTATGCGTTGCCTGTAAAAAATTTATCAGATCCTTTTTGACCTTTTGGAAAGATGAAATTCAAATCAGAAACATCCTGATTTTTAGTTGCTGGCTTCGCTTCTGTTTGATTTGTCAATTCTTCTTGCTTTTCAGATGCTTGTTTACAACTTTGAAAAAAAACTAGGGACCATACGGTCAATACTAAAAAGGAAAATTTGATATGCTTCATATTTTTAATTGTTTTGTTATTGAATTTGTGATTATATTTCCTTTAATCGATTTAACATTTTATTAAGATTAAAGAACCCTTGAATTAATTTAGAACACCTACTTAATTTCTTAAGTTTATTAAAAGTGAATTTTTATCAGAAAAAGAAAACCAACAAAACCACTTAATATCAGTTATTTAACCAACATAAATTGGCACTACTAATTTACATATTAAATTCCTAAGTCATATAAAAAATTCAAACCGATAGTTATGAAATTCAAACCTCTCATGATAATTGCTTAATTGCGTCGTTAATACAAGAAGGACCTTCACTCATCTCTATGACTTTACCGAATGTAGAGCTGTTATCTAATATTTGCAAGACCGTTTCAGCTACAGCAGCTCTAGGAATGAGTTTTTTGAGCAAATATGGATCTGATACCATTTTAACCTTACCAACCTCTTCATTATCCGTCAACCTTACTGGACGTAGAATCGTGTAGTCCAATCTGCTTCTTTTTAATTCTGCATCTGCCAAATGCTTAGCAATGTAGTATGGCTTCATTCCTGGCTGTGTCCAATAGGAAGGTTCATCGGAAAATGCAGCACCTACCATGATAAACCGTTTTATATTACTTTGTGCAGTAGCATGAATTGCTTTAATGGCTCCATACAAATCAATTTCGATAGTTTTATCGTAACCTGTAGCACCACCTGAACCTGCAGAGAACACAACTGCATCAAACCCTTTAATAGACTCTGCAATAGCATCTTGGGTATTTTCTAGACTTTCAATAATAACGGGTACGTTTATTGAATCGAAAAATATTTTTTGCTCAACTTTTCTAATAAAAGCAGTAGGCTCAAAATGTTCTGATTGGCTCATTTTTTCGGCAATCCGTCTCCCTACTTTTCCATTTGCTCCTATTATTATTACTTTCATGTTTTTCTTTTTTAAATGTTATTTGAATTATCACTTTAACAATTCAAAAGTCACTTTTTGATTTCCCATATTTTTCAGCTTTTTAATACCATCACCTTCTATTTTACCCAAACTAATCAACCCAGTAGAATAGCTAAAATCTTTATAAAAAATCGCCACATCTCCCCAAGGTGCATAATATGTGATGTCTCCTGTTTTTGGCTCATACCCTGAAGGCGCGCCTTCTTTTGTAAGTTTTTCTTCTGGATAAAAAATCTTTTCGTTACTGGCGTAATCTTCTAATTCTGTTGTTATGGGCAACATAGAAATAAAATCTCTTGATGTTGGATTGTCGTATATAGTAGCTGTAAGCTCTACATTAGAAAAAGTGATTTTTAGCTTCATATCTTTTATAGTTTTTTGTTGCACAACATCTTCTTTAAATTCAGCTTTTAATGCTAAAAAGCTTAAAAACAAGCCTAAAACTGAAAGTTGAACTAAAGATTTTATGGCAAGTCCCATTTTATATTTTATTAAAAAAATATGGCTCTAAATATTTAGAGCCATATTGTATTATTTTAAGTTTTCCGTAAAAAATGTTTCCAACTTATCAAAAGGAATTACATCCAACTGATCGTACAAATCTGTATGAACTTTACCAGGAATAATCATTAGTTCCTTTGGCTCTTGAGCTGCTTTGTAGGCGTCTTCACTAAAATATTTTGAATGCGCATTTTCACCAGCTATTAAAAGTATTGGTCTTGGGGAAATCTCTTCAATATACGTTAAAATTGGCATATTCATTAGAGAAAACGCATTTGTTTTTGTCCAAGAACTATTAGAATTAATAGAACGTGGATGGAAACCTCTATCTGTTTTGTAATAATCAAAATAACCTTTTACAAATTCTGGTTCGTTACCCGAAAGTGAATCTGGCAAGCCTTGTCCCGATAATTCTGAAGTTCCTTTTTCTGCATCTACCCATCTTTGCTGACTCATTTGCTCTAACATTTCTGAGCGTTGCTCTGGCGTTGTAGAATCGAAATATCCTTTAGCGGTTACTCTAGACATATCGTACATACTTGTAGTTGCTACGGCTTTTACGCGCTTATCAACTGCTGTAGCATTTAAAGCGAAGCCGCCAAAACCACAAATACCAATTATTCCTATTTTTTCTCTATCAACATTGTCTTGTAAGCCTAAGAAATCTATCGCTGCGCTAAAGTCTTCTGTATTGATTTCTGGCGAAGCTACGTGACGAGGTTCGCCGCCGCTTTCACCTGTATAAGATGGATCAAAAGCTAATACTACAAATCCACGCTCTGCCATTTGATTAGCATACAAACCTGAAGCTTGCTCTTTTACAGCACCGTAAGGTCCGCTAATTGTTAATGCTGGTAATTTTCCTTCTTTACTTTTTGGACTGTATAAATCACCAGCCAAAGTAATTCCATATCTGTTTTTAAATGATACTTTTTCGCGAGTTACATGTTCACTCAATTCAAAAGTATACTGATCTTTTTCTGTACTCATTTCTTTTTGATTTTCATTTAAATTTTGACCAGACACTTTCGTTAATGAAAGCGTCATGGTCATTGCTATTAATACTAAACTTCTCTTTTTCATTTTATTTCTCTTAAATGTTTTTTATAATTTTTGCAGGAACACCTCCCACAACCGTATTGTCAGGCACATCTTTAGATACTACAGCTCCGGCTGCTACAATAGCATTTTTACCTATAGTAACACCTGGTAATATTGTTGATCCTGCACCTATCCATGCTCCTTTTTTGATATGAATTGGTTTTCCTATCAAAGCTTTTCTAGATTCTGGCTCTATCGGATGTGTTTCGGATAAAAGATTAACTCTTGGACCTACCATGACATCATCATCAATAGTAACTCCACCTAAATCTAAAATTTGACAATTTTGGTTTATAAATATGTTCTTACCAAGTTTTAGATTTTTCCCATAGTTGACACTAAAAGGTGTATATATAGTTGTAGTAGAATCAACTTCGCTTTGGATAAGTTTGCCTAAATGCTGTCTAATATCTTCAATAGTTTTAGATGCATTTAAATCTACCAAAATTGCTATAGCACGCTCTGACTGTTCGGGTAATTTATAATATTCTGGATCACTAAAAGGTACGACTTCACCAGATAGTATTCTTTCAAAAATGTTATTGCTGTTTTTTGCACTCATATCTTCAACTTCAAATCTATGGTACAAAGATACTTTCACTACCCTGTTACCAGATAACGAAAATCAAATCAAAAATTATAAAATTCAAACTTATTGTATTCGGACCATTTTTGGGGTTAGCCCCGTTTGCTTTTTAAAGAAGTTGTTGAAATAGGTAGGATACTCAAATCCAAGCGCATAACCCACTTCGCTCACATTCCAGTTGGTATATTGCAACAACGCTTTAGCTTCGTTAACTATTCGTTCTGTAATATGTGTAGACGTAGACTTTCCTGTAACCGATTTTACAGCACGATTTAAATAGTTAACATGAACCGATAATTGATCGGCATATTGTTGTGCTGTGGTAAGCATTAATGGCGAATCTGCTGTCTCAATAGGGAATTGACGTTCAAGAAGCTCTAAAAACACCGATGTTAAACGTGACGCAGCATTGGCATGTTTTTCGGCTTTCTCTGATGGCTGCATTTTCATGGCTTCATGTAGAATTAACTGAATGTAATTCCTAATTAAATCATCTTTAAAGGAATAATCCGTTTGTTGCTCTTGCATCATTTTCTCGAAGATACTATTCAGAAACAAACGCTGTTCTTCTGTTATTTTTAAAACTGGTGTTCCACCTAATTTAAACAAAGGCGATTGCAACAAACTATCGGTACGCTCAGACAATTGCAAAAACTCTTCAGAAAACAAACAGGTGTAACCCACATAACTTGTAGAAAGCGTTTCCCAAGAGTATGGCACATGTGGATTCCCAAAAAAGAGAATTGTTCCTTCCTGCTCGTAACTCCTATCTGCATAATGAATTATACTCTTACCTGTAGTTAGACAAATTTTATAAAAATCTTTGCGGCTGTAAATTTTAGTAGCACTACTATCTTCTTCTATTCTAAAGACATTAAAGCCTTTAAGCTTTAACTCACTATTAAAAGGCGATACCGAACGTTGTGTTTTTGTTCCCATAAAGCAAAGTTAAGAAATTCAAACCTAAAACCCAGCATTCCGTTAACGATCTTTTAACAATATAAGGCAGTAAAATTATTTTAAATCTTTCCACCAAGCTTCAAAAACTTGCGTACTATCTTTTAGTTTTACAACTTCACCTATTTTTGGTGTTACCAAAGAAACGCTTTCAGTTTTATTAGATAGTGCTTCATCTAAAGGCTCATACCAAGGATGATTTGAAAGTGTAAACTTAGAATTATGAACCGGAAATAGTTTTTGTGCACTCAACTCTTCTGCTACCTGATATAATTGTCTAGGCAGCAAATGAATCTGATTCCAATTTTCACTATACTGACCTTGTTCTATAATTGCTAAATCAAAAGGACCATATTTAGCAGCTATGTCTTTATAAAATGTATCGTAACCGCTATCACCACCAATGTAGATATTATTACTTTTTGTGTTTAACACATAAGATGCCCATAAACTTTTATTACGCCTGATACCTCTTCCTGAAAAATGACGTGCTGGTGTTGCTGTCAATTTCACGCCTTCAAATTCGATAGCTTCGAACCAATCTAGTTCATTAATTTTAGACACTTCATAACCCCAATATTCAAAGTGCTGACCAACACCTAATCCACAAACCACTTGACCAACTTTAGGCTTTAACTTCAATACTGTTTCGTAATCCAAATGATCCCAATGATCGTGAGAAATTATTAAATAATCAATATCTGGAAGGTCTTCAACACCATAATTATTAGTTCCTTTAAAGGATTTGTTCATAAAAGAAAACGGTGCCGAATATCCACAAAACACAGGATCTACTAAAAATGTTTTTCCATCTAATCGCATAAAATAGGATGAATGCCCAAACCAGATTAATAAATCTTCTTTTTCGTTTAACCCTTTAATATCAGTTGAAACAGATGGTAAATCATCTACAGGTTTTACTTTTTGTTTTTTTGAAGTCATAAAATCCCACATAGCACCTATTGTACTTTTATTTGAGGTCATGACAGCGGTTTCGCTTAAATTTTTAAATGATCCGTCTTTATAGTTTGGGGATTTCTTAATACGTTCTAAACGTTCGCCTTTAGGATGTTGTCCAAATTTTGACTGGTTAAGTATCATAACAGTTATTAAAGATATAAGTAATACAATACCCAATAAGATTTTTAAAAAGCGTTTCATATCGTTTGGGTTAAATTTATTAGAAGTGCAAAGTTAAATAGACCAAATCAATTTAACCTATCTTCATTACTGAGAATATTACCTGAATTACTGAAAGTTTTAACCCAAAAGTTATATAAACAAAAATCAAACTCTTATTAAAAGTTACTTCTAATATAATTACTCCATAAAAAAAGCGCCTCCGTAAATTACGAATAGCGCTTACTATTTTGCCCCCTTTAACTGACTAATAGTTACACAAATCTATAGACTTTAATTAATAAATACTTACGGGTTTCCGTAACATCATTAAATTATTCCCATATCTTTTGCAATAGCCACTAAATGAATGGAATTATTAGCCTGTAATTGTATTTTTAATTTGTTTAAGCGTTTTTCTATACTACTTAAACTACTTGGTGTAACATTTTTCTTTTTTAATTGTTTACTAATTTGATCTTGACTAAGCCCTAATGCTAGTTCGTTTAATAACAATATATCAAAATCATCTATTTCGTTAACTTCTTGCCCATTGACTGCCATTTCTATGGCTGACGAAAGATACGTTTTGTTTTGGTTAATAGCCTCTACTGCTTGTTCTAACTCTTTAAGACCATACCGCCCTTTACAAACATAAGCTTTAGCCTGATACTGATGTATTAAACGCCGTATACGTTGAATTTTATCTTCTACCGAATAGACAATAACGTTTAAATCTGGCCAAGTCATATTTACAGTCATTACAAGGTCTTCACCATTTTTTAGTTTTTGCTCTCTATGGTCTTGTTTAAAGGACAAATCTGTAATAAGCAAATCGAAAGGATCGCCTTCTTGCTCGGCGCGTTTTAGTTTTAATATAGCGTCATCGCAATAATGTGCATACACAACGTTTTGTGTGTATCCGTTCTTCAGCATAGCATTAACACCTAGATTAATACTCATTAAATCATCAACTACTAATACTTTTTTAAACATTTATATAGATATTTCAGCTTTAAAACCACCATTTGGCTTGGTATCAAAAGTAAATGTTCCGTTACAGTTTTTTATACGGTTTTCCGCATTTTGAAGTCCGTTACCTGCTTTAACCTTTCCACTAACACCATTATCGGTATAGGTTATTTTAGTTTTTTTTCCTTGCTGAGTAAAGTTTAACACCACTAAAGTGGCTTGACTATGTTTTCGCATATTAACTAATAGTTCTTGCAACACGCGATATAGGGTTATTTTTTTATAATTCGCTAATGATTCCCATGACATACTAGAAAGTCCTTTTACAAGAATAGTAACTTGAGTCGTTTGAAAGCTAAGAATAAGATCTTCTAAAGTATTTGTATAGTCTTCGCTAACATTAATTTCTCCTAAATCTTTTGAAATATCACGGGTTTTAAAATACATCGCTTCCAAATTATCTAACACATCTTCTTCTGGTTTTTTTTGAATGGTTGCCATAAGCTTGTACACATCATTAGCGACTTCATCATGAACACGTTTGGCAATATTTGTTTCGGTTTGATAAATATTTTTTAGCGTGATTTTTTTATGTTTTTCACGATAAATCAACAAAATTGCTATCGCAACAACAATAACAATTCCACCTATAGCTTGGTAGATGGTTTTTAAGCGTTTTTGGCGTTCTGCAATTAACTCTTGTTGTTTAGCGATACGTTTTTGACGTTCGTAGGCATATTTTCTGGCAATATATTTGTTTTCAGCAGCTAACTGTGTGGATCTCATACTATCCAACAGTTGTCCGTATTGCGTCACTAAACTATCGTTGTTAAGTTTAACATACCATGACAACGCCTCCTTTAAATAAACTGTTTTTTGTGACTGACGCGCCATTTGTAACATTGTATCTAGATATGTTTTGGCTACCTCTATGTTAT
This sequence comes from Mangrovimonas cancribranchiae, assembly GCF_037126245.1. Taxonomy (NCBI): domain Bacteria; kingdom Pseudomonadati; phylum Bacteroidota; class Flavobacteriia; order Flavobacteriales; family Flavobacteriaceae; genus Mangrovimonas; species Mangrovimonas cancribranchiae. The sequence continues at coordinate 2,060,892 of NZ_CP136925.1, forward strand.
TATGATAAACGTAATGTTTTAGAAGATGGTTGTAGGCTGTAAAAACGCCTGGTTTATCGTTTAGTCGCTTTCTTAAAAGTAAAGACTTTTTTATTTTCTCTATGGCAGTGGTATCGTTGAGCTTAGATAGGGCTTCGCCTAAATTCCCTAATATTCTGGCTTTATTCTTGGAATCATTTAACGTTAAGCCTTCTTGATAGGCATCTTGCAATATTTCTATTGCTTTCTCGTAATGCCCTTGCTTTATATATATTGTTCCTATATTATTTTTTATAATATTTTTCCCTACAGAAAACGTATCTACTTCTAAAGCTTTATAATAATACTCTAAAGCAACTTTAGGACTATTCAAAGCTTTATAAACCCTTCCTAAATGATTGTATAGTCGCAACTTATAATCGCTTGCCCACTTCCCGTGCTGCTTGTCTAATAATTGTAGTGCTTGTACGGCAGAGTGCTCACTATCGTTTAAAGCCCCCAGGCGTTTTTGAACAATAGCTAAATTAATATAACCATATACCGTATGTTGTACTTGATTTTGTTCTTCTGATTGGTTAACATAAGCCCTATAAAATTCATAGGCTTTAACAAGCTGATTATTATTTTTTGAGGTTTTCACCACATTATAGTAATGTGATAAACTATCGGACAAAGACTGACCATAGCTTGAACCTGAAATTAGCAACAAACAGAAAAAGAGACATGTAAACTTGGGTGGTTTCATACCCTAAAAATAGAGCATTTTATTAAAACACATAGTAACAAATTCTCTTGATTTTATATAAAAGTAGACTTAACTAAAATTAAGACTATTCAAAAACACCCTATTCTAAAGTCTACTGCTTGAGAATACAAAATTGAAGCAGGAAACGAAATTAACTTGGAAACTCCTCTTAAAAAACTGATATAAATAGGACTTTTCAGAAAATGAATAAAAAGAAAAACTGCATACAATAAAACCTATACGAAATGTGAACTAAAAAGATAATAGAAATGCTCCACTTACACCTTGTTAAAGCGTCACTTTGACATTATTATTGATTAAATTAAAAAACACAAAACATAGCTTTAGCTACCAATTGTAGAAGATTAAAAGTTTTGGCTTTCAAAGTCCGCACTACTCATACCTGAGGTGTAGCAAATATTTAGTGGCGCCCACCTCCATAAAAATCAACATTAACATGAGGAGACACGTGAGGCCCATTGGGACCAAAGTGCATATTAAGCCCTACATTAGTATGAGCAGAACCACACGCAGCTAAAAGCAATAAAAATAACACAACAACAAGAACCGAAAAGATTTTTTTTATTTTCATTTTAAGACGTTTTAATATTATTGGTTCCAAACTTGAATAGCAAAAGGAGCGCCGTTAGGATCTTGAATAATAGCTACAGCACCATTTCTAATATTGTCCTGCGGCTTAAGCATAATCTTTGCTCCTAAAGAAGCTGCTTTCTTAGAAACACTCTCTACGTTACTTACTTTAATATAAGGCAGCCAAGCAGACCTCATATTATTCACCGGATTTTTCATAACCCCACACAATTTCTGATCTCCAGATTTCATCATAAAATATGGCACCTTTTCTTCTTCAATTTCCGTTGCTTCATAAGGAGCCACTCCCTTATAATACGCCAACGAACCATCAATATCATTGGTCCAAAGCTCGTTCCAAAGCCATGAATTATCAGCTAATTGAAACTTAGGATCTCCACTTTCTGAATATATATAGGCTATATAAGCACCTTGCGGATCTTGAACGAGAGCAGACCGACCTCTACCCTTAAAATCGGCAGGTTTAAACAACGTCTTCCCTCCTCTAAAAGTATTGTATTTCACCGCTTTATCAACATCAGGAACAGAAACAGAGCTCAACCATTCACCTGAAGGGTGTGTTGTTACATTTAAAGGGATAATCCCTCCAATAGCATTGTCTCCTCTATAAATAACATGGTAAGCCATATCGCCTTTCCCAAGCGATTTGTATGTCCATCCAAAAAGGTTTGAATAAAAATCCATAGCCTGCTTGGGGTTAGGAGTTATCAAATCATGCCAAACAATCTGACCGTGATTGTATTGAATTGAATCTGATAAAGACAGCTTAGGATATTCTGTCTGATTGCACGAAAACATAACACATAACAACAAGAACACAATTAACTTAGGGACTTTACCACGAATAACCACCATATTTACAAACATTTAAAATGAGACATTGTTTATATAAAGATAAGTGTTTTCTTAAAAAATTAATCTAGAGACTAAAAAAAATTATAAATCTATTACTTATATCTTAAATCTGTTTGGAGTTTATTAGAGCATACAAAAGCTGAAACTACTATGATATACACTCATGTGGCTAAGGAGGATTTAATGCGTATAAGTAATCCTTTAGATGCTACTGTTAAGGGATTAAAGAATTATAGTTATCCAGACAAAAAAGTCACGATATCCGGAAAATAGACTGTTTAAATGTGTATATTAGTGCGCATATAACGAGTTGCCAAATATGCGAAACCAGAATCAGCGGTTTAAATCTCAGCTTTATTAATTTATTCAAAATCTATTTTCAATCCGAAAATTGAAATTTTAAAAACTTAACGGATTTTGATTATGCAAAACTGGATCGCTAAACTTTGCGCAGAGAAGATTAAAAATCCTAAAGAAAATTTGAACTCAGGAGAAAAACTTACTCAAACTCGATAAACCGAAAACGATAAATTGTTGCGGATAAAAAGTTCTTAGCACTACTCTATTTTTAAAATCTTTGCGGAGAAAAATTAAAACTGAAATTCGTTTTCAAAAGAATATTAAAACTTAGTTGACAAAGAAAATCAGAAACGATAAAGTGGTCGTTAAAAGCAAAACGCAAAAGCACATTAGGCAACAACGTTTATCTTCAATCGTGGTGTCGTGTCCTACGGACACGAACGCTTACGCGTCAAAGTCATTTCTTTTTACTATCTTCATTTTCCAATTCCCACAACTGAAAGATAAACAAAACCGTTGTGTGGCATTAAAAACAGAAAATGGATTGGGAACAAGTAGATAAAGTACTCAAAGAACTAATAAATAATAAGTCAGACATCCGCAGCGGTTATGATCAGATTAAGCAGGTCTTGACCGACAACGACCTGCCTTCCTTAGACATTGATACAGACAGGTTAAAAAAAGAGTTCGATGACTGGCTTATAGAAGTGATTGAAAAAGAACCAATACCGAAAAATATTAAGTCCATTTATTTCGGACTTGCAACTATGTCGTTTCCAGAGATTGATAACGGTAAAGAAAAAACGACTGCCTACATTGCTGGTTCAAAATTGACACCTTCCGAAGACGAAGACTGGGCTTGTGATACAGAATATTTCCCGAACAGACGATATGTTTTACTTGCCGACTTTGACAAAATAGACGTAATGATAAAGAGCAATGAGAAACTAAGCGGAGATTATGAAGTATTGGTTTTCAACGGACTTTTAAATTTACTTGTTCTCAATTCTCTAAGGGACTTGAAGGGCAGACTGCTAACTTATCAGGACAAAAAACTTGGACTATTTAAAACTGAAAAGAGACGAGATAGTTTACATTTTGGAGCTGGATTCGACTCTGGAGATGTTTACTTACTTGGAGAACTGAAAAATGAATAAAAAACGCCACACAACACTGTATATAGCAAATAGGGCGATCGGTGGTTAACGAAAGTTCAGTGCTATTTACCAACACCGCCAAATCGTTGATTTGGCTTTTAAAATGAATAAGATAAAAACAAAATACAACGCTTTGGCTCAGTGCAACTTTGAAAGTTTACAGCTTTCTACTGCCCTACTTTCCATATACCAAAACCGTTATGTGCAATTTGAGACAAAAATTATGAGAACACTAATTAATTTAAGAAAACAGATAATCCTACTAATATTTCTGTTCGCTGTTTGTTTTAGTTACAGCCAAGAAACTGCTCAAATTCAGACTGTCGAAATCCAATCTGAAATTTTAAATCAAAATCGCAATATTTTAGTTTATACGCCTTGGATATATAACGAGAGAGATTTGGTTTCCTTTGACGTAGTTTACGTTTTTGACTCACAACATCGTGAATTATTTGATTTAGTCCATTCCTCGTTAAGCTTTATAATGGGAACTAAAAAATTTATTGTTGTTGGCATTCCATCACCAGCATACCCTGAATTGGAATATTACAGAAGCAACGATTTATTTCCTAAACCAATAAATGTAGATATCGAAAATTATAACGTTTTAAATCCAAATGCCGAAAACTTCTGGGAATTTGTAAAAACTGAAATCACACCATTAATTGAAAATCAATTTAGGACAACCAATAGAAAATATCTTATTGGACATTCAATGAGTGCTTCTTTTGCTCTCGACAAAATTGTTTCAAATCCAGAATTTATGAATGGTGTAATTGCAATTTCACCTAATTTCTCATACGATAGTAATCGGCTCGCAAACGATTTTATAAATTCAGATGTATTAAGTAAAAATAAATTCATATATATAAGTCAAGCAGACGAATACTTTTCAATAAATGAAAGATGGTATTCAGCATTCGAAAAAGTCAAAGAATTCGCCGATAATTTGGAAAGTGAAAGAAAGAAGAATTTAATAATCAAAGAATTTCCAGATAATGGACATTGGAATGGGTTTCTGCCCTCTTTAATATTTTCATTAACCGAATTAAAAAAATTCATAGAACAAAATCCATATAAACCAAATGGAAATTTCAAAGAAGTAACTTTTAAAATAAAAACTTTAAACGCAGACGATGAAGTATACATTGTAGGAAACCAAGATAATTTAGGAAGTTGGAACCCTTCACAAGTAAAAATGAACAAAACAAAAGAATTGGAAAGAGAGCTAAAGATAAAGGTTCAATATCCGATTGAATTTAAAATAACAAGAGGTAATTGGGAAACTCAAGCAATAACTAATCAAACTACAAATAGCGGAGAAAATATTGTGATTTTCGACAATGAATCTAATATTATTGAACTTAATATAATGCAGTGGAATGACAAATAAAAACTGCACATAACAATGGCTATAAGTAATTGCTTGTTCTCGCCTACTTCTGAAAATCCTCGCGGATTTTCAGTTTGGTGTGTACTTGCAAAGTTAAGTTCTAACCCACGCAACTACTCATAGCCGAGACCGTTGTAGTGCATTAGAGCAAATGAACGATAGAAATTTAAAATTTGAGGTAATCTGGAAAGATGACGATATGTTTGAAATGCGAATTTCAGCAAATAACGGACGATATTCTGGAATTACAGAAGTTTATGAAGTATCTGAATCTTTACTCGGATTTGTAAACGAACTGAATGGTTTCCCATTTGGAAAAGATAAAGTCTCTCATTCTTGCGGAGAAAAAGACAGTTACGCATATTTCGAAATGGAATTTTATAAGATTGGACCGACTGGAAAATGTGGAGTTCTAATCACAATGGAAGAAAATGTATCAACTGAATACCGAAAAGAAGAAAAGGACAAACTCTCAATGGAATTAATTATTGAACCGAACGCTATAGATGTCTTTTGTCGAGAATTAAAATCATTAGCGGAAAAAGAAGATGGAATTGCGGAATTAAAAGCAATCGGAAATTATACGAGTAATATTGAATAAAATAACGCACTACAACAATGTATAACCGCAATTACGGCGGATTCGACTACGTCCGAATCCACTCGGAATTGCTAACGTCAGTTCTTAACCGAAAATCATTATCTTTAATCCCGTAACTGACGGTTATACGAGACCGTTGGCAAACATATAATGAACTCACGATTTTCAATTGAAATAAGCGAAGTTAAAGGAAAACTCAACATAGGGAAAAATCCTTGGTATGTTGAAATTTTGCTGATTATTATTATGATTCCTTTTCTCATAATTTTTGTCCCAATTTGGGCAATCGGAAATGGAATTGATTACTTATTTGTAAAACCATTTCAAAAAGAAAACAAATTTGAAGACCTAAAATGGACTGTTCTGATTGAAAACGAAAATTTGAAAATTGAAAAGTCTGAACCTTCAAATATATTTTTGAGCAAAAAAGAAATGGATTGGCTTGATGAAGACCCAATTTACTCATTGAAAAGCATTCCGGAATTACCTTTTCTGGAAGGAAAAATCTTTTCTGATTTCATAGCTGAATTTGACAACAGAGTGTTTTTACAACGGATTTTACCAGTTGAAGAAAATAATGATTTTGAACTTAAAAGTGAGCTGATTTCGATTGACTTATCAAATTTCGGAGTCGAAACAATAAAACAATTTGATTATTATTACTTGGAATCAGAAATCGGAAAAAATGAATTGGAAATAAACGGAATTGACCAAATTGGAAGTAAGTTGAACCTGAAAATAAAAAATACGTTTGCCAACAATGTATAACCGCAATTACGGCGGATTCGACTACGTCCGAATCCACTCGAAATTGCCAAAGTCCGTGCTTTATTACAAAGTTTTCGTATATTTAGTCCGTAACTGACGGCTATACAACACCGTTAGGCAACATATGAAAAAAGCAATCGTAATATTAATAACAATTTGTCTTTCAGTCCATAGTTGTTCAAAATCTACAAACTCATCGGATAGGGAAAACCATATTTCCGAATACGGATTTAAAGGAAAAGTAAAATCTGTAAAGTCAGAACTTTTTAATCTAATTCCCGAAAAAGACACTTTCAAAATTGGCGAAAAAATCAACGGAATTTCAATTGACCGAAATGAGTTATTGGAATTTAATAAAACTGGAAATTTAACTTTCTCAAAAGAGTTTTTGGCAAATGGAAAAGTAAGCGATGAAATAATAAACACTTACGATAAAAATAATCAATTGACTCAACGAAAAGTAATTGACAATTACGGAAAAGGAAGCGTTATCGATTATCAGTATTTCTATAATTCAAGCGACAGCTTGGAACAAGTTATAATATCAGGAAAAAATTTCAAAAGAATCCACAAAATAGAACGCGACAAAAAAGTTAGACCAATAAAAAACTTGACAATCCAAAATGACACAATTTTGACAACCTATGTTGTTGAATATGACCAAAACAACAATGTAATTAATGAAAAGCAATTTAAAAATCAGAACATACCTGTTAAATTAATTGATAGAACATTTAATGCAAAAAACTTAAAAGTAAGAGAACAAGTTATTGAATATAGTACTTGGGACACTTTAAAATATCAAAACGAGTTTACATATGACAAAAATCAAAACTTAATACTTGGAAAATACAACATTGAGAATGATTCAAGTTATAATACGGTAAAAAACACTTACTTTAAAAACGGTAAACTAAAAGAATCCGAAAGTGAGTTTGGAGAAAGCGACTATTCTCTTATTCAAAATCAAAAATTTAATGAAAATGGAGATTTAATTGTGCAAGCTGTAAATACAAGTGATGGAGAAACAAAAGATATTTGGGAATACAAATTCAAATATGACAAGAATAATAATTGGATTGAAAAAATTGAGTATAAAAACAGTAAACCTTTAAGGATAGTAAAAAGAGAAATTGAATACTATAAATAAAATACGTTGCCTAACACCGTGTAAGCGCAATAACGGCGGAATTTTCTACCGAAAATTCTCGCCTTTTTATTAACTTGGTTGCGTCAGCGGAAAGTACTCGCGCACTTTCCCGTTACTGACGCTTACACAAAACCGTTGGCAATAATATAAACCGAACGCAGATGGAAATGAAAAAAATACATTTTGACAATATGAAAAATTGGATTTGGAGTACTATTCTAATCCTTTCTCTGATTCTCATTTTGACAGGAGGTTTAGAGTTATTCGAGTTTGAAAACCCAAAATTGAATAAAGGATTAAGTGCTAGTGGATTTTTTCTTCAAGTGATTTATTACAGTAAAATGTTTTGGCATAAAAATTATGTTCAATGGAATAAAAAAGGAGCTGTTATCAGAGTCAACTCTTGGAGTGGAAAATCATTGAGTTTTGACCAAATCAAAAAAACTGAATTGACTGAAAAAAAGTTAATAATAACTAAAGACAACGGAAAAATAGTCTCGTTTGACTTGAATGAAATAGCGGAATCTGACACTCAAAAACTAAACGAAATAATAATTAAAAATACTATTGCCAACAACGTATAACAACAATTGCGGCTTTGTGTCCTGCGGACACAACCGCGCAAGCATAAAAGTCGGGAATTTTAGCTATCTTAGTTTCAAACCAATCCGTAACTGATTGTTATACAAAACCGTTGCCAACAATATGAAAAAAACAGTTTTCATAACTATATTTAGTCTTTTAATTATAAGTTGTGCAAACGAAAAACAGAAAGAATCAGAAAGCGAAATCAAAACAGAATTGAATAAAGAAAGTAAAAATATTGAATTGAAAAAAGAAGATTTTCTAAAATCAAAAATATTCATTGGACTGAAAAACCTGAATGACGGATTCGACTTTGAATCTATAAATTACTTTTCTGAATCTGACTTTGAAATTGTTCTTGACAGAGTGGAAAAATATGGAATTGGGATTTACGGAATTGAACCTTGCTTAAACGGCGATTTTTATGGAGTTAAAGTTCACGAACAAATTGATGCAAAACCAAATGACCCGAATTGGTACAGAGAAGCATTTTCGGAATTCAAAAAAAGTGGAAAAAACTTACAATATTCTGCGACTTATGAAGTTCCGAATGAATTAATAACGGAATAAAATACTGTTGGCAACAATGTATAACCGCAATTACGGCGGATTCGACTACGTCCGAATCCACTCGGAATTGCTAACGTCAGTGCTTAACCGAAAATCATTAACTTTAAACCCGTAACTGACGGTTATACGAGACCGTTGCCAGTAATATGAAAAAAATTCTGCTAATATTAATAATTCTGTTTTCGTTTGAACTTTATTCACAAGAAATAATAAAGTTTTCAGATGCGGAATTTGAATTTTGTCTGACAAAAAAATGCGGAAAAACTGACTGTGAAATAACTAAAATTGAGGTTCTGAAAAATGGAATCTTAAAGCAAACAATAAAACCGAGCGAAAACTATTTCAGCAAAACATTTCCAAACGACCAACTTTTCGCAATTGAGGATATGGATTTTGACGGAAAAATGGATTTTAGGCTAATGGAATTTCTTCCAGCTGGACCGAATGTTCCTTTTCTATTTTGGATTTATAATCCGACAAATGAACTCTTTGAAGAAAACAAAGATTACGGAGAAATAACTTCGCCTGAATTTGATTACGAAAAAAAACAAATTAATTCGACTTGGAGAAACGGTTGTTGCGAACACGGACGAGACGTTTATGAATTGACAAACGGAATTCCAAAATTGACTGAACGATTTGTTATTGGACATAATTCGGAGGACAAAGAATATTACGAACATTGGAAAATTGAAAACGGAGAATTAAAACTAATCGAAAAGACAGTTGAATAAAATACTACTGGCAACAATGTATAACCGCAATTACGGCGGATTCGACTACGTCCGAATCCACTCGGAATTGCTAACGTCAGTTCTAAACCGAAAAAACACGTATATTTACCCGTAACTGACGGTTATACGAGACCGTTGTAAGCAATTTGACGCAACCAAATGAAAATTTTATTATCTAAATAAAAAGACTAAGTATGAAAAAATTGTTATTCATTTTATTAACGGTTGGAATTTTGTCATCTTGTAATAATGATGACGATTCGGACTCAAATACTGAATTAATCGGAAATTGGAAATTAATAGAAGTACTAATTGATCCAGGAGATGGAAGTGGAACATTTAATTCTGTTGAAAGCGAGAAAATTATAACCTTTGAAAATAACGGAACAATAACTTCAAATGGAAATTTGTGTGATATGTCAATTGCCTCTGACAATTCAACTTCAGGAACTTACTCAAACTCTGAAATGAGTTTTAATTCAGCTGACTGTAACAATCCTGACTATGACTTCACATTTGAACAGAATGGAAATACTTTAATTATAAATTACCCTTGTATTGAACCGTGTCAAGCTAAATTTATAAAGGAATAAAAACTGCTTACAACAATGGCTATAAGTAATTGCTTGTTCTCGCCTACTTCTGAAAATCCTCGCGGATTTTCAGTTTGGTGTGTACTTGCAAAGTTAAGTGCTAAACCACGCAACTACTCATAGCCGAGACCGTTAGCTACAAGTATGAAAAAAATCACGTACATATTAATAATTTTGGTTTCTTGTTTAATAAGTTGCAAACAAGAAAAACCTCGGATTGAAAAAAAAGAAAACTCAATTTCAATATCAATAGACGATAGAGTTGAATTATTGAGAGTTGCTTATTTTTTGGCTCTTGAGGACAGTATCGACGTGAATTTAAGACCTTGTAAAACGGATTTTTACAAAACAAATTTTGAGATTTACAAAAAATTCAAAAATCATCCATTAGTTCAAAAAATCGGAAATGGAGACGAATGGAATGCAGATTTGTCAACTATAGCACTTTGTCTTGACAAAAATTTAAAACCAAAAGACAGTCTAAATATTAATGAACTTTCCAAACAATTTGGTTGGTATGGAAAAAACATCGATTCTCTCTCAAAACTATTAATTGATTTCAAAAAAACAATTGGTTTTAAAAATAATTACAATGTGAATTTTAAACCATTTACAGATTCTATAAAATCAAACAGAATAACGGAAAAGCTAAATCAATTTTACAGAACGGACAGAAAAACAAATCTGAAAATATTGTTTGACCCATTAAATAGAATTACCAATAAAGCTATAACATTCACAAACAACCCAGAAAGTGAAAGGTTATTTCTCATAACTTATTTATGTGAAGAACCAAATGATTCTATAAAACAGCTGAAACTAAAATGGAACGATGACTACAGAAGAATCGTAATTCACGAAAATAGTCACATTTACACAGATGCGTTATTCAAAAAATATTACGACAAAGAATTTGATTCATTAGTAAATCAAGAAAAATTTAAGAACGAATACCACGATATTGACGAAATTATGGTTCGTGGAATTACAGCTAAAATATTGGAATTGAATTATGGGCAAAGAATTGGCGAAGATGAAATTAACCACCAACCGAAAAATTCAAGAATAGTTTATGATTATTTGAATAAATATGTGAAAAATGACAACATGGAATTTGAACAAGTTTATAAAGAGATTATTGAACAATTAAAGAAAAAATACCTGTAGCTAACAATGTATAACCGCAATTACGGCGGATTCGACTACGTCCGAATCCACTCGGAATTGCTAACGTCAGTACTAAATCGAAAAACATTATCTTTAATCCCGTAACTGCCGGTTATACGAGACCGTTGTGCATAATATCCAAAATGAACTCTAAAAAATTAAAATTAGAAATTGAACCTATAAATTTTTTCGGATTTATTTTCAAGTCGTTTTTTTCAATGTTTTTGATTCTCTTTATTGCATCAATAATATTTGTGATAGTTACCCCAAACTTGGAAAGCAATTATATTATTGCAATTATTTTGGCTGGATTAACAATGGGTTTGATTTTAGCAATTCAATTTATATTTCGTCCGACAATATATTTATACTCAATCTTCATATCAGAAACCACAACTGAATTAAAGTGGCAAGAAAACGGAAAATTTAAATCGCATCAATTCAATAATGCTGAAATTACAGCTGAATTAATTCCAAGTGGAAAAAATAATCCTTACTTAAAGCTTGATGTAAAAGACAAAGAATCTCATCTGACTTTAAAACAGTATCGAATAGGAGAATGGACTTTAGAAAAATTAAAAGAAATTGGAATTGAAATAAAAAATACTATGCACAACAATGTATAACCGCAATTACGGCGGATTCGACTACGTCCGAATCCACTCGGAATTGCTAACGACAGTGCTTAACCGAAAATTATTAACTTTAATCCCGTAACTGACGGTTATACGAGACCGTTGTAGAGCATTTTGACTAACGAAAACAAAACAAAAATTAATGAACAAAATTTTAATTCTCCTTTTTAGCATTTCAACTATTCTAACTTTTGGACAGTCAAAAAAGGAATATTTAAACGACAATCGATTTGATTTAACTTCAACCGAATTTCAATTTCCACAAAAAGATTTTAACATCATTGGATTTGGTGCTTATCACGGAAGTGCTAAAACTTATGACGCTGAAATTTTACTAATTAAAAACTTAAAAAAACAGAATTTAATAGACTACTACATTCCCGAAACAAATTATAGTCAAGCATTTTTCTTTCAACAATATTTAGAAACGGGAAACGAAGAGCTTCTAAAAGAATTGACACTAGCATTTCAAACCATTGTTAATCAAGAAGGAACAATTGAAACATTTGAGCATTGGAAAAATTTGAGAGAATTAAATCAGACTTACCCCGAAAATCCTATAAAAGTTCTTGGTTTTGATGCCATTGCCGAATATGAATTTCCCATAAAACATATTTTACTATTGACCGATAAAGTTCAAAATTGGAAACTAAAAAAAGAACTTCAAACAAAATTTGAAAACAAAAAAATAAATTTCAGTACTCGTGATACAGTAACGACTGAACTTCTAAAAAACTTCATAAACGATTACGAAGAAAACAAAAGCGTTTATTCCAGCCAGATTACAGATACCATAAGTTTTCATCACATTCTAGAAAATATCAAATATAATTTTCACAGAGAAAAAGGTCGAGAAAAAATAATATTTGACAACTATGTGTACTTAAAGGGTATTTTAAATTTAGAAAATGAAAAACAGTTTTTCAAGTATGGTTTCTTTCATATAGAAAAACAACGTGAAAAAAATTATCCTTCTTTCTTTACAAGAATTATTGAACAAAATGTTTACGATAGGAACAAAGTAATATCCGTTATGGGTTACTTGACCAAAAGTGAGGTACTTTGGGATAAAATTTATGACAAAAAAGGAAACTACAAAACATTTACCACTGAAAAAGGTTACGGAATCGGAGATTATTGGAAAGAATATTTTAAGGGTATAAAAAACCTAAAAAAAACAAAACTATCGGATATTACCTTGTTTAAACTGAACAGTGAAAACTCTCCATATAAAAATGGAACAGATTTGATAGAGGTCAAACTATTTTTAAAGAAAAGTAATGGAAAATCATTGAAAGATAAACCGACAACGGACTTTATTGATTATGCAGTTTTGATAAGAAACTCAAAAAATCAAATACCGATAGAAGAAATGGAATAAAAAAACGCTCTACAACAATGGCTATAAGTAATTGCTTTTTTCGCCTACTTCTGAAAATCCTCGCGGATTTTCAGTTTGGTGTGTACTTGCAAAGTTAAGTGCTAACCCACGCAACTACTCATAGCCGAGACCGTTGCCATTAATGCCGAAAAAACTGAAATCTGAATGACACTACACGCTGCGATAGAAAAACTGCTTAAAGAAAAAGGCACATCTATGTCGACTAACGAAATCGCAACGGAATTGAATAAAAATAAGTGGTATCAGAAAAAAGATGGTTCGGAAATTAGTGCATTTCAAATTCACGGACGAACAAGAAACTATCCGAATATTTTTGACCGACAAGGTTCTTTGGTATCCTTAAAAAACGGGACTTTCCAATCAGAACGAAAACCGACTAAAAAGCTGATATCTAAGAAAAAGTCAGTTACTAAAACGACAAATTCGGACGAACAATATGTGATTGACTTATGCGACAGAGTTTTAAATTCTAAAGCATCGAGACAGCATAAATTTGACTTTTTGTTGGGCGACCCAAATTCAAATGGAATTTCAGCCAAATTACCCGTTGACGCTTATTATCAAGAATTAAATCTTGTAGTTGAGTACAGAGAAAGACAACACACGGAAAGCGTAAACTTTTTTGATAAGCCAAATAAACTGACTGTGAGCGGAGTTCATCGAGGCGAACAACGGAAAATATATGACCAAAGACGTGACGAACTTCTACCAAAAAACGGAATAGAATTGATTAAAATTTCTTATTACGACTTTGAATACGACAATAGGAAAAGAATTTTGAGAAACGAAAAAGACGACATAAAAACGATTGAAAAATTAATAAAAACGGAAAAAAGCACTAATGGCAACAATGTATAACCGCAATTACGGCGGATTCGACTACGTCCGAATCCACTCGGAATTGCTAACGTCTGGGCTTAACCGAAAATTAACACATATTAACCCGTAACTGACGGTTATACTGGACCGTTGTAAGTAATTTAAAAACAAAATATTATGAAAAAAATAATCTTGATTTTATTAGTATTTATTACTATTATTTCCTGTAAAACTGCGGATACGGACTTCACCAAATCTGACTTGAATTCCATTTCTTTATACGACTTTGACAATAAGCCGATTTCTGTCGAGGAAATAACAAATCAGTGGAATGAACGAATTCAGGAAAGTGAAGAAATTAACGCAAGAATAACAAAACTTGAAATAACAAATCTGACTGACCTAAAAACTAATAAAAATGAGTTAGTATTATTGGGAAACACCAATAGAAAATCCGTAAAAACAGCTACCAAGTTGACAAGGTTCAAAAACGGATTGAAATTGAACGAAATTTCTGTTACTTGTAAAAATTGTGAAAGTGAATTGAATATAAAACTGAATAGTGGAAAATGGAGCTGTTTGAATGAAAAAGAACTGAACTCTTGTACGAAAATCGAAACAATGAGAGGAATATAAAAAACTACTTACAACAACGGCTATAGTTCATTACGGCTGAAATTCCTAATCGGAATTTCAAGCCTTTTTGCTAAATTTATGGTTACGGCGGAATGATACTCGCGTACCATTCCGTAACGAAACCATAGCCCAAACCGTTGCCACCAATATGAAAAAACTGCTTGCAATAATGATAATTCTGACTTTGAACTCGTGTTTTATGTTCAAAGAAAACGGAATTGAAATGAAAGTTAAAAATGACTCAAGCGAACCAATAACAAACGTTGAATTTACTACGACCGAAAAACTGGACGTGATAAAAATTGACCGAATCGAGCCGAATGAAAGTGTGACTGAATTTTTATCGATGCAGAAAAATAAAACTGACGGAGCTTACTCGTTAACTTTTACTCGTGCAGACGGAAAAAAGGAAATAACTGGTGGCGGATATTATACAAATGGAGGCTCGTTAGACCATTGGGTTGTCTTTACTGTGAAGAACGACACAACGATTGTGAAATTTGATGGACCGATTTACTGAAAAAATACTGGTGGCAACAATGTATAACCGCAATTACGGCGGATTCGACTACGTCCGAATCCACTCGGAATTGCTAACGCTAGTGAATAAAAGAAAATAATAACTAATTTAACCCGCAACTGACGGTTATACGAAACCGTTGTGTAACATTAGAAAAACTGAATGGAGAAAATGACTTTAACTGAAAAAAGTATTGAAAAGATAATTCGTGAAAGTAATTTTTCGTCATTTATGAATAATTCAAAATGGGAAAAACTATTAGAGATTCTAATTGAGAAATTTGATTCTTTACTAATCCGTTATAAACTAATTGGGCGAGAAAAAATTTTGGAAACTGAATTTAATATTGTTGATTTCAGTCCTTTTTTCATAGAGCCTATTTTATATAAAGAAATTGAATGGATTGAATTTCCTCAAAAAATGATAATGATCAATAATAAGCGAGTTTCACGACAGACAATTTTTGAACATCACCAAAACATCTCTGAAATTGAAAATCTGATTAATAAAATTGGAGTTTTTGATTTGGAAAAAGACAATGGAACTCTAAGATTATATGGATATAAATAACGTTACACAACACCGTGTATAGTTCATTGCGGCGGAATTTTCCAATCGGAAAATTCCTGTATATTTACAAAGGTTCTCGCCAGGCGGAAAGAATCCTGCGGATTTTTCCGCAACGAAACCATACACAAAACCGTTGGCAACAAGCTAAAAACTGACCCAAATATTAGATAAGTAATTGCAGAAAATATATAAATTTTACGACAAACTCTTTCTCTATTATTACAATTTGAAAAAAAACAGTGATGATACACCACAATATTTTCCGATTATAATAATTTCAACTGTACAGTCTACAAATATTTTTTTCTTTGTAATTCTTGTTTATTATTTTCTACAAATTGATTTTTCTTTTTTACCTAAATGGTTTTTGATTATTGATGTCGGAATGATAATGTTTAATTTTTATCTGTATCAGATTAAAAACAGAACGGAAATCATAATTCGAAGAAAAATGAAATTATCATTAAGGTTCAAAATATTCTCATATTTTTATTTTGCAATATCGATTATATCTCCTTTATTTTTAATTTATTTAATCAATGAATACTTATCGTAGTTGACTAAAATAAGTTGATGATTAACAACGAGAAAATCTAATCTGATTGAACATAAAAAATTGGAAATCAAAATTAATGGAACTAAAAAAATCAAACGAAAAAAGCCAGTTGCCAACAACGTATAACCGCAATTACGGCGGATTCGACTACGTCCGAATCCACTCGGAATTGCTAACGTCTGTGCTTAACCGAAAATCATTAACTTTAAAACCGTAACTGACGGTTATACGAGACCGTTACCCAACATTTTGAAGAACGTCACGAAAAATAATCTTGAACTGAATTTAAAAGAGGCTACTTCCACTCTATTAGAAATGGCAAGAAACTCTTGTTGGAATAACATTTCGGAAAATACGAGCTACATAATTTCGGAAATCAAAAATGACTCTCGAAATTTTAAAATCCAGAGACTTGAAAGGAACAAGGCAAATCGGAAAAAGAAACCTGCAACGCTAAAAAAAGCAACAACTGAATTAAAATCGATTTACGAAAACCTGTACGACATTAATCTGGAAATTTATAAAAGTCGGAAAAACGAAACGATTGTTGATATTAGGTATTATCCGAAATCAGCACTTGAATCTGACTATTATGAGAAAGTAAAAAATAACGAACCAATGCTACATTGTAAAGTTGGAATTCCACCTTATGCAAGTGACAAGTCAAAAAAATATGACGTGAATTGGGAACTTGGCGGAATAAGACACGAATGGAACTCATTTTGGAAAAGAATCCAATTCAAATGGAAATACAGAAACCGAATAAAAAACGTTGGGTAACAATGTATAACCGCAATTACGGCGGATTCGACTACGTCCGAATCCACTCGGAATTGCTAACGTCTGTGCTAAGTCGAAAAACAGTAACTTTAATCCCGTAACTGACGGTTATACGAAACCGTTGGCAACAAGCTGAAAAAATGACTCAACAGACAAAAAACCATTTAGAAATTTTAAAAGAAATTATTGCACTTTTAAAAAACAACGGACTTAAAACAGAACAAATCCAGTTGGAAAATGAAATAGCTGAAAGTTCAACAGGCGGAGAAATTTGTATGAGAAGTGCTTCTCTTCTTCTGTCTTTAAATCAACAAGAAAAAATTAAAAATGTAATCGGACAACTGACTTCAGAACTTATTGATTATTGCCATTTAAATGGACTGGAGCCGTTACCTAAAGAAATTAAAAATGGAAACTAATACATATTCACACAAAGGTTTCAAATTTGGAATTCTGGGAATTGGACTAATTTTAATTATTGTTATTCTTTCTCTACTTCTTAACGTGTTAAAATATAATTTTATATCTATACTAATTGGCTTAACAGTTTTTGCAATTGGAATTGTTAGCATTATCGGATTTATTAAATCTTTAAAAGGAATTAAAGAACCTAACACTTTCAAGAAAATAATTGGAATTATAATAAATTTTGGACTTGTAACTTTATTCTTATTGATTTTAATCGCCAATGGATACGATATATATAAAGCATTAATAATGTAAATAAAAGCCAGTTGCCAACACCGGCTATAGTTCATTGCTTCTGACTTTCCTTTCGGAAAGTCCTCGCAAATTTGCTATCTTCGGTTTACGGCCGAAAATCCTCGCGGATTTTCACGCAACGAAACCATAGCCAAAACCGTTGGCATTAATTTAATGAAGAACATTTTAACATACATTTCATTAATTTTCATATTTAGTTGTACTTCTACAAAACAGAAAGAAAAACTAATTGGAAATTGGTATTCAAATAGTGATGACAACTATGGTTTTTTTGAGTTTCAGTTTTATAAAGACTCGCTTTTTATTTATGATAAACTTGGAAAATCTTCTGCACTATGGAAAGTTAATAAAGACAAAATTCACTTAACCGGCATAAACGGATTTACTAATAAAAAGAAATTAACGTATTCATATAATTTAAATAAATCAAACGAACTTTTAAATCTTAAACTTTTAGGGGACACCATAATTCAACTTCCTGAATTGAGGAAAGCTAAAAATGCATTTGATTTTTTAAAAAAGGCTATCGATTTGGAAATAGAATTACCTAAAAGCAAAGAACAACTAAAGAGCTTAAGTCAACCTAAAAGATTAAACTTTAACATCTATGCAGGGTTTAAAAATAAAAAACTAGTCGTAAAAACTGACTCGGCTTCTGACTTGAAAAATTTAGAAAAAGATGTAATAAAATTTAAAAATGACACAAGAAACGAACTAAAAAAATTTTTAAGATTCAACTTAATCGCTGACAAGAAAATAACTCAATCTCAAATAGACTCTATAAAAAATCGACTAAAAGAAACATCTATAAAAATTATTTTTAGAACTTATAAAAATAGTCAAATCGACTACAATGATAACACGCGATGGTATGGGAAAAATGAATAAAAAACTAATGCCAACAATGTATAACCGCAATTACGGCGGATTCGACTACGTCCGAATCCACTCGGAATTGCTAAAGTCTGTGCCAAACCGAAAATTAACGCATATTAACCCGTAACTGACGGTTATACGAGACCGTTGTACGCAAGTTGACCAATGAAACGTAAAAAGAAAATAACTATCGGAATTGGAATCTTAATTGTTGGAATTTTATTCTGGCAATTCGGACTTTTTAACCGATTCAATTATTTGACTGGAAAGATTGACAGTTGGCGGAATTCAGCAAGAATCGTGACAGTTGGAAAACCATTGCCTTGTGGAGTTCCTTGCATTGGACTAAAGGAAAAATATGGATTTCACGAATCGAATGTTGGTTGTACTGTTACTGGACCTCAATTACGCGGAATTGACGCTTACAACGCTGAAATTGAAAAGTATCTGAATAAAAGAAACGGAAAAGACTGGAGAGAAAAATATCGAGCGGAAATGGACTCGCTCATAAAAAATAATAGATTGGAATGAAATTTAGTATGCTTAAGAATTTTATCTTTTTATTATTGTTTTTAGTTGTTATCAGTTGTAAAGATTACTACAATGACACAATCGAATGGGCTGACAATATTGAGGCTGAACTAAATTTAACCGAAGTTCAAAAACTACAACCAGATTTCATTGAAGTTGATTGGAATAATCCACTGACAACCTCTGAAAACGAAAAATGGTATTTAATTACAGAAATTAAAGGGAATAGAGATGTTTTGAGTATGTCTCACTTTTTAGTTTTTAAAGATGGGAAATACAAATATAGAGAATCGAAAAAATAAAAACCTGCGTACAACAACGGCTATAGTTCATTACGGCTGAAATTCCTAATCGGAATTTCAAGCCTTTTTGCTAAATTTATGGTTACGTCGGAATGATACTCGCGTACCATTCCGTAACGAAACCATAGCCAAAACCGTTGTGTGCAAGCGGACAAAAAATGATGGATAAAGAATTAAAATATTATCACAGAATAAATTCGGCTTTTATCGGACGCAAAATAATTGAAGTTTATTATGAAGAGTTGGATTACAAAACCGATTCTGAATTTTGGGAACATTCTACTGATATCCACTCTGTAGATATGAATGTGATTTTTAGACTGGATAATAATGAACTGATTCAAATAAAATGGGATAATGAATTTTACTGTTACGGAATTGGTTTTGAAAAGTTAAACGAGATAAATATCCGCGAGGGAATTAAAACAATCAAACTGACTGAAAATAAAAATTGGGCAAAACTTATCGGAAAAGAAATCTCGGAAATTATTGTTTTATGGGACATTAGCGAGGGAATCACAAAGGAATATAAAAATAACCGAGTTATTAAATCTGAAAAAACAAATACCAAACTTCCTCAAACTTGGCAAATCGAATTTGGAGTTGAGAAAATATGGGTTTCAGCACTTGAAATAAAAGAAGATGGAACTAACTCATATTGGGCTGACCATTTGACTATTTTATTTAATAATAGTGAACAAGAAAAATATCAACTTATTAAAAACGCCAGCACACAACACCGTATAACAACAATTGCGGCTTTGTGTCCTGCGGACACAACCGCGCAAGCATAAAAGGCGGTAATTTTAGCTATCTTAGTTTTTAACCAATCCGCAACTGATTGTTATACAAGACCGTTGTATGCAATGCGAAAACCACTTTAACTATGATGGGACATTTGATTAAGTATTCAGAATTCTACGCCTCAAATGCGCCCGAAAAACCAATTGAAATCCTAAAAGTTTTACCAAAAGAAGAAGTTCTCGCTACAATATCGGCGATTAATTCAAGATTAAAACCGATGGAGAAATCATATTTTGATGATTCAAGAGAAACACAAGTGGAATGTTTAAGGGTCTTATTTCTTGATAACCAAAATCATCCATCTCAATCTAATTGCACTCAATTTATATTTAAGTATCTCAAAACACCAAAAAATAATAATTTATTCTCGAGAGTAACCTGTTTATATGCATTTCAAGAAATAATTAATCACGAAGGTTTCGCAGAAGAGACACCAGAATACACTATCGCAAATCGAGAATTGATTTTGAAATATTTATTGATTGCCAACGAAAATATACTATCCTTTGACAAAGAATATAATGAAAATGATAGTAAAACATTAGGCGATAATTTCTTTGAATATTTTATGTTCAAAGAATTACCACACAATCAACATTACGCTACATCAAATTCAATAAATCTTTTTTACAAATCTTGGCGCTTATTTAAGTCTATAGACAATGACGAATTTTTTGGAGAGCATTTGAGGAAATATTTGAATGAGACATTTGGACTGGAAACCATATCTGACTTTTTCAAAAACCAAATGTATTCGTATTTCAAAAGCTATGATAAAAAATTAAAATTGTGCTACATTAATATCAAGAAGACCGAAAAAGATGCTATCAAAATATTAGATAAATTAAGTGAAAAGCAAAATATTCCACTTCCAGATAAAACAGATTTACGGATATTTGAGTTTCTGAATATTAAGAAAAGTCCGTTATATAAAAATGCTGGAAAAGACGGAAAGGAAATTATCACATACTTAGTTCTTGACAACACCTTGCTTATTGAAAAAACATACGCCTTATTTATAAACGACTTCTGGTTTGACTACTTAAAGCCAAAAAAAATATGCAATAGAACTGATTGGGGAAATTTTATTGGTTCTGTTTTTTTCGAGCCATTTATTGAAGAAATATTAGAAAATTCATTTATCAACAATAAGCGCACTATATTTAGAACTACAGATGATTTGAAATTCAAAATTAATGGTGGTAACGAAATCGAATACGCAGATTATTACATTCGAGAAAGAGGTAATATTATCCTTGCCGAAGCTAAAAGTAATTATCTACCAACAATTCACGGATATAAAACTGTAAAAACGATAGATGATTACAATGCTCTTGATTTAGATAAATTCTATAAAGATTATGGCTTAACCCAATTAGCATCAAAAACAATAAAACTTTTTCACGAATACAAAGAATACATTAATGACAAAGCTTTTGATTTTGATAGGAAAGTGAAACTATTTCCTCTTTTAATATTCAATGATCCAATTTTTAGTTCTGGTTTAGCTTCTTTTGCATTCAAACAGAGATTTGAAAAATCTTTAAAAAAAGAGAATATCAAAATTGAAAGTGATAAGCATAAGATAATGCCTTTGACAATTATAAATCTTTCAAATTTTCAAGATATGGAACAATGTTTACAAGATGGAGATGAGAATCTATTTAATATTATTAGACATTCTCATTCAATATCGCACAAAAAAAGAGTGGCAAGCGAAGGTTCATTTGTAGTTCTCAAAAATATTGAACATTCAATAAATAAGTTGATAAAATCCAAACTAATTTCGGATAGAATTATTAGTTTATCTTGGCTGGAAAATTAGTAAAGCACTGCATACAACAACGGCTATAAGCAATTGGGGTTTAGGTGCTTAATTAAGAATAACGTAAATAAAACAAAGGTCAGTGCTAAACTGAAAAGTTAGGTGTTAAATCCCCAACTGCTCATAGCCACGACCGTTACCTTCAATTGCTCCGAAAAAAAAATGCGGATAAAATTGATTGTTTTTCTCTTTAAAAACTCCACTACCCTGCCAAAGTTGCAACATCTTTAAAACAGTAGCGGATTGAAAAGAAAAACGGATAAATATTGATAAAATGATTTTGATTAGCGGATAAAAACTAAAGCACAACGTGGATTTGAATAGCACAAAACTAATATAAACAAAAGCATAACGTGGATTTGAATAGCAAAACGCTGAAAAAAATGCAGAACGGAAAAAACTTAAAAAGCACAACGCTGATTTAAACCCTAAAAATAAAAACCCGTTTTCTATAAAAACATTAGAACTAGCGGAAAATTAAAAGCAACCCCTAAAAAATAACCACCATTGATAGAATAGCAGAGCGTGCCAAGCAGAACGTGTCGCAAAAAAAGGTAACAACGGTTATAATTCATTGCTGCGGAATTTTCTACCGAAAATTCCAGATTTTTTACTAAATTAGTTTCTCAAACGGAAAGAATCCTGCGGATTTTTCCGCAACGAAATCATAACCAAGACCGTTGGCATTAATTTAATGAAGAACATTTTAACATACATTTCATTAATTTTCATATTTAGTTGTACTTCTACAAAACAGAAAGAAAAACTAATTGGAAATTGGTATTCAAATAGTGATGACAACTATGGTTTTTTTGAGTTTCAGTTTTATAAAGACTCGCTTTTTATTTATGATAAACTTGGAAAATCTTCTGCACTATGGAAAGTTAATAAAGACAAAATTCACTTAACCGGCATAAACGGATTTACTAATAAAAAGAAATTAACGTATTCATATAATTTAAATAAATCAAACGAACTTTTAAATCTTAAACTTTTAGGGGACACCATAATTCAACTTCCTGAATTGAGGAAAGCTAAAAATGCATTTGATTTTTTAAAAAAGGCTATCGATTTGGAAATAGAATTACCTAAAAGCAAAGAACAACTAAAGAGCTTAAGTCAACCTAAAAGATTAAACTTTAACATCTATGCAGGGTTTAAAAATAAAAAACTAGTCGTAAAAACTGACTCGGCTTCTGACTTGAAAAATTTAGAAAAAGATGTAATAAAATTTAAAAATGACACAAGAAACGAACTAAAAAAATTTTTAAGATTCAACTTAATCGCTGACAAGAAAATAACTCAATCTCAAATAGACTCTATAAAAAATCGACTAAAAGAAACATCTATAAAAATTATTTTTAGAACTTATAAAAATAGTCAAATCGACTACAATGATAACACGCGATGGTATGGGAAAAATGAATAAAAAACTAATGCCAACAATGTATAACCGCAATTACGGCGGATTCGACTACGTCCGAATCCACTCGGAATTGCTAAAGTCTGTGCCAAACCGAAAATTAACGCATATTAACCCGTAACTGACGGTTATACGAGACCGTTATCAGCAATAACAAACCTCAACACAGCACCTCAACTGCGCCACGCTTATTTCGGTGCGTGTTTCGGAATTGATACGAAAATCCGCATTTTTGCCAACAAAAAGGCTACCCGATTTTCTAATTGCTGATAACGAGTCGCAGATACCAAAAGAAAAACCTTGCAAGGCTACGCCTTGACTTAATATTAATTAAAAAATTAAAATAATGAGAACAATTGAGGTTACTGGCACAAATAATCAAAAAATTACAATTATTATCGATAAAATCGAATATATAAGTCAAACGGTTGATGATAGTGACACCACTATTATTCAAACTAGTAGTTCTTTAATTAGAACTTATGAATCATACGAAAAAATAATACAATTAATTAATAGTTGATTTAGCATCTAAATTTTCACATAATAACATTAATGCTCTTTTACTGTCTTTTAGATTTTTGTCTTTTACGACATTGTAAAGTTCATTAATCAATTGTACTTGATTCTTAGATAATGGTGTTTCACTAGGTGAAACACTAATTTTTAATTTTAAATCCATAATTGTTTGCTTATTATTAATATTCATTTTTAATTCAATCTTTGTTTTTAACCGATAAAAAAGCTAGTTTGCGGTTAAAATAACAGCAGATAACATCAGATATGTTTCATTGCTACGCAATTGGTTTTTCTTTTGTTCGTTGCTCTTAAAACTTCTACCACTTTAAAGTAAACTTTACGTGGCACGTTTTCCGCAACGAAGCATATCTGCGACTCGTTGTGCATAATTAGATCAACCAAATGACAAAAAAACAAGAAAAGACTAACTGGAAACCTACGGACTCGCGATTTGTTGCTTTTTTAGATATTTTAGGATTTAAAGATATGGTAATGAGAAAATCTCACGAAGATATTTATCAAACTTTAAATCAAATATCAAAAAGTAAAAAACTTGTTGAAAAAGCGGTGGATTTAGATAAGGTTTCAAATGTATTTAATGATGCAGAAGTTTATGTTGTAAGCTTCTCTGATTCGATTGTGATTTTCTCAAAAAATGATAGTCTTGATAATTTGATTTATTTTTTATTAGCTACTCGATGGGTTTTCACAGGTGCGTTTAAAAAACAAATTCCTTTAAAAGGTGCTATTGCTCACGGAGAAATAAGTTTAAATAAAACAGAACAAATTTACTTTGGACAACCAATTATTGATTCTTACTTAATGGAGGAAGATGTAAATTATATGGGGGTTGTTGCCCATAATAGCATTGACAACTATATAGCGAAAATCAAAGAAGGAAAGGACTTAAAGCGTCTTGATAAAATTTTATTTGAAGAAAAAACTACTTTAAAATGTGGAAATATAACTCACACAAATTTAAATTGGTTTAAGATTATAAAACCAGAAGGAAAAGAGGAACCTGAAATCAAAGATATCAAAGAAAGGATTAATATTTTCAAACAGTCATCATCTGGTACAGCCAGAAAATATGTTGATAACACCTTAACGATGTTTGAAAAAATTGAAAATGACTTTATAAAATAACTATGCACAACAATGGCTATAAGTAATTGCTTGTTCTCGCCTACTTCTAAAAATCCTCGCGGATTTTTAGTTTGGTGTGTACTTGCAAAGTTAACTGCTAAACCACGCAACTACTCATAGCCGAGACCGTTAGCAAACATTTGAGTGAAAGATTGGAAAGAATACATAGAATCAACATTTAAACCGATTTCTGATTTCAAAATTGAGGATAAAACTCAAGTTGGAGAAATTGGAATTTATAGTTTGACTCACAATCTGACCGAGACAAGATTTGACTTTATATATCCTGACGAGGATTGGAAAAAAATCGGAGATGTCCAATTCTATAATCCTAAAACGAAAGGTTGGTCTGGAGAATTTTGGGAAGCGGAATTTAACAAAACGGAAAAGCAACGGCTGAATGAGTTTCTTGAACCTGCACTTGAAAAAGGCTGGTCGAGTAAAGACTTCTTCTTGAATGGAGAACATTATATGTCAAAAGTCTATTGGAATAAAAATTTTGAAGGGAATAGTTTTCGCTATTATTCAAATGGATGTATGGGATTATTGCTATTCCCTTTTTATTGGGCTATCAGAAAACTAATGGAATTGAATATTTTAAGTGGAATGAAAAAAGTAATAATTGAACCGATAAATAAAAACGTTTGCTAACAATGTATAACCGCAATTACGGCGGATTCGACTACGTCCGAATCCACTCGGAATTGCTAACGTCAGTGCTTAACCGAATATTAACGCGTACTACCCCGTAACTGACGGTTATACGAACCGTTGTACTGCATTATGAAATCGAGCATAACAATATATTTGACAGTTTTGATTTTGGTCGTTTCTTGCAAACAAAATGACAGAAAAAATGCTGAAAATAAAACAGACCGAAATCAAATTATTTTGGACTCAATTTATAGTGCAGAAAAATTTGATAGCATAAGAATTTATAAACCTTTGAGTTTAATTTATAATGGAAAACCGATTTTGAGAATTGGACAAAAAACATCTGAATTAGATTCAACACTTTCGTATCGGATGGACCCAAATATGGACTATCAAGGCTACGAATATCTAATTACGGACTATTTGACTACCGATGACAATTTATCAATCGAACTTGGAAATCATTCCTCATTAAACGGAATAGTATTTTTTTCAGCGAACAGAAAATCAAATCAAATTTTTAATGTTTCAGCGAGTTGGTATTTTGACTTAAACCAAGAAAATATGGAGCAAATTGCTATTGACTCAATTAAAAAACGAATATTTCCGATTTTAAAAGACAAAATCCAACTTAAAAATAACTGGAATTATGAATTTGAATCGGAAAGCCAAATAGAGAAATTTAAATTAATACAGAGAGAAACCGACAATGGTTGGAATCTGAATTACGAAGTGGAATTGAAAAAATAACGCAGTACAACAATGTATAAATTCAATTGCGGCTGAATTTCCTGCGGAAATTCATTGCAATTTTCTATCTTTCAGTCTCAATCGGAAAATCGTACCGATTTTCCGCAACTGAAATTTATACGCTAACGTTAGCTACCATTTGAAAAAAATCCTGAATTGAATAAGAAAACTAATTTTTTAAAAATGACCGCTTGGTTCTTACTTGTAGTAGGAATAATTCTTTTGATTCCAAGTTGGGGCGGAACAATAATTTTAATTGGAATAAGCATTATAATTTTTGTTTTGAACTTTATTTTTAAAAATTATTCAAACCGATTTAAAAACAATATATGCTTATCAATTTGGGTGATTTTGGGACTAACTATTTATCAATTGACAAAAAAAATTGTAATTCACACGTCTGGTGAACCACAAAATATTTATGTTGTCACTGGAATTGAAAACAAACCAAAAATTCACTCTTGGTGGAAATGGAAAAATAACATTACAATTGATACGACTTATACAATTTACACTTCTTCAAAAGGCAATGAAATTAAATTAGACAACGTAGAAATCTATGATGAAAATGGAAAAAGTATTGGAAATCGCGGAGCTGGAAGAGATATAAGTTATTGTGGAGAAAAAAAAGCTTTATTAAATTTTCAAACTATTTATTTATTCAGTCGAGAAAGAGATAGTATTGAATTAAAAAGAGGAAATGAATTAAGAAATGAATTAAGAAACGAACAGAAAAAAAGATGTAAAAACGGTAGCTAACAATGTATAACCGCAATTACGGCGGATTCGACTACGTCCGAATCCACTCGGAATTGCTAACGTCGGTGTTTAATCCAAAAATTAAGTAACTTTAAATCGGTAACTGCGGTTATACGAGACCGTTGTACCCAATTTAACCAGAACGCAAACTGAATGTATAGTGTCGAAGAAATAAGAGAAAACTACAAAGGATTTTCCGATTCAAAAATTGAGAATATTGCGAAAAAAGAATCGAAAGGTTTAAGAAAAGAAGTTCTCGGAATTTTAAAAGAGGAAATTGAGAAAAGGAATCTTGACAAAAACTTAATTAATTGGGTAGAAACTGAAACCAAAACTTACGACGGAATTGAACGCGATTCTCTAATCAAGAAAATCCAAAATCTGAATTGCCCAAAATGCTCTGAAAAAAAAGACCGCCTTTATGGATTTGAAATTAATAAAGTTGTTTCTGTTATACTTTTTGCAAACGACACACGGAATGAAAAAATATTGTGTTTAAGTTGCGGAAAAAAAGCAAAATTAAAAGCAATATTTATTACTTTTTTCGCTGGTTGGTGGTCAAGACGTGGAATTCTTTTAACACCTTGGATTGTAATAAAGGATTCATTTAACTTTTTGTTCATTAACAAAATAAGTGACAAAATAATTAATCGACTAATTGACGAGAATACTGGACATTTTCGGAGAAAAGGAACTGAAAACGGAACTTTAAATCGACTAATTAAAAGAAGAAACGAAAAGGAAATTTTAGAAAACGA
Source organism: Mangrovimonas cancribranchiae (assembly GCF_037126245.1). NCBI lineage: Bacteria > Pseudomonadati > Bacteroidota > Flavobacteriia > Flavobacteriales > Flavobacteriaceae > Mangrovimonas > Mangrovimonas cancribranchiae. Next base: position 2,089,089 of record NZ_CP136925.1, read on the forward strand.
AGGATATGATTTCACCTGATAAAAAACTGGGTACAACAATGTATAACCGCAATTACGGCGGATTCGACTACGTCCGAATCCACTCGGAATTGCTAACGTTTGTGCTAAACCGAAAATCATTAACTTTAAATCCGTAACTGACGGTTATACGAGACCGTTGCCCACAATTTGAAAAAAAACGCAGAAAAAAATCGAAACAAAATAATTTATGGAATTATACAACCAACTAAAAGGACTTGCAGATAAAGTCGAACAACTAAAAGACAAAATCGACACGGAAGAATCAACAAAACACGCTTTTACACTTCCATTTATTAATATTTTAGGTTACGACACCTTCAACCCGACCGAAGTCGTTCCTGAATTTACAGCGGATTTAGGACTGAAAAAAGGCGAAAAAGTTGATTATGCAATCTTTCAAAACGAAACACCAATTTTAATTGTTGAGTGCAAACATTGGAAACAAAATTTAGATGTTCATAATTCCCAACTTTTTAGATATTTTCACGTAACAAAAACCCGTTTCGCACTTTTGACAAACGGAGTTCAATACCGATTTTATACCGACTTGGAAGAAACGAACAAAATGGATGAAAAACCATTTTTGGAATTTGACATTACCAAACTAAAAGAAAGTTCAGTTAAGGAAATTGAGAAATTTCATAAATCAAAATTTGACGTTTCAAAAATTGTCGATAATGCAAGTAATTTAAAATACACTCGTGAAGTAAAATCGTTAATTGACCAAGAACTTTCCGAACCTTCGCAAGAATTTGTAAAACTTTTTGCCAATAGAGCTTATGGTGGACGTTTGACTTCAAAGGTAATGGAAGAATTTACAGAAATCGTTTCAAAAGCATTCAATCAAACAATTAGTGAAAAAGTAAACGACAGACTAAACTCGGCTTTAAACAAAGAACAGGAAAAACAACAAGCCGAAGAAGAAATTGTGGAAGAACCCAAAAGCAAAGTAGAAACTACCGAAGAAGAAATGGAAGCCTATCAAATAGTTGTTGCTATTCTTCGCAGAAAAATTGGAAAAGAAAGAATTGTTCACCGAGACACACAATCTTATTTTGGGATTTTATTGGACGACAATAATAGAAAACCAATTTGCCGACTTCACTTAAACGGTGGAACAAAATATATAAGCCTTTTTGACCAAGACAAAAACGAAAGTCGGGAAAAAATAGAAACTGTGGACGACATCTACAATTTCGAAAAACAACTTTTAGAAACAATTAATTATTACGATAACGAATAAAAAAACTGTGGGCAACAATGGCTATAAACAATTGGGGCGAAAGTGATAAAACGAAACTATAAACATAGAAACAAAGGTCGGTGCTAAACAGAAAAGTTAGGGCGTAAAACCCCCAACTGTTCATAGCCGAGACCGTTACCACACATTTGACAAAACAATGATGAAAAATATTTTACTTATTTGCTTATTAGCATTTAGCTTTAACTCTTTTGGACAAAATAGCTACCGAATTGAAAACCAAATTTGGAATTACATTAAACCATCTGAATATATTTCGAGAGTTGACAACTTTGAAAAAGACAGAAAAACAGGAGAAGAATATGTAAAAAAACAAAATGACGGAACTACGCTTTCGACTGATGACAAGATTCTTTTCTCGATAGCTAAATCGGATTCCACACAAATAAATATTGTTTTAGCGAGTTACAAAGGAAATGGAAATATTGAAAGGTTTACTTTAAAAGGCTATGCTGAAAAACTCGGCGAATATTTCAAAGTAAATCCGAAAAATGATGACCCGAAAATAATTGTGAATGTAAGTGTTAGTGAAGTAGTTATTGACCAAACGAAATTTTATTTAATAAGTAAAACTACTAATTACACAGAACAGAATTACTCATATACATCTGACTATTATGTTAGTGAAATTCAAGGAAAGGAATTCTCAATTGCAGCAGTTTATGACAATGAAACTGACAAACAGAAAATTGAAAAATCTATATTGGAATCAACATTTGAATAAAAACGTGTGGTAACAATGTATAACCGCAATTACGGCGGATTCGACTACGTCCGAATCCACTCGGAATTGCTAACGTCAGTTCTTAACCGAAAATTATTAACTTTAATCCCGTAACTGACGGTTATACAAGACCGTTGTAGCACATTTAAGAAAACCCAATGGCAATAAACCAATTTCTAACATTTGTACTTCCAAAAAAGCCGATTGAAGAAAAATATGGCGGAATACCAAAACAACTCGAAATTAAGCACGCTGAATGGGAAAAGTATTGGGAAAACTACGATATGGAATTGAACGATACGCCAGAACCTGAATTTAAAGATGCGATTTCAACAAAATGGTGGAAAGGAATTGAAATTGATATTGTGGAACTGAGAAAAGACATTGACAAAATAATCACTCGTGCGGAATGGAATGGCGGAACAAGTTGGAAAACAGAAAAAGCGGAATTTGACCACGATTTAAGCATAGATTTTAACGACAAAGAAAATTACATTGAGGATTTTCGATTTCGGACTGACTTAACCGACTCAACTCTGAATTTTATAAAATCAATATTGGATTTATGCGACAGAAACGAATGGATTTTAATGGACGACAAAGGGAATTTGTGCGAACCGAAAATTCAAAATTTAGCGGAATTAGTTAAAGATTCAGACGCGGACAGATTTTTAAGAAATCCGACTGAATTCATTGAAAATATAAAATAAAAAAACGTGCTACAACAATGTATAACCGCAATTACGGCGGATTCGACTACGTCCGAATCCACTCGGAATTGCTAACGTCTGTGCCAAACCGAAAATTAACGCTTATTAACCCGTAACTGACGGTTATACGAGACCGTTGCCATTAATTTAAAACCACAGTCCTGAAATCAATATTTGCCATATCATTAAGTCTGACTTACCTAATCTTTAATCTGAATAGTGAAATAAAAACGACTGAAATACAAAACACGCGCTTGACTGAAAAAAAAGATTGCGGAATTGAAAACGTAACTCTGAAAACTGAACGAATTGAAAAGAAGCGTAAGTTTTTATTTTGGACTTTAAGACATAAAAAAGTAATTGTGACTGACCGAATTATTGACCAAAATGGGAATCAGGTTTTTGAGAAAAAATCAGTTTTTATAAGCTCAATGGACGCTTCTGATACAAGAAAATTTAATCGGATAAAAATTGTTGGAAATGAAATCTGGATTTTTAATCACGGAAAAAATTATGATAAAGACGGACAAATAAAAAAATATAATTATTGCGGAGAATTTATCGGAACTAAAACTTGGGAAGATGGAGATTACTATGAAATATAAAAAACTAATGGCAACAATGTATAACCGCAATTACGGCGGATTCGACTTCGTCCGAATCCACTCGGAATTGCTAAGGCTTGTGTTTAATCCGAAAATAATCGCTAATTTAACCCATAACTGACGGTTATACGAGACCGTTAGCTTTAATGCTGGAGCAAGTTTGCGGTTTGAAAAAAGCCTGGTTTATTTTTCGATTTTTTTTTAGAATTTTAAGGTAGATAAATCAGAAAAACTGTGTGCGGAATTTGAAAATTTTCGGAATTATCACTCAAACGTGGAATGAAAAACAACAGCGGAATTGCTTACTCAAACTCTGAATTGAATTACGGTTGACTTTTTAGCTTGTTTGCGCAATCGGAAGTGGAATAATAACGCTGGAATTACTCACTCAAACCTGAATTAAAAAACGGTCGGAATTTGAGCAAGTTTACGAATGAACTAAAAACGGAAATTAAAGAAATTGGAATAAAATGCTGACCGAAAAACAAAAAGCGGAATGAATTATAAAAGCACTAAAAGCTAACAACGTGTATAATTCATTACGGCGGAATTTCCTCGCGGAAATTCCAATCATTTTTGCTATCTTTCGTTCTTAATCGGAAAAATCCGCTGGATTTTCCCGTAACGAAATCATACACAAACACGTTAGCTAAAATACGAAACAAAAATCAGCGAGTTCAATTGAAGATTGTGTTTTTTTTTCGAGTTTTACCTCAAATCTGAAACTCAAAGTTTAATGGAAAACTCACTCAATTCGCAAAGCAGAAACGGATTAAATTGACTGAAAATCTTTGCGCGGAGAAATTAAAAATTAAATAAAAAAATTAGAACTCGATGGACTTAAACTTACTCGGTTCGATAAATTGGAATGGATAAATCTTTGCGGATAAAATTTTCTTAGCACTACTCTATTTTTAAAATCTTTGCGGAGAAAAAGTAAAATTCGTTTTCAAAAAAATATTAAAGTTCGGCTGATTAAAACGCTCAGAAACGATAAAGTGGAATCGACAATCCTTATGCAAAAGTACTTTAGCTAACAACGTTTATCTTCAATCGTGGTGTCGTGTCCTGCGGACACGAACGCTTACGCGTCAAAGTCATTTCTTTTTACTATCTTCATTTTCTAATTTCCACAACTGAAAGATAAACAAGACCGTTGGTAAAAATGCATAATTACAGCGTGGTAAACTTCAAGTTTCATTTCCAAAACAATCTCTTTCTCGGACGAAAACTTAAAGAAATTTGACGAATCTAAACGGATAAAAAATCACTCAGAAGAAAAGCTGTTTTGAAAAACTTTGCGCAGAGATAATTAAAAATCCTAAAGAAAATTTGAACTCAGCTAAAAAACTTACTCAAACTCGAGGAACCGAAACCGATAAATTGTTGCGGATAAAAATTTCTCAGCACTACTCTATTTTTCAAAACTTTGCGGAGAAAAAGTAAAACTAAAATACGTTTTCAAAAGAGAATTAAAACTCGGCTGACAAAGAACTTAAGAAACGATAAAGTGGAATCGATAATCTGGACGCAAAAGCACTTTAACCAACAACGTTTATCTTCAATCGTGGCTTTGTGTCCTGCGGACACAGACGATGGCGCGTCGAAGTCATTTCTTTTTACTATCTTCATTTCCTAAATTCCCACAACTAAAAGATAAACAAAACCGTTGCCAGTAATTTGAAAGAAAAATGGAAATTACTAAAAAAGAAGTTGAAGAATTAATTGAACTAGAAGAAGAAAATACTTTTAGTAAGCATCTAAAAAATGTAATTAACCGAGACTTTCGGAAAAAAGGAAAAATCAGTACGAACGAAATAAAATATTGGAAACAAGGTTTTTGGAATAAGACTATTTATCCAGTTTTCACATTTGAATTTAATAATGAAAATCATTTAATTAATATTTCAGACCAAATAAATCCTATTGGTAAAATCTTGAATATAATTATATTTCTTCCATATTCAATCTTGTTTTTGATTCCTATTATAAATGATTTTGAAATTTTAAAAAACTGGAGATTTATTTTAATTTTTGTAGTGATCTTAGCTCTATCAATTATCCTAATTAAAGGCGTGTACAAATTTGAAAAACAAAACCAGCTTGAATATATTATTGAGTTTTTAGATTTGGAAATTTTAGATAAAAAAAGGGGAAAAGAATGGACTTTAATAAAAATACTGACTCGAATTTTTACTTATCCTATATGCATCGGACTTATAATTTTAGCTATTTCGTCTCTTTTTCCTGATGGAGAAATAAAATTGGGGTTGATAAGTATTACTATAGCAGGAGCCTATTTATTTACTGATTTAAATATATTGTTAAGAAAAAAAACTACTGGCAACAACGTATAACAACAATTGCGGTTTTGTGTCCTGCGGACACAATCGCGCAAGCATAAAAGTCAGTAATTTTTGCTATCTTAATTTTAAACCAACCCGCAACTGATTGTTATACAAGACCGTTGTAAAACATATGAAAAAAGTCCTGCTAACATTTATAATCGGAATTTTAATTTGCTCTTGTTCAACTACTAAAATTGGAAACAAGACAAAATATTTCGATGAGAATAATATAGAAATCAGTAAATCTAAATTTAACCGAATTCGTTCAACAAATAAATTATTAGATATTCCCGGAGATTCTACAAATCATAAAAAATTGACTTTAAGAGAAAAACGTGGAAAAATAACAAATAGAGCTTTATTGGAATCACTACTTGAGAAAGAAACAAATCAAGAATTAGATTCTACAAAACCAATAGTTATAATTTATTATCCAGGAAAAGACCCTTGTAATTCAAGTGGTTCAGCTACAAAAGAATCAAGGAGAAATTGGTTCGGACAATTAGAGGATGGAATAAATCAAGTTGCTCAAACTAAACCGCTTTACATTTATAAAGATAAAGATGGTTTGGAAAAATATGATGGTGTTTTGACTTGGCACAAAGACCCAGAAGGAACAATTGAAAGGCTGTTTTTTAAATATCATTATCCTTGCAGTAGTTTTGTAGTAATATCAAAAGATGGGAATTACATTAGTTATTTAGGAGAATTCGGAAAACAATATGTTTGGGAAGCAACTCAACTTATGAATAAATAAATACGTTTTACAACACCGTATATAATTTATTGCTAGTTCTAGCCTACTTACGAAAATCCTCGCGGATTTTCTATTAGGTTTTTATTTGCTAAATTACGTGCTAAATCACGCAACAAACCATATACAAACACGTTGGCAATAATTTGAAATGACAAACAAAATCTGGAATTATATAAAGAAAAATAAAACTGTTTGTGTTCTGAATATCATTGTATTTCTGATTTTAGTCGTTCCCTACTCTTACTCTTTCGGAAATCAATACGAAACGGAAGAATTACATTGGACACAAAATTTTGTGTTTAAAGAAATTGACCTGATTATCTTTTATCTACCAATTCTGATTTTGACAATAGGATTTCAACTCACTAAAAAAGCCATTTGGAGAAACACACTTCTGATTTTGAATTTAGTTGTCTCAATTCTTTATTTTTTTGGAGCATTATATTCATTATCATTTCCGATTCAGGACTTTTCCCCTGGAATTGGAAATTTATTGATTCTTACTTTATTTCCTTTAATTATTATTATTTTTAAAATTGAGCAATATGAACGGAATAAAAACAAAAAAACTATTGCCAACAATGTATAACCGCAATTACGGCGGATTCGACTACGTCCGAATCCACTCGGAATTGCTAACGTCTGTGCTAAACCGAAAAATTTGCGTACTTTAACCCGTAACTGACGGTTATACGAGACCGTTACCTGCAATTAGAAGATGAAGAAAATTTATACAACTATAATCATAATAGGAATCATTGCCGAAATAGTTCTTTTATTCTTTTTTGACAAGAAAATTGCTGCTTATGGTCCTGTAATATTTTGGGGCATTGCGCTGCTCGGAATTCTTAATTACGGAGTGAATATTTTTAAATTATCAGACTCTGTAAAAAGAACAAAACCTGAACTGTATAAAAAACATAGTTTCGGAATTATGATAACTAGAAATGCCTTGTCGGACAAAGAATTTTTAGAAGCATTGGATGATTCCGAACAGAGAATAATTAAGAATAATAAAACAATATTCAAGTTTTTATTTCTATGCTTTGGGCTGTTTGCGATTTCCGCAATAGTAATTGTGTTAAAGTAAAAACCTGAATAAAATAAAAAAAGCAGGTAACACGGTATATAGCAAATAGGGCGTTTGGTAATTCACGAAAGTCCCGTGGTTATTTGAAACACCGCCAAATCGTTGATTTGGCTTTTAAAATGAATAAGATAAAAACAAAATACAACGTTTTGGCTCAGTGCGAAATTGAAAGTTCATCGCTTTCTACTGCCCTACTTGCCATATACTAAACGTTCTACGCAATTTGATACAAGCATTGTGCTGAACAGAAAATTGATTAATAAAATATAAAATTATGGAAACAACATTGATTCTCGGATTTGTTATTTTGACCATTATATTATGGTTTTGGGCAATTATTGACATAACAAGGTCGAGATTTAAAAGTCCGAATATGAATACAATTTGGCTTTTAGCTGTTCTATTTTTTCCAGTTTTAGGTTCAGTCTTCTATTTTCAATTGAGAAAAAAGTTTGTAACGAAAGAACCGAGAAAGTTTCAACCGAATTTTAACAGAACGGAATTAAAAACGACTGAATAAATAACTCTAAAGCGGAACTGAACGCTGAATTTAATATTGCGGAATTGTTACTCAGACGGAATTTATAAAAGTTGCGTAAAATTGAACTGAAAAAAGAATTTACACTTGCGGAATTTAGCAAGTTTACGGAATTGAAAACTGAACAAAAAATTAAGTGGAATAAAAAACTGCGTAGAACAACGTGTATATTCAATTGCTAGCTTCTAGGCTACTTTGGAAAATCCTCACGGATTTTCCATTTAGTAATTATTTGCTAAATTTAGTGCTTAAACCACGCAACTGAAACATACACAAAACCGTTGTGCAACATTAAAACCAACTAAATGAATAGTTCAAAAATTGAATGGATTTACCTAAATAACGAAGAAAATACTGAAAGATATATTTTAGGCGAAAACGGAAAAAATATTGTTGCGTGTATTGGGATTAACCCAAGTACAGCGGAACCGAATTCACTCGACCCAACTCTCAAAAAAGTAAAGCGTGTGTCGGAATTTAATGGGTTTGATGGTTGGATTATGTATAATGTTTATCCACAAAGAGCAACTGACCCAAACGATTTGGACGCTGAACTTAACAATGACAAACGAATTAAGAACAGCGGAACTATTCGACAATCAATTAAGCATTTAGGAATTGATACAATTTGGGTTGCTTATGGCGATTTGATTGAAATCCGAAATTATCTACCTTATTGTTTAGCCGATTTATTTATGAAATTAAGTGACCTAAACTTAAATTGGAAAATAATAAAAAACACAACTAAAAAAGGACATCCAAGACATCCACTATATCAAGTATCGGAAAGTGAGCTTTTGGATTTTGATATGAAAAAGTATATTAACGAGATAATCAAACCCAAAACGGCTGAATTTGACAAAATTTACGTTGACGGTATTGAACTTAAATAATTTATAAATGAGTGCATTAAATAATTTGATAAACCAAAAAGTTGTCGCTACAATTGAAGGTGAAGACAATGAATACCAAATCGAGGGAATTGTAACAGGAGTTGACGTTAATGATTTTTATTTCCACGAAAAAGGAGAGCCAATCTATATAAGTGTATCTCTAAATCCGAATGAAGATTTGCCAAAAGAAATTGATATGGAAGAAATGATGGAAATACCTTTAGACAGAATAAGAAAAGTGTAAAATAACGTTGCACAACAATGGCTATAAGTAATTGCTTGTTCTCGCCTACTTCTGAAAATCCTCGCGGATTTTCAGTTTGGTGTGTACTTGCAAAGTTAAGTGCTAAACCACGCAACTACTCATAGCCGAGACCGTTGTAAAACATAATGAAACAAACTTTAAGCATATTAATAATTCTTTTGACATTCCAAATGTCATTCGCTTGTAGTTGTGGAAAGTATCGGACTTTTATATCTGCGAGTAAAGACAGTGAATTGGTAATTAAAGCAAAAGTTTTAAAACACAATTATTACAACCGACAGAAGCAATCCGTTTCTAAAAATGAAATTGATGAAACTGAGTATTTCGGACATTCAATTCTTGTAGAAGTTCTGGAAATAATAAAAGGACAAGAAAAAAGAAAAACTTTTGAAATTTATGGCGCATCGGAATGGAAATACTCTTTGGATTACTGTAAAAGCAAAATTGACGGAATGGAAATTGATAAAACCTATGTTTTTTCATTATATCAATCTATAGAATCTAAACATAGTCAACCGAATGAAAATGAAGACGATTATTCACTTTATGCCTGTCAAGAATCGTACATCGAATATAATGACCAACCAAACATAAAATGAATAAATTCACAGTTCTTTTATTACTCATAACAATCGGAATTATTTCCTGTAAAAATTCAGGAAAGGAAATTGACAAATTGGAAATTGCTAAAGAATTCTACATTGCGATTGACAATTCAAATCCTTTAAAAACGACGGAATTAATAACCGAAAAATTTACGACCATTGACGACGGATTTGAACAAAAATATAGCGGAAATGAATACGCTGAATGGGTAAAATGGGACTCTGTATTCCAACCAACTTACGAAATACTCAAAATCGAAAAAGAAAATGGAATTGTAAAAGCTAAAATTTCAAAAACGGACAAGCGAATTTCCTTTCTTCATCACGAACCTATTGTTACGGACGAAATCATACAATTTGAGGGCAATAAAATAAAGAATATCAATAGAACTTCCGCTTCGTTTAACGTTGAAGAATTTGTTAAAAACAGGGATGAACTTGTAAATTGGATTACGGAGAATCAACCTGAATTGAATGGATTTTTGAATGACCAAACAAAGAGTGGCGGAATGAATTATTTAAAAGCGATTGAACTGTATAAAAACAAAAAATAACGTGCTACAACAACGTGTATAGCTCATTGCGGCTGAATTCCTAATCGGAATTCATTGCAATTTGCTATCTTTCGGTTACAGCGGAAAATCATAGCTGATTTCCCGCAACGTGCCATACACAAACACGTTGTGTGCAAGCGTAAGAACGAACGTCATAAAAATAATATTTCCGAAAATTATTCCCCTACATCTTCAAAATCGACTAACTCATATAACGGAGAACTTTGAAAGAAAAATTTAAGCAACGGAATGTGTGCCGTACCAAATAAAATCAATATTCTGTCGTTCTCGTCAAAACCTATTTTCTGAATATTTCGGTAAATCCTTAAATTTCTGTTTATCCAAAACATAGAAAGAGCATCAGCACCTTCAAAGTTTTCAGAATCAAATTGTCCGCCTTCAATGTATGAACCAAAATATCTGTCAATAACTTTTGCAGAATTGAGATATTTAAAACTTTCAAGCAACGTATGTTTAGTTCTCATTTCATCTTGATGTTCATATAGCTGATTGTATCGTTTATGAATATCATCATCGCCACCGAAATGATGTTTTTCTAAAATTTCATCAATGTAAGTTTTTGGAGAAAGTGAATCTTTATGGTCTCGTAATTCTAGAATAAGAGGATAAGCATCCACACCATAAATAGTGTCCAACTGAAATCTATCGACCAATCGCATTCCGATTTGACTTCTTTCACTAGCATATAATGCTTCTTCACCTTTTTTATATCTTTTTAAATTATTGATTAAATACCCCGTATTTCTTCCTGACTCGACTACAATTTTGGTAGGCATAAATTCTGCAAGATAATCAAGTAATTCTTTCAGTTCTGTCTGTCTTTTTTTAGAGTAAATATTGACTTTTTTTTCTTCATCCGTTTTATGAGCATCCAATCCATAATAACTGAAATGCCAACTTCCGACAAGTAAGACCTTGGGCAACTTTTTGTTTCCAACCAAAATAGAATCAGGGTTAGAAAAACTTTGTGCAAACCCTGTAAACATTGTTAAATAACAGGCCAATGATAAAATGTACTTTTTCATTGTTTTTAAATTTTAATACATCAAAACTCTTCAAAATTATTTCCAGTATTAAACTTTTTCGACAAACCCTTTTGAATCATCTACAAACAAAAAAACAAGTTTGTATTTATATATCTAATTTTACAGAAATTTAATTCTGATGATTAAGGGAACACTTACCGTTAAAAAAGAAATCATATTTCATATTGCCTTTTGGATAATTTGGTTGTATTTTAATATGACCTCAATGGATATAAACGGAGCGGTTTCTTTCAAAAAAGGGTTATTTCCTTGGACTTCATTGGTCGTGAATATGGCTACATTTTATGTAAATTACCTTGTCGTATTACCAAAGGTTTTTAAACCATTCGATTGGAAGAAATCAAGTTCAGGATTAATAGTTTTATTGTTGTTTTTTATTGGTTTCCGATATTTTATAGAGCAATTTATTTCACTTTTACTTTTTGATAAACAAAACTATTACAACCACAATATTGCCTATTATGTATATGACAATTTGTATTTTGCTGTCAAACCCATTTTGTTGAGTACAATATTTTGGCTTATTGTATTTATGATAAGGCTTTTGGAATACAACAAAATTATTTTGGGAGAAAATAAAAACACCGAAATCAAATTTTTAAAAGCGCAAATAAATCCTCATTTTGTGTTTAATACCTTAAACAATATTTATTCGATGGTTTATTTTAAATCCGAAAAATCATTACCTGCCATCGAAAAATTAAGTCAAATTATGCGATTTACAACGTATGAAACTCAAAAGGAAAAGATAAAACTACAGGACGAAATCAACTATATACAAGCCTATATTGAATTGGAGCAGCTACGTCATCAAGAACACGCATTTATCCATTTTCATACTGAAATCGAAAATGAAAATATTGAAATTCCACCTTATATTTTATCGCCTTTAGTCGAAAATGCACATAAACACGGAATAGCTTCTAACGAAAAACCAATAGAAATTCAACTTAAAGTAAGCACTCAAAAACTAATTTTTATATCACAAAACGAAATCGGAACTCAAAAAAAAGATAAATTAGGAGGAATTGGTTTGGACAACTTACGGAAACGTTTAGAAATTTATTATCCCAACTGTCATTCACTAAACCTTACAAATCAAAACAACAGATTTATAGCTAAACTTCAAATATGTTTTAGATGAAAATTAATTGCATTATATTAGACGATGAACCTTTAGCCGTAAAACTTATTGCTGATTATGCTTCAAAAATTTCCAAACTAAATGTTTTGTTTGCAGGTAGCGACGTGTTTAAAGCCATTGAGATTTTAAATAACAAAACAGTTGATTTAATATTTCTTGATATTCAAATGCCACAACTGACAGGAATTGAATTAATGCAATTATTCAACCAAAAACATAATTTCATTATCACTTCTGCCTATTCTGAATACGCTTTGGACACTTATCAGTTTCACGTTATAGACTTTCTATTGAAACCTATTACATTTAATCGTTTTTATCAAAGTGTAGAAAAATATAAGCGTTGGCAGGAAACTTTTCAGAACTCAAAAACAGAAGATTTTTTATTTGTCAAAGCAGACCGAAAACATTACAAAATCGTCACAAATTCTATTTTGTATATTGAGGGGCTTAGAGACTATATTCGCATACACACAGACACAGACAAACTCATCATATTGGAAAATATGAAAGATATTTTAGAAAAACTACCTAAAAATAAGTTTGTCCGTATTCATCGCTCATACATAATTCCACTAAACAAAATGAAAATTATTGAGGGCTACCGAATACAAATGACAAACGGAGAATATTTACCAATCGGAGAAACTTACCGAAATCTGATTAATGAATGGACGAATAAGAAATAACGCCATCACACAACAACGTGTATAACTCATTGCTAGTGAGAGCCTACTTACGAAAATCCTCGCGGATTTTCTATTCGTGATTTATTTGCTAACTTTAGTGCTTAAACACGCAACGAAATCATACACTAGACCGTTGCCAGTAATTTAAAAACCAATTATGATAAAAAAGATTTCGAGAATTTTTCAATCAATTCTGATTTTAATTGGACTTCAATCTTGCGGAGATATAAACACAACAAAGAACTTTGAAAACGGACAAAAAAACTTGGTTGTTTTCTCTGATTATGGGAGTAAAACAGATACAATAATTGAAAACGTGAATGAAGAACAGATAAAAACTATTATGAACAAAATCAATTGGAACAATTATCATATGGTTTATATTGAGAGAAATATTGGCGAAATGATTGGTGTTTTGGGCTTACTCAAAGATGACGGAATTACACCACCAGGACTAACTTCGACTTGGGATGAAAACGGAAAAATGTTAGTTATGAAGAATGACCCAAAAACTGCCGAAGAATTAACTAATATCCTCATTGCATATCTGAATGACGACAAGAATTTGAAAAATAAATATGAATAAAAACTACTGGCAACAATGGCTATAAACAATTGCTATTACAGGCTTATCTTGAAAATTCCTGCGGAATTTTCAGCTTATCGTGTACTTGCAAAAGTCCATGCTAACCCACGCAACTGTTCATAGCCGAGACCGTTAGGTATAATTGATATGAAACACACATTAATATTTTTTCTTTTGATAACAAGCTTGAGTTGTGCTCAACAAAAAGACACAAAAACTGACAAGGAAATAGCTTTAGAATTATGCGATGAATTCTCAAAACAATATTCTAAAAACAACAGTTATCAAAGTAACCGAATGATTTACATAAAAACCGTTCAAATTAAACTTGTGAATTACGATTCTGAAAAAGAAGAAAATATTTCAAGAAAACTTCACGAACTATGTCCATCATTTTTGGAATACTCAACTGTTGCGAGTAAATTGAAAGCTGAAAGCAAAGGACGACCAGATGCTTTTAAATTATGGGATATTTATATAAAAAGTCAAAATGATATTCCTTGGACTGAAAGTGAAAAAAAGCAATTTTTAGACATTTGTAATTATGCTCTCTCAAAAAGACCAAATAGCGAAAAATTGTGCGAATGTACAATTGACAAAATTTCTGAAAGATTAAGTGCTGAATATTTTCTTGGACTATCAACAAACGAACAAGGATATTTAGGAGGACAAGTTGGATATGTATATTGTTCTGAATAAAAAACAACTATACCTAACATTGGCTATAATTCATTGCGGTTGAATTCCTAATCGGAATTCAACGCAATTTTGCTATCTTTCGGCTACGGCGGAAAGAATCCTGCGGATTTTTCCGCAACGAAATCATAGCCGATACCGTTGGCAACAAGTTGAAAAAGACAATGAAAAACCTACTTACATTCATAATTCTGACATTTAGTTTTAGTTGTTTCTCGCAAACTCAAGCGGAAATGAATAAAGAAGCATATGCAGAATTTAACAAGTCCGACAAAACATTGAATGAAATATATAAAACCATATTATCTGAATATAAATCGGACACAATCTTTGTGCAAAGCCTTAAAAAATCACAAAGGCTCTGGATTCAATTTCGAGACGCAGAAATGGAAATGAAATTCCCAAATTACGCAGATAAAACATATGGTTCAATTCATCCAACTTGTAGAGCAGTTTACTTAAAAGAATTAACCGATAAAAGAATTGAGACTTTAAAAGAATGGGTTAGTGGAACTGAAGAAGGAGATGTTTGCAATGGTTCGGTAAAAATTATTGAGGAAATTGACTCTCAATATATGGGAAAAGCTTTTATCGAAAAGGACGGAACTATTTGGATGTCAGCAAATATGAAAAAAGACCATCGAATTTTCGGATATCAAGACAAAGACATTTATTCAGAAAAGATGATTTTATTATCAATATTCACAAATGAAGTCGAGAATAATCCTTTTGATTGCGAATATGGAGCCTTCTATGATACAAATGGAATGAAAGATATGGAGTTAAAGTATATCGCAACCGAAAATGAATTTTTGAAAATAGAAATAATAAAAAACGGAAAAACCATTGACCAAGTATATATGCTTAAAAAATGGTTCGAGTTTGAATAATAAAAACCAGTTGCCAACAATGGCTATAAGTAATTGCTTGTCCTCGCCTACTTCTGAAAATCCGAGAGGATTTTCAGTTTGGTGCGTACTTGCAAAGTTAAGTGCTAACCCACGCAACTACTCATAGCCGAGACCGTTGTAGCACATTTAAGAAAATGTATAGAATAATAATTATCATTTCGATTTTAACACTAACCATCAGTTGTAAAAGCAAAGTTGGTTGCGGAATTGACCCTTTAGTTATTAAGTCAAATGATAGTATTATTTCAAAAGTGGAATCTGATTCAATCGGACAAAAATGGTGGAATAATTATTTGACTAAAATAAAAGAGCCGAACTTAAAAACGGAATTGAATGAAAGCTATCGATTAATGATTTACAACTCAATGTGGGAATCTTCAAAAACTTATCGAATTTATAAAGATTCTGACTCTTACAAATTAGTTTTTAAAGAATTTGGAGGCGAACAAATTGAACGAAAAAATAGTACTCTGACCAAAAATACAGAAAGTAATATATCTAAAGAAAAATGGACTGATTTTCAAAACTTATTGGAAAATTCTGGATTTTGGAGCTTGCCTGTAACCATTGACCGAACTGGATTAGATGGAACTTCTTGGGTACTTGAAGGAAAAAATCCTGATGGAAATGATTGTACGAATAGAACATATCACGTAGTTGCAAGATGGCAACCTCTTGATACAATGAAAGTGATGGAATTGAATTATAAATTGATTGAAATAATAGAAAAATAAAAACGTGCTACAACAACGTGTATAGCTCATTGCGGCTGAATTCCTAATCGGAATTCATTGCAATTCACTATCTTTCGGTTACGGCGGAAAATCATAGCTGATTTTCCGCAACGAGCCATACACAAAACCGTTGCCAGTAATATGAAAAAACTGATTTACATACTTTTAGTTTTTGGATTTTTCCAAGGATTTTCACAAGAAATTAAAACTGTGTCTTTCTCGGAATTGGAATTTGAAATAAACAAAGACACTACGCAGATTAAAGCCAAAAAAGACGGAAAATATTTGAATGGAAAATATAAATTGATTTCGAATCCGGAAAAGGACGAGTACAGCCTAAACGAATTCAAAGATGGAAAAATAATTGGACTTCAAAAATCGTATCGCTACGGAACTTTAACAGGTACGAAAGAATTTAAAAATGGAATGCAGAATGGGTATCATATTCTTTACGATAAAGCAGGAAAAAATATAATGTGGAAAATCCATTATGTAAACGGAAAAAAACACGGATTAACTTGGTGGGCTGATACTGGAAATGAATATTACATAAACGGAGAAAAAGCCACTCAAGCGGAATTTGAAGAGTATGAAAAAAATAATAATCGAAAATAAATACTACTGGCAACATTGGCTATAAACAATTGCTATTACAGGCTTATCCTGAAAATTCCTGCGGAATTTTCAGTTTGTCGTGTACTTGCAAAAGTCCGTGCTAACCCACGCAACTGTTCATAGCCGAGACCGTTACCACACATTTGAGAAAAAAATGATATTCATCTTAATATTTTTTGGAATTTTAATTGGACTGAATTTAATACCAGAGCTGATTAAAAAAGAATATCCTAAAACTGAAAAAATTATTGCTCGAATTGTGCTTTATACGACCTTAATATTCTTGATTTTGATTTTATTATCGCTTGTTGGAATTACATTCAAAGGACAATATACGAACACAATAATCGGTCTGACTTTTTTAATATCAAGTCTTATTTATTTTGCAACGAATAAGAATACAAGGAATAAAATAATATCAATTGTAATTTTATTTCCATTGATTTTAGTTGGCTTCTACTTCCAGTTTTTTAATCAAAATTTAGGAACGTATAAAGTAAATGATGAATTGAATATAAAAATTAGCCAAGAAGGATTTTTGGCTTGTGGAGAAATAATTCGACTGACTAAATCAAAGTTACTGATTTTTGAAAAGGAATTGATTTATGACAGTAACCAATGTTTGAGAGGAATTGACAGAATTGAAACGATTGAATTTAATGATAAACGTGCTGAATTTTTAATTTATCACAATGGAGAAATGGATTCTGAAAACCCTTATCATTACGAAATTGAAAATAAAAACGTGTGGTAACAACGTATATAATCCATTGCTAGTGAAGGCTTACTTACGAAAATCCTCGCGGATTTTCTATTCGGTTTTTATTTGCTAAATTACGTGCTAAACCACGCAACGTATCATATACAAAACCGTTAGCAAACATTTGAGTGAAAGATTGGAAAGAATACATAGAATCAACATTTAAACCGATTTCTGATTTCAAAATTGAGGATAAAACTCAAGTTGGAGAAATTGGAATTTATAGTTTGACTCACAATCTGACCGAGACAAGATTTGACTTTATATATCCTGACGAGGATTGGAAAAAAATCGGAGATGTCCAATTCTATAATCCTAAAACGAAAGGTTGGTCTGGAGAATTTTGGGAAGCGGAATTTAACAAAACGGAAAAGCAACGGCTGAATGAGTTTCTTGAACCTGCACTTGAAAAAGGCTGGTCGAGTAAAGACTTCTTCTTGAATGGAGAACATTATATGTCAAAAGTCTATTGGAATAAAAATTTTGAAGGGAATAGTTTTCGCTATTATTCAAATGGATGTATGGGATTATTGCTATTCCCTTTTTATTGGGCTATCAGAAAACTAATGGAATTGAATATTTTAAGTGGAATGAAAAAAGTAATAATTGAACCGATAAATAAAAACGTTTGCTAACAATGTATAACCGCAATTACGGCGGATTCGACTACGTCCGAATCCACTCGGAATTGCTAACGTCAGTGCTTAACCGAATATTAACGCGTACTACCCCGTAACTGACGGTTATACGAACCGTTGTAAGCAAGTTAAACCAACAAAACTAATATGAAAATAAAACCAATCATCTATTCAATTTTAATATTGTCAGTTTTAAGTTGCTCTGATGGAGAAACTAAAAAACAGTTATCGGAACTGAAAACTGAACTTGAAAAAACCAAAACGGAATTAAATAATTGTACGGCTGAATTGACCGAATTAAAAAATACTGCAGAAAATAGATTTGTTAGAGCCAAAAAACTTCTTTCCGAAAATAATCTGAATGGAGCCAAAATAGAATTCCAAGGAATTGTAGATAATTTCAAAGGAACTAATGATGCATCAATAGCTTCAAAGGAAATCGCAAAAATTGACAAAATTATTGAACAAAAAAGAATAGAAGCGGAAAGAAAAAAAGCACTTGGTTATAAGGTTCTAAAACCGACAACAAGAGTAAAGTATGGCGATTTATCATTAAGATTTGATAAAATATGGAAAGGAAAACGTTGGAGCTTTGATGATTATGGACATAAGTATTTCTTGCGAGATGCAGAAAGAGGCAATAGTCATATTATGACTAGAGTATCCATAACTTCAGACAATAATAATCCTAAACTTCCACCAATTTTAGTTTATCAAATGAACAATGGAGAATTAAAACTTTTAGGAACTTTAAATTATAAATTTAGACGTTGGGAAGATTACGGTTCTTATCTTGGGAACACTGCAGATTATGGAAATGATTTTGCACATTCTAAAACCATTCCTTTCAATTGTGGTTTAGAATTATCTAATGATAAATTAAAAAGCGGAACAATTTATATCGTGCTAAAAAAACAAGGATGTTTTAACCGTACCAAAGTTGATTATGGAAATCCAGAAATTGCATATCGACAAAGCTTATGTAATCCTAAACAAATTTTAAAAGTTGAGGATTTTGACAGCAACTATGTTTTATTAAAAAAATTATAGCATAAATGAGAAAGTATTTAGCAATAATAATTATCGCTCTTCTTTTTATGAGTTGTTCTCAAAGTAAAAGAGAACTTTATGAAATAACTGACACTTTTGTTGAATCTTTAGATACTAAATTTGAAAGTTATGGTATGCAAGGAGAAAAATACTCAAAGAAAACAACCGATGGAAAATATAGAGTTATGCCGTTTGGTAGACTTATTAATGTCAAAATAATGGAGGTTGTAGAAGACGGAACTTATGAAAACCTTCGAGACGATTTAACAGACCATTATGAAGATGATAATCGAGTAAATAAAGTCTATATCAACCAAGGTGGAACAATAATGATTGACTGTAGAAACTAAAAAAACCTGCTTACAACAATGGCTATAAGTAATTGCTTGTTCTCGCCTACTTCTGAAAATCCTCGCGGATTTTCAGTTTGGTGCGTACTTGCTAAGTTAAGTGCTAACCCACGCAACTACTCATAGCCGAGACCGTTGTAGCCAATTTACAAAATGAAAATCCGAGAAATATTAAATACAACAAAACACAGACCTTGGAAAGTTCCAACTGAGAATTGGAAATTTTACCAAGAGTGGAATAATGCAATATTTCTTCATTATCAAGTCGAATTGACTGAATTGGAAAAATTCGTTCCACAAGAATTGGAAATTGACCTTTTTAAGGGAAAACCTTGGATTTCAATTGTTGCATTTACAATGGAAAAAATAAGACCAAAAAACTTACCTTCATTCTCGCCAATATCGGATTTTGATGAAATAAATATTCGGACTTATGTTAAGTCAAATAATAAAACTGGTGTTTATTTCTTGAGTATCGAAGGCGGAAAAAGTTTATCGTGTAAAATCGCAAAAAGTATTTCGGAACTTTCGTATAGATTTTCAAATATTAAACGGACTGACGAAAGATATCAATCCCAAAATTCGGAATTTAATGACAAACTGAATATTGAGTTTAAAATTGGAAACGAACTAAACGAGAAAGCGGAACTGGACAAATGGTTAACGGAAAGATATGCTCTTTTTCAAGACACAGACGATTCGATAAACGAATTTGAAATCCATCACTTGGAATGGCCGATTAACGAAATTGACATACAAAAATTGGAATTGAATTATCCGAGATTTGAAAAACTAATAAACGAACGACCAAGCAAAATTCATTATTCGAAAGGAGTAAAAGTTTTAGCTTGGGGAAAAATTAAAAAGAAAAAAACTGGCTACAACACCGTATAATTCCAACTAAGGTTTTGTGTCCTGCGGACACAGACGCTCACGCGTCAAAGTCAGTTCTTTTTACTATCTTTATTTCCCAAATTCCCTTAGCTGGGTAATTATACAAGACCGTTGTGTGCAAGCGGACAAAAAATGATGGATAAAGAATTAAAATATTATCACAGAATAAATTCGGCTTTTATCGGACGCAAAATAATTGAAGTTTATTATGAAGAGTTGGATTACAAAACCGATTCTGAATTTTGGGAACATTCTACTGATATCCACTCTGTAGATATGAATGTGATTTTTAGACTGGATAATAATGAACTGATTCAAATAAAATGGGATAATGAATTTTACTGTTACGGAATTGGTTTTGAAAAGTTAAACGAGATAAATATCCGCGAGGGAATTAAAACAATCAAACTGACTGAAAATAAAAATTGGGCAAAACTTATCGGAAAAGAAATCTCGGAAATTATTGTTTTATGGGACATTAGCGAGGGAATCACAAAGGAATATAAAAATAACCGAGTTATTAAATCTGAAAAAACAAATACCAAACTTCCTCAAACTTGGCAAATCGAATTTGGAGTTGAGAAAATATGGGTTTCAGCACTTGAAATAAAAGAAGATGGAACTAACTCATATTGGGCTGACCATTTGACTATTTTATTTAATAATAGTGAACAAGAAAAATATCAACTTATTAAAAACGCCAGCACACAACACCGTATAACAACAATTGCGGCTTTGTGTCCTGCGGACACAACCGCGCAAGCATAAAAGGCGGTAATTTTAGCTATCTTAGTTTTTAACCAATCCGCAACTGATTGTTATACAAGACCGTTGTATGCAATTTGAGAAACGAAAGTAATCTATGATGAAAACATTGAAAATTTTATTGTTTTTTACAATTTTCACAATGACTATTGGAAATGTAAATAGTCAAAATACAGATCAAATGAAAATGGATTCTCTAATTGAATCTTATAAGAATTTGACCGACAAAGAAAACAAGTATAATATCGAGTTTGTCGAAAATAAGAATACTTTGATTTTTAAATTTAAAACTCAAAACTCTGAAGAAATCGGATATAAAGTAATTCTGACTGACATTCATCCTCAAGGAATATTCCGTTATGAATCGGAGAATAAAACCTTCATAAGAATTTTATCAATCGATAATGGACATCGTTTTATCAAAGAAAAATTCAGAAACGGATTTAGAATTTCTAATACGACAAACGTCATTGACATTGGACTTCCAAAAATTGTGGATATTGAAAAAGCGGAAAAAGTTATTAAAGACTTAAAAATTGTTTTAGAGAAGCCAATTACGGAACCAGATGAAACTCAAATTGTAGGACCGAAATCGAAAAATGGAAATTAAAAAACTGCATACAACAACGGCTATAATTCATTGCGGTTGAATTCCTACTCGGAATTCAACCGCAAATTTACTATCTTTCGGCTACGGCGGAAAGAATCCTGCGGGTTTTTCCGCAACGAAACCATAGCCGAGACCGTTGGCAAACATTAAAAGAAAGATGAAAAAATATGTTTTAACATTTCTGATTTTAATAATAACTGTTTCTTGTGGACCATACCGAAAAACAAAACACGGATATAAAATAAAGGGAAAAACGGAGATTGTTTTTAATGGAACTGACAAGAGCCTGAATGAAAAGTGTCTAATTTCTGGATTCGTTTATTCAAGGGACACCAAAGATTTTCCTACATCAGCAAGAGTAAAAATTGGAGAATTTGAAACTGAAACTAATGAAAACGGATTTTTTAGTCTAATTGTTGAACCAGGAATTTATAATATATCGACAAACTATATCGGAAATAATGAAGAGAAAATAGAAAACGTGGAATTGAAAAAAAATACAAGACTAATAATTATGTTTGAACTCGGAACGGCAGCAATGTATTAAAATATGGATTTTGAAATAGTAATATATGGAATCATTCCAATTGTCATCGCTTTTTTCGAAATTATTGAAACCGTTTATCTGACTAAAAAGAAAATGAATCTATTCGGATTTATAGTTTCTTTTTTGATTTTAGTCTTTAATTCGATGTCTATTTACATACTTGTTAAAATATTATTGGATGCTTGGCCTAGTTATACTCCTCATATTCTGATTCTATTATCAACTGTATTGTTATTCATTCAATATTTGATATTTAAAAAGAAAAAAACGTTTGCCAACACCGTGTATAAAACATAGCTAGTATGTGCTAAACCGAAAGGTTTGTGCTTATTTGCGAAGAACGCCAAATTTTTAAATTTGGCTTTTAGATAGAAAATTAAAAACAAAATATAAAAATTCGGCTCTGTGTTAAACCGAAAAATTAGCGTCTTTTTAAACGCTACGTTTCATACACAAAACCGTTACCAAAAATTATGAAAATCATACTGCAAACGATAATGCTTCTGATTACGATTACAACTTTTTCACAAGAAAAATTAATCGGAAAATATTGTTCGATTCCACTTGGTGAATCAGATGTAACGTGTATTGATTTTAAAGAAAATAATCGATTTGATTATTTCGTTTCTGGATGTTTAGGAGTTTCGGCAATTGGCAGTGGAAAATTTGAATTGAAAGATGAAAAACTAAACTTGATTTTTGACAAAGCTGAACAGGATTCAAAAAGTGAAATTAAAATAACGGAATCTAAAGCGAAATCTGAAAAAGAAATTAAACTTAAATTTAAAGTTAAAGACGAAAATGGTATTGAAATTCCAGCTAATGTCATAAGAACATCTGACCGCAAACACTTCTTCTTTGATGAACTAAACAAAGTTTTTTTAGTCGATAGAAATAGCCCAAAAGCAAACTACAAAATTGAATTTATTGGTTATGAAACACTTGAATTGGAAATTGACAACAGTTCTGATAAAATAATTGAAATTGATTTATTTCCTGCTCAAGCAAAAGTCATTTCTGATAAAGAAATTTCTTGGAAATGGGAAAAAGTGAATGAAAATGAATTTAAAACAGGAACAAACATTTGGGACAGATTTAAAAAAGTAAAAAAATAACTTTTGGTAACAACGTGTATAATTCATTGCTTCTGATTTTCCTTTCGGAAAATCCTCGCGCTGAATTATGGTTTGCTCTTTTTTTTACTAATTTAGTAACCTAACACGCAACAAATCATACACAAGACCGTTGTGCTTCATACTGAAAAACGAAACGGATATTAAAAACGGGAAAGCCGAAAACCGACTAAAGTAGGCAATAAACAATTAAAAATAATGAAAAAACTAACCAACCGATTGACTTTACTCGCAACACTTTTTGCATTCGCTTTTGGATTCCAAAGTTGTGAACAAAAACAAAAGGAAGAAACTAAAGAGGTGGAAAAAGAAATAATTGTTGAATCCGAAAAACCTGAATATTTTCTCTTGCGTCCAGAAATAGAAAAAGCATACGGATATTCACACGCTGTGAAAATTGGAAACGACATCAAAATATCTGGTGCAGTAAGTATGGACAATGAAGGAAATCCAACAGCTGTTGGAGATATAGAACAGCAGATGAAAAACTGTTATTCTGATTTAGAAAAAATATTAAAACACTTTGGTTGCACATTTGACGATGTTATAAAAGAAGATATTTTTACAACTGATATGGCTCAAATGCTTGAAAAATCAGCATATCGTGCTGAAATTTATAAAAATGGATTTCCGACTGGTTCTTGGCTTGAAGTAAAAGGATTAGCATTACCTGAATTTATGGTTGAAATCGAACTTGAAGTACATAAATCGGAATAAAAAGTACGAAAGCACAACAATGTATAACCGCAATTACGGCGGATTCGACTACGTCCGAATCCACTCGGAATTGCTAACGCCTGTGCTTAACCGAAAATTATTAACTTTAATCCCGTAACTGACGGTTATACGAGACCGTTGGCGTGCATTTGAATGAAAATCCGAATGAAAAAGAAAAAAAGAATAATATTATTACTGATTTTTATAATCCCAATTGTTTTAGTATTTACAGCAAATTATTCAATAGAAAAAAACGCTGAAAACAAAACATTTTCAAACTCATCTGATATTAAAAAAAACAAAGTTGGACTTGTACTCGGAACTTCAAAAAATTTAAAAAATGGTAGAATTAATCTATACTTTAAATATCGAATAAACGCAACAGTTGAACTTTATAAAAAAGGGAAAGTTGATTTTATTTTAGTAAGTGGTGATAATGGAAATAAAAACTATGATGAACCGACTGATTTCAAAAATGAATTGATAAAAAATGGAATTCCTGAAAATAGAATTTTTCTGGATTACGCTGGATTTCGGACTTTAGATTCTGTTGTAAGAGCAAAAGAAATTTTCGGGCAAATGAGCATAACTGTTATTTCACAAAAGTTTCATAATGAACGAGCAATCTATCTTGCAGAGAAAAATGGAATTTCTGCAATTGGATTTAATGCAAAAGATTTAAGTGGGAAGTATGGTTTAAAGACTCAGGTTAGAGAATATTTTGCAAGAACAAAGGCTTTTTTAGATATAATTTTTGGAGTAGAACCTAAATTTTTAGGGAAGAAAATTGAAATAAAATAAAAACGACACGCCAACAATGTATAACCGCAATTACGGCGGATTCGACTACGTCCGAATCCACTCGGAATTGCTAACGCCAGTTCTAAACCAAATTTAATTGTAAATTTATCCGTAACTGACGGTTATACGAAACCGTTACCCATAAGCTGAAAAAACCACTGAAATTTGAGAATCCTACTTCACATTGTAATTTTCGTCCTTTTAACAATTTTGACCCAAATCGGCGGAATTTTATATCTGATTTCAATTTTGGTAATCAAACGAACTGCTAACAAAAGGCGACTTAAACGAATTGGAGTTTTTATCGGACTTTATTTAATCGCAACTTTTTTCATTGTCCCTAATGTTGCACCAATTTTCGGACGTGAAAAAATTAAAGAAACGGAATTTTTAAAAGCTCATTCTGTATTTTTCAAACTTGCCAACAGGAATTATGTAAGACCAGATTTAAACAAATCTCTAACCCAAATCGCAACCGAATTTGAGAAGCGGAATAACGGAATAAAAATGATTTATCTCGATGCGAACTTTCCATTCATCAACGGATTTCCACTTCTACCCCATTTAAGCCACAACGACGGAAAGAAAATTGACGTTTCCCTAATTTATGAAGAGCCAAACGGACAATTGACCAATAAAAAACCATCCGTAAGCGGATATGGAGTTTACGAAAAACCAACCCCAAACGAATATGACCAAAATGCAGATTGCAAACAACGTGGGAATTGGCAATATGATTTCCCGAAGTATTTGACGTTAGGAACTATCAACAAAGAGATTGAATTTTCCGAAAAGGCAACTCGTGAATTAGCGAATATCATTTTACGTCAAAACAGCATCGGCAAATTATTTATTGAACCACATTTAAAAAAACGACTGAATTTAACAAACGGAAAAGTAAGGTTTCACGGATGTCAAGCTGTTCGACACGATGACCATATTCATTTCCAATTAAAATAAAAAAAGCCTATGGGTAACACCGGCTATAGTTCATTGCTTCTGACTTTCCTCGCGGAAAGTCCTCGCAAATTTGCTATCTTCGGTTTACGGCGGAAAATCCTAGCGGATTTTCACGCAACGAAACCATAGCCAAACACGTTACCACACATTTGACCAATGAAAGATAATAGGGATTTAATTTTAGAGTTTTTGTCTGAAAATAGAGATAGACATTTTGACCAAAGAGATTTAAAACAAAAATTGTTTCCTGAATTAAATAAAGACCAAGTAAAAGAATTTTTATACCAAATCATTGATTTTAAACCAAATTTAATGAGAGTGTATAATGAATCTAATATTGGAATTTTACCAGTCCAATACAGTGGACTTATAGATGACTTTATTTCTTCTGGTGGATTTACTAAAATTAAATCGGATATAAAAACTGATTCCGACATTGAAAAGCAAAAAAACAAACTTGATTTAGAAATTAAGATTTTACAAAAGGACAAATTAGAATATGAGGAAACTATTCGTGAACAAAATGACCGAATAAGAAATCTAACAGAAGACCTTAAATTTATTAGTCTAATACAAAAGTATTGGTGGGTTATTCTTACTTGCATAGGTATTGGATGGTCTTTAGGAGAAATTCTGGACAAATTAGGATGGACATAAAAAACACAAAACCAAGGTAAGCCCAAAATAATCGACAATATGCATTTATTTTAACTAATGTTTTATGATTAAATTTTGACATAATATTTGAATTATAAATTAATAAACTGAATTAACCGCTATGGAGAATATTAAAAATGTTAATGACATTGAACCAACTGAATTTGATAAATACAGCAAATACAAAAAGCTTTCTGAATTACGAGCAATGGACGAAAAAGAATTGTTGATTTTAAACAACCTAAATCAATTCCGACTTTTAAAAACACAGAATATCTCGAAAAACATTTTTGTATTCTTTTTAGTTGTTGCGATTTTGTCCATTCTATTACAAATTGTAGTTGCTTTTATAATCTGATAAAAAAACGTGTGGTAACAACGTGTATAATTCATTGCTAGTGAAAGCCTACTTACGAAAGTCCTCGCGGACTTTCTATCTGTGATTTATTTGCTAACTTTAGTGCTGAAACACGCAACGAAATCATACACAAAACCGTTGTGTGTAATTTGAGAAATGAGACAAACGATAACCAAAAGTGATAAAAACTTAAGAATTCTGAACAAATTAATTTTGAACGGATTCTATAATGGATATATCGGAACTGAAAAGTTTGAATTAATGCGGAATCGTTTCCCGAACAATCACAGACTAATCGGAATTGTGAATGAAACAGGTAATTACGATTTGAAATTTGACTTTAAGTCACCGATGAATATTTTAGCGAAAATTTTACTCGGACTCGGAATTCTGATTTCAATAATTTCGCTGATTAAGGCAAATTGGATTTTGCCGATTGTGTTTGTTGTTTTCGGACTGATTATGTTTGCGGATTTTAAACTAAAAGAGAAAAAAGAAATAAATATTTTAACGGATAAACTATTGGAATTCCACAAAACGGAATATGAAACTGAATAAAAAACTACACACAACAATGTATAACCGCAATTACGGCGGATTCGACTACGTCCGAATCCACTCGGAATTGCTAACGTCAGTGCTTAACCGAAAATTATTAACTTTAATCCCGTAACTGACGGTTATACGAGACCGTTAGGCACAATATGAAAAAACCAATGAATACGAAACTCTTTTTACTTACAATATTATTCCTTTTAATTGGAAATTTTGCTATCGGACAAAACAACAAAGAAAAAGCTTTGGAATTAGGGCGAAATGCAATAAAAATAATGGACGAGGGAAAACTTGATGAATCTATTGACTTATTAAAACAAGCTCAAGAATTAGACCCTGAAAGAATGGACTACCCATACGAACTTGCGTATGCAAATTACAGAAAAGAGGATTATCAAAAAGCAATAGAAATACTGAACACAATAACAGAACACAAAGATGTTACAGATGTAGTCTATCAGTTGCTTGGAAATGCTTATGACTTAACAGGAAATCCTGAACTTGCTTTGAAAACCTACCAAAAAGGAATGATTAAATTTCCAAATTCTGGAAAATTCCATTTGGAATCTGGAAATATAAAATATCATAATGAAGAGTATAATGAGGCAATTGCATTTTGGGAAGATGGAATTAAGGCTAATCCTAACTATTCATCAAATTATTATAGACTTTCAAAAGTGTTTTCATTAACGGAAGAAAGAATTTGGACTTTACTTTACGGTGAATATTTTATGTTATTAGAACCAAATACACAGAGAACAGAAGAAATAAGCAAGTTACTATATGAAAATTTTCAAAAAAGCTATGAAGTGCAAACGGATTCCTCTGGTCAATTCCATTTGACAGAAAAAGGATTTCAAATAGTTGTACAGGACAAAAAAGACATAAAAAAAATGAAAAAAGGAGTTCTACCATTTGAAGGTACGTTTGCAACTGCTTTTGCCTTTTCAGCAATCAATTTTCAGAATAATATAAACATTGCTTCAATTTACAATGCAAGAAAGGACTTTTTGGACTTTTGGTTTAATGAAAAAAAATTTAACAAGGATTATCCAAATAAATTATTAGAGTACCAAAAAGAGATTCAAAAGAATGGTTTTTTTAAAACATACACATATTGGATGCTATCGCAAGGAAATCCAACCGAATATCAAGAATGGTACTCTGAAAATGAACAGAATTTTACTGATTTTGCAAATTGGTTTAACGAAAATAGAATTGAGATTAGCGAAAAAGATTTCAATTCGAGAAAAGATTATTAATAAATACTGTGCCTAACAATGGCTATAAGTAATTGCTTGTTCTCGCCTACTTCTGAAAATCCTCGCGGATTTTCAGTTTGGTGCGTACTTGCAAAGTTAACTGCTAAACCACGCAACTACTCATAGCCGAGACCGTTGCCAGTAATGTTGAAAAAACTGAAATGAAAAGAAAATTTTTCGGAACAAATAAACTTACAGACGATTTTAAAAAAAGTCTGACCGAAATCGAGAAACTCGATGGTGGATGGACAAAAATTTATCTGGACGAAAAAACTGGCGACAAATGGATGGAATACGTAATCGACCCAGACCGAGGATATTTTTGGAATTTAATGAAAATTAGTCCAAAACCGAATACGGACGAATTAATAAATATCGCACTGGAATCTGAATTTGAGGACGAAATTCACGCAAGTTCAGCCCGACTTTTTCTGGAGGAACAACAAAACGGACTGGAATACCGACAAAAACTAATTGACAAAATATCGGAATTTGACTTAACCAATCTGAACTCAAAAGAAAAAAAGCGAATTGAAACAATAATTCAGTCTGCTCAATTGAACTCGGAATTTAATTACCGACAGACTTTGGGAAAACACGTTTCGGAAATAAACAAGGATTGGGAATTTTTTAAAGGAATTGCGGAAAAAGCAAATCGGATTTTGGACGAAATAAAAGAAAAAAACACTACTGGCAACAATGGCTATAATTCATTGTGGCAGAGAGCTAAAACAAAGTTTAATCTATAAATCAAACGGCTGGATTTCGGCGGAATAATCCTGCGGATGATTCCACAACGAAATCATAGCCGAGACCGTTGCCCACAATTTGAAAAAATCGTAAATCAATGAAAATAAATCTATTAATTGGAATTCTTTTTTGCTCAAC
This sequence comes from Mangrovimonas cancribranchiae, assembly GCF_037126245.1. NCBI lineage: Bacteria > Pseudomonadati > Bacteroidota > Flavobacteriia > Flavobacteriales > Flavobacteriaceae > Mangrovimonas > Mangrovimonas cancribranchiae. The sequence goes on from NZ_CP136925.1 coordinate 2,118,847, forward strand.
TTTATTTGCGTGCGGAAACAAAAATGATGACCGATTTGTTTTCTTTCTTCACAACCGATTTTTAGAAGAACACGAACTGAATGAATTGCATCCTGAATTTGGGCGGACTGAATACAACGAAATTATAGCTGAATTTAAAAAAAGTGGACTTAAAGTAATAAGCGAAAAACGGAGTGGAAATGTTAACGCAAGAGAATACGCAATCGGAATTGTAACCCAAATTGACAGTTTAATAAAAAACGGAACAGAACCGAAAAAAATAACTGTGGTTGGAACTTCAAAAGGCGGATATATTGCACAATACGTTTCGACCTTGGCAGACAACCCTGAACTGAATTTTGTGTTCGTAGCGAGTTTTAGAAATAGCGATTTGGAAAATATCCCTGAAATAAACTTTTGCGGAAACATTTTGACCATTTACGAAAAAACTGACTCGTTCGGAGTGTCCGCAATCCGAAAAAAAGAAAACTCAACCTGTGAAATAAAGAACTTTAAAGAAATTGAGCTGAATACTGGAATGGAACACGGATTTTTGTTCAAACCATTAAAAGAATGGATTGAACCGACAATAAAATGGGCAAATGGAAATTATGGACTGGAATAAAAAACTGTGGGCAACAATGTATAACCGCAATTACGGCGGATTCGACTACGTCCGAATCCACTCGGAATTGCTAACGTCTGTGCTAAACCGAAAATCATTAACTTTAATCCCGTAACTGACGGTTATACGAGACCGTTGTAAAACATTTAAGACAAACATTATGAATAAGAAAATTTGGATTTTAATTCTAATAATAAATTCAGCTTTGGGGTTTTCTCAAACTGAAAATAAAAATTTAAACTCTCAACTTGGAGAAATGAAAAAATTCTTTCTTGCTGGAGATTATGAGAATTTTGTTAATTACACATATCCAAAAGTTATTGAAATGATGGGTGGAAAATCGAATATGGTTAAAGCCACCGAACAAGGAATGAGTAAAATGAAAAATGATGGTTTCTCATTTACCGATTTGAACTTTAAAAACCCTTCCGAATTCTTAAAAAAAGGAAATGAATCACAGTGCTCTTTGACTCAAGTAATTGTGATGAAAACGCCACGCGGAAAAATAGAATCCGAATATACCTTAATTGGAATATCTGGTGACAATGGACAGAATTGGACTTTTATCGACACCTCTGGAAAAGATAAAGAAACTATGCTTAAGTATTTCCCAAACTTGCACGATGACATTATAATAAAACCGAAAAAACAAAAGCTGATTGATTAAAAACGTTTTACAACAATGTATAACCGCAATTACGGCGGATTCGACTACGTCCGAATCCACTCGGAATTGCTAACGTCTGTGCTAAACCGAAAAATTTGCGTACTTTAACCCGTAACTGACGGTTATACGAGACCGTTGTAAAACATTAAAAAAACAGAACCTATGAAAAAATACACTTTAAGTTTAATAATTTTATTTTTAGTAATTAGTTGTTCTTTGGAATCAAAATTCAGCTTGCCGAATGATGAAAATATCAATACTGAATTAATTGGAGAATGGTTCAATGAAAAAGATAATAGCGAAAAACTTACTATCATAAAATACGGAGAAAAAACATATAAATTATTACTTAAGGACAAGGAAAAAACTGATGAAATAATTTCATTCTCAAAGACAATAAAAGGTTTTGAAATTATGAATCTAAAAACAGAATACAAAAACAAAATCACAAATGTTTTTTATGGCTTTAAAGTTGAGGGTAACACTCTTATTTTTTCAGAAGTGAATAAGAAATTGAGAAGTAAAGAATTCGAATCTCAAAATGAACTTTTAGAGTTTTTTAAAGATAATATAAATCGAGAGGATTTCTTTATAAATAAAACCAAGTTAACCCGAATATAAAAACGTTTTACAACAATGTATAACCGCAATTACGGCGGATTCGACTACGTCCGAATCCACTCGGAATTGCTAACGTCAGTTCTTAACCGAAAATCATTATCTTTAATCCCGTAACTGACGGTTATACGAGACCGTTGTAAAACATTTTAAACAAAACCACGAACTGAATTGGGAACTTGGGGAACAGCCATAAAAAGTAATGACACTTCAGCAGATATTTATGCGGAATTTTTTGATTTATACAACGACGGAAAAGAACCGACAGAAATCAAAAAGAAACTAATTTCAGACAATCCAAACGGAGAAAATGATTTTTGGTTTGCTTTGGCATTAGCTCTTTGGGAAACTAAAAGCTTATCGACTGATATTCTTGAAAAAGTTCGTGAAATAATCAAAAACGAATCTGACTTAAAAATATGGAGAGAACTCGACGCAAGCGAATCGGATATTAAAAAAAGAAAAGTTGTTCTAGATAAGTTTTTAGCAAAATTAGAATCCGAAAAAGCTAAACCAAAAGCAAGAAAAAGGAAGAAAAACAAACAACCTATTTTTGAAACTGGAACTTGCCTTGTTTTTAAATTGGCTAATGGAAATTATGGAAGTGCAATAGTTTTGAGTTCTGATTTGGAGACTGGATATGGATATAATTTAATTGTAACTACAAGATTAAATCAATCAACAAAACCGACACTAGAAGATGTTGAAAAAAGTGAAGTTTTGATAAATAATTTTGGAGATTGGCAAAAAAGTGCGGCTTGGTCTTGGTATTTACCTGACAATTATAAAAACAATATATACGAACCCATTGGTAAATTTGAAATCCAAAAGAAATACAACGCTAAAAATTCTGAAATAGGTTTTGGTTATACATCAAATTGGGATTTTGTAAGCTCTTCAATAATAAAACAAATAGATTTTGAAAAAACGAACGGTAAAACCAAAACTTTCCCGACAAAACGATTGATTAAAAACAAGAAAAGAAAATGGTGGCAAATTCGATAAAAAAACGTTTTACAACACCGTATAACAATAATTGCGGCTTTGTGTCCTGCGGACACAACCGCGCAAGCATAAAAGTCGGTAATTTTAGCTATCTTAGTTTGTAATCAATCCGCAACTGATTGTTATACAAGACCGTTGGCAGTAATTTAAATGACAGCATATTTAGACAATAACATAATAGTTGATATAGAAAAAAACGTTCTACTAATTTCAGATTTAAATAAACTGACAGAAAGGGACATCTCAAAATTCTATTATTCTATGTCTCACATTTTTGAAGCAAATGAAATAACTGCTTCGACAAAAAGTGAACTGAATGAGAGATTATCTAAAAGGTTTAAGATAATAAGCAAAATAACGAAGGATAATTATTTAGATAGATTACTACCTTCAAATAAAGTTGTTAAAACCAAAAATGAACCTTTTCATATTTATCAATCAATTAATGAAGTTTCATTTGCAAGAAACTCTATGAAGCAAATGGTAAACAATACTTCAGAAGAACAAAAAAAGCAATTTAGAGAACAGCTAAATATTGACCCATTAAGAATAAATAACTATTCACCTAAAGAGGTTATTGAACAAATAGATGCAAACAAAATAGCTATGGGTGGATTTACTTTATTAGAACTTATTGAAAAAGGAATTGAAATGCATCCAGACGGAAAGAATATGAGTTTACACAACCGATTTGCTGGTGTATTCGAGATTTTAGATTTAGTTGGATTTTGGAAAGATAAGTACAATGAAAAATCCAATTATGCAAGATTATGGGATTCGAGTCACGCTTATTTCTCGACTTTTTGCGATTATTTTATTTCAGATGATAAAAGAACACGAAATAAAGCAAAAGTAGTTTTTGAACTTTATGACATAAAAACAAAAGTTATTTCTTCTAAAGGCGAAGAATAACTAAAAAAAATAGAAAAAATGAATTGGGAAGAATTACATCCTAAAATAAGAATACTCGCAGAAGAAAGGTTTAATAACAACTTTTATGCAGACTCTATCTCTATGACCTTAAGAGAGATAAATTCTATAGTTAAAGCGGAAATATTAGGAATGACTGGAATAGAATATGACGGAATAAACTTAATGCAACAAGCTTTCGGTTTTCAATATAAAAATGGGAACCTAATTAGAAATGCGAGAATTTTATTTGTACCTGATTTGACAACAGAATCGAGAAGAAATATACAAGATGGATACAGGAATATTTTCGTTGGAGCGATGAGTGCAATTAGAAACCCAAAAGCTCACGAAAATATGAATCCAGATGAAACAAAAACAAGACACTTATTACAATTATCAAGTTTGTTATTTATTAAGCTTGAAGAAGCAGGTATACAAATACCGATTGAATAAATAAAAAACTACTGCCAACAACGTATAACAACAATTGCGGCTTTGTGTCCTGCGGACACAACCGCGTAAGCATAAAAGTCGGTAATTTTAGCTATCTTAGTTTTTAAACAACCCGTAACTGACGGTTATACGAGACCGTTGTACATAATGCCCGAAAACCGCAAATGGAAATAGATTTTGATTTTTTAATACCATACATTAACTATTTAGTTATTGCTTTTATTGGACTAATCGGACTATATATCAAAACCTATATGCAGGAAAGAGCAAAAAGAAAAGCATTAATTCGCACGAACAAAAAATTAATGGAAGAAACTGAATCCATTAAAAAGGAGCATCAACTCGACATAAGTAAAAGACGTTACCAATACGAAAGCAAAAAAGAACAATATTTAGGATTTTTTAAAATGCTAGATAAATTCACAAACGAAGCGACTTTAAAGAATCAATCGGAAATGATGCCAATATTGGATGAGTTCAATAGAAATTATCTGAATGCTGCAACTCAAGGAAATAAGAAAAAGGAAAATTTAGCAGTAACAGTAATGTCAAAAAAAATACAAAAATTGACTTCTGACTCGTATGAAGAATTAACCAAATTAAAACAGGAAACTAATACAATTCGAGTAATTGCAAGTGATGAAATTCTTAAGAAACTGGACTTATTGGAATTATCTTATGATAAACTAATGGAACAGTCTAATAAAATGATGTCTGACTTACCTCAATTAATGCTCACTGGAAATGACGCCAGAATTAAAGAACAACAAAAAGAACTTGAAATAAGCGGAAAGGTAACTCAAAGTATCAAAAATGAGATTATTGAATTAATGAGAAAAGAACTGAATGAAATATAAAGCACTATGTACAACAATGTATAACCGCAATTACGGCGGATTCGACTACGTCCGAATCCACTCGGAATTGCTAACGTCTGTGTTAAACCGAAAAATTTGTGTACTTTAACCCGTAACTGACGGTTATACGAGACCGTTGTAAACAATTTAAGACAAACATTGAGAAAAGATTTAAAATACGGATTTCTGATTTTCGGAATGCTAATTCTAATCGGATTTGCTCTGAAAGGAAATATCAGTCACGAAAAATTTGACTCTGAAAGGTGGAAAAACTGGCCGGAATCGGAATCTGAATGGTCATTGCGTTGGGATATGATGAACAGTTTGCGAAATAATTGCGAACTGAAAGGAAAATCGAAAACGGAAATTATTGAACTATTGGGAAAACCAGATATAGAAACGAAAACGAACTTTAGATATTCTTTAGGAATGTCAAAACGCGGAATAAATACTGGAAGTTTGACAATCGAGTTTAACGAAAATGGAATCGTAACTGACTTTTCAGTTTGGCAAGGATAAAATGGTTTTCAAAAAAGAAACAAAGGACAACGAACTGTACGTTTATATGAACGGAAAATTAATTTATAAAAAGTGGTTGAATACAGGAGAATCGAAAGTGTTTGACTTAATAGCTTATGACAAGTACACTCTGAAATCAATAAATGAAAAAAAGTAAAAAACTGTTTACAACAATGCATAACCGCAATTACGGCGGATTCGACTACGTCCGAATCCACTCGGAATTGCTAACGCCAGTTCTAAACCGAAAATTATTAACTTTAATCCCGTAACTGACGGTTATACGAGACCGTTGTGCTTCATACTGAAAAACGAAACGGATATTAAAAACGGGAAAGCCGAAAACCGACTAAAGTAGGCAATAAACAATTAAAAATAATGAAAAAACTAACCAACCGATTGACTTTACTCGCAACACTTTTTGCACTCGCTTTTGGATTCCAAAGTTGTGAACAAAAACAAAAGGAAGAAACTAAAGAGGTGGAAAAAGAAATAATTGTTGAATCCGAAAAACCTGAATATTTTCTCTTGCGTCCAGAAATAGAAAAAGCATACGGATATTCACACGCTGTGAAAATTGGAAACGACATCAAAATATCTGGTGCAGTAAGTATGGACAATGAAGGAAATCCAACAGCTGTTGGAGATATAGAACAGCAGATGAAAAACTGTTATGCTGATTTAGAAAAAATATTAAAACACTTTGGTTGCACATTTGACGATGTTATAAAAGAAGATATTTTTACAACTGATATGGCTCATATGCTTGAAAAATCAGCATATCGTGCTGAAATTTATAAAAATGGATTTCCGACTGGTTCTTGGCTTGAAGTAAAAGGATTAGCATTACCTGAATTTATGGTTGAAATCGAACTTGAAGTACATAAATCGGAATAAAAAGTACGAAAGCACAACAATGTATAACCGCAATTACGGCGGATTCGACTACGTCCGAATCCACTCGGAATTGCGAGCGTCAGTGCTTAATCGAAAAACAGTAACTTAAAACCCGTAACTGACGGTTATACGAGACCGTTGGCAACAATATCTGAATATTTCAAAGACAAATGAAAAACACAATTATACTGATTCTGATTACATTTCTAATTTGTTCATCTCAATTACAAGCTCAAAACTTGGTTCTACCAAAAAATCCTGAAACCAATAAATGTTATGCAAACTCTTTTGACTATAATAAAAAATTTGAGTGGAAAGAAGTTGATTGTTCTAAAGTACAAGGAAAGAAAACATTTAATACAAAAAAACAACTGATTAAAAAGGAACAAAGAAAACTGAAAATGATTGCTTATCAAAAGAAATTAATCAATCTTGATTATGACGTTGACGCTAATGGCATACTCGATAAAAAAACGATAAAAGCTCATAATAAATTTATTAAAAAAAAGGAGAAAGAAAAGAAACGAAAACTAAGAGCAGAAAAGAAAAAAAGAAAATCAGAATAATACTGTAGCCAACAACGTGTATAGCTCATTGCGGCTGAATTCCTAATCGGAATTCATTGCAATTTGCTATCTTTGGTCATACAGCGGAAAATCCTCTGCGGATTTCCCGCAACAAGCCATACACAAACCCGTTGGCAGTAAGCTAAAAAGCACATCTATGAGAGACAGAATTCAACAATTTTTTCAAGAAATTCAACAAAATCCTATTGAATTATATGGTGAATTTGGAATCCAATTTGAGCTAGCTATTTATTTAAGAAATAATTACAATGATTTAAATGTAAAACTAGAATATCCAACATCTAGAATTTTTAATCCTTTACCTCAGTTTGTAAAAAAAGAAATTGACATTTACGTTGAAACAATAACTGGTTTAAAATACATTATAGAATTAAAAATGCCGAAAGAGAATTGTGGAACACCACTTGAAATGTATGGAGCAATTAAAGATGCTAAATTCTTGGAACAACTAAAACAAAATGATATTGATGGTTGTTACTCAATCTTAATAACAGAACGTCAAGCATTTTGGAATGCTCATCAAGCAAACGCTGGAATTTATCAATTATTCAATGGATTAGGAGTAAATATTAGTAGTATTGACATTCCACAACTTCCGAATTTTTTACATAGAAAAGGCCCTATAGAATTGGATAATATTTATCAAGCAGATTGGAATGAATATATTGACATAACTAATAGAAATTGGAAGTATTATATATTGGACATTTAAAAAAAAGCCTACTGCCAACACCGTGTATAATTAATTGCTAGGTTCTAACCTACTTGCGAAAATTCCTTCGGAATTTTCACGGGTTCGTAAATGTTTATTAACTTAGTTGCTTAACCACGCAACTAACCATACACAAACACGTTGTGCTTAATGTTGAAATCGTGCTAAAAACAAACTTTCATCCTTCCGAAAAACATCTTGCTGATATAAAAAATTGGCTGATTAAAGAATGGAATGAAACGAAAAGCGGATTTTATTGTAATTGGAATATAATTGAAGAGGAATTTGCTAAAAATAACGTAGCAGTAATAACTGAGAATGATTTTGTAATCGGATTTTTAGTTTATAGAATATATGAGTTTCAAGCAATAATCGACATTGCCGAAACCAAACCAACTGAAAGGAAAAAAGGAATTGCAAGAAAGTTAATTAATGACACTTTAGACTACTTTGGACAAAAAGGAGTCTTAGTTTGTGAATTATTTTGCTCGCCTGAAAATTCAGAACCTTTTTGGAAAAGAATTGGATTTGAAAATTTCCCTGATTTACCTCATAACTCAAGAATCAATATGTTTAAACCTCTCGTTGAGACTTTAAAGCCAACTGAAAAAGCGAAATCTGATACAAAAATTAGCTTGTGGAATTGTGAACCTTATCAAGCGGACAGGGAAAAAGCAAAATGGAATTGGGATTTGAATTTCGCGGATGACAATAAGACTTTGACTAAACCAATTATTTTTCCAGTATCAAGTGATTGGCAAGTGGAATTGACCAAAAACGGACAAAAAATAGTTTCGGAAAAGGTTAAAAGATTTAGGATTGATTTAGCAGATAATGGTAGTTTTATGATTATCCGAAAATTAACAGCGTTAAAAAACACTAAGCACAACAATGTATAACCGCAATTACGGCGGATTCGACTACGTCCGAATCCACTCGGAATTGCTAACGTCTGTGCTAAACCGAAAATTTTGCATATTTTAACCCGCAACTGACGGTTATACGAAACCGTTGCCAAATATGCGAAACCAGAATCAGCGGTTTAAATCTCAGCTTTATTAATTTATTCAAAATCTATTTTCAATCCGAAAATTGAAATTTTAAAAACTTAACGGATTTTGATTATGCAAAACTGGATCGCTAAACTTTGCGCAGAGAAGATTAAAAATCCTAAAGAAAATTTGAACTCAGGAGAAAAACTTACTCAAACTCGATAAACCGAAAACGATAAATTGTTGCGGATAAAAAGTTCTTAGCACTACTCTATTTTTAAAATCTTTGCGGAGAAAAATTAAAACTGAAATTCGTTTTCAAAAGAATATTAAAACTTAGTTGACAAAGAAAATCAGAAACGATAAAGTGGTCGTTAAAAGCAAAACGCAAAAGCACATTAGGCAACAACGTTTATCTTCAATCGTGGTGTCGTGTCCTACGGACACGAACGCTTACGCGTCAAAGTCATTTCTTTTTACTATCTTCATTTTCCAATTCCCACAACTGAAAGATAAACAAAACCGTTGGGCACAATTAAAACCGAATGAACAGACTTTTCCTTTTACTTTTTTCAATTTCATTAATTGGTTGCTGTAGAGAATCAAAATTGTTGAATAATGGACTGACTAAAAGTGCAAGTCAAATAACGGAATATACTATTTTGGTAAAACGAGACTCTGCGAATAATGAAACTCGAGATACTTTAATGGTTAGAAATAAACTTTACAACAATAACGACCAAATAATAAATCTGAATCAAAAAACATTATTTGACAATGAAAAAATGGAAATTGATTACAGTTACAACGAATTAGATAAAATTAAAAGAGAAGTTGTTAAAATGTCAACTGACAGTTTACCATTGATAGTCGATTACATTTATAAAGACACATTGCTATATCAATCAAAAGCAATTGTGGATTACCCAAATGAGAAATTCGAACAAATCGAAACTCACTATTACCGGAAAAACAACTCAAAAGACAAATCTGTATCCACACAAATTTTTATCGATTTAGAGTCTTCAGATACAATAAGAAATTCTATTTCAACAACCTATTTTGATAAAAACGAAATAGCGATTAAAATTGAAACTGTTCATAAAACGGACTCAAAGCGGAACCGAAAAATAGTTTATGAGTACAAATGCCAAAATCTAATCGGACTGAAAGAATATAACGGAAATGACTCATTGATTTCAACACTTAAATACGAGTACGACCTGGACAAATTTAAGAATTGGACTTCAAAAAGAATTTACGAAAATGGAAAATTGGATAGGATTTTAACAAGAGAAATAAAATATAAATAACTGTGCCCAACAATGGCTATAATTCATTGCGGCTGAATTCCTAATCGGAATTCATTGCAATTTGCTATCTTTCGGCTACGGCGGAAAGAATCCTGCGGATTTTTCCGCAACGAAATCATAGCCGAGACCGTTGTGTGTAATTTGAGAAATGAGACAAACGATAACCAAAAGTGATAAAAACTTAAGAATTCTGAACAAGTTAATTGTGAACGGATTCTATAATGGATATATCGGAACTGAAAAGTTTGAATTAATGCGGAATCGTTTCCCGAACAATCACAGACTAATCGGAATTGTGAATGAAACAGGTAATTACGATTTGAAATTTGACTTTAAGTCACCAATGAATATTTTAGCGAAAGTTTTACTCGGACTCGGAATTTTGATTTCAATAATTTCGCTGATTAAAGGAATTTGGATTTTACCGATTGTATTTGTTGTTTTCGGACTGATTATGTTTGCGGATTTTAAACTAAAAGAGAAAAAAGAAATAAATATATTCACGGATAAACTATTGGAATTCCACAAAACGGAATATGAAACTGAATAAAAACTACACACAACAATGTATAACCGCAATTACGGCGGATTCGACTACGTCCGAATCCACTCGGAATTGCTAACGTCTGTGCTAAACCGAAAAATTTGTGTACTTTAACCCGTAACTGACGGTTATACGAGACCGTTGGCATACATTAAAAATACTCATATGAGAAAAATTCACATTTTAAGTATCATCTTCATAATAATTGGATTACAAGCAAAAGCTCAAATATTTGAAGTTAGTTTTGATTCAAGTTTAGAACAAGGAGATTTTTCAGGTAATGTTCTACTCTACCTTTCAAAGGAAAATAAATCACCAAAAGATATTTTTGTCGGACTTGAATTGACACCAGTATACAGAGTTAATGTTAAGAATATTAAATCAAATGAAAGTGTCATTTTTGATGATAGTGCTGTCTCATATCCTGTTGAATTGTCAAATATTGAGCGAGGAGAATACTATGCGCAGGCCGTATTCGATTTGAATTTAGGAGATGCGAATATTGGCACAAGCCCTGGAAATTTATATTCTGAACCAATTAAAATTGATTTGACCAAAGATTTTGAAAAGGTCTTCAGGTTAAAGGCAGATAAGGTTATTCAACCAATTAATTTTAATGAAACTGAATTTCTAAAAGAATTAAGTGTTAGATCAAATCTTTTAAGTCAGTTTCATAAAAAAGACATTTTTGTTAATGCAGCAGTTAGCTTACCAAAAGAATACTACGAGGAATCTGATAAAGAATATCCAGTCATATTTTCAATTTTTGGTTTCGGAGCAAATTACAAATTACATTCAGGTCGACATACTTTTTTAGAAAAATTAGGAGAGCAACCTATAATAGTGGTTTATTTAGATGGTAATTGTCCAGAGGGTCATTCTACCTATGCTAATAGCGATGTTAACGGTCCTTGGGGAGATGCTCTTGTAAAGGAGTTTATCCCTTTACTAAAGCAAAAATATAGAACTAACGGAGCTTTTTTACTACACGGTCATAGTAGCGGAGGATGGGCTTCCCTTTGGTTACAAATTAATTACCCAAAAACCTTTGCTGGAGCCTGGGCAAGTGCTCCCGATCAAGTAGATTTTAGAAACTATCAAAACAAAAACATTTATGAAACAAATAATATGTTTTATGATGAAAAGGGTAATTTATTAGCTGATGTTACTATAGCAGGCAGATTTCCAGTAATAAGTGCAAAAGACTTTTATAGGACAGAAAATGTGATTTATCGAGGTTCTCAACTACGTTCTTTCGATGCTGTTTTTGGAGGATTTGATAATAATGGAGATAGAATCAGATTGGTAAATATTCCAAGCGGAGAAATAAACAAGAATGCTATTCCTCTTTGGAAGAGATATGACCTTTCAATTATTTTAAGAGATAATTGGAGTAATTTAAAGGAAAATCTTGATGGAAAAATCAGAATTTCAGTAGGTACAAGTGATAATTTTCATTTACACCACGCAGTCAAGTTGTTAGATAAAGAAATGAAAAGTATAGATGCTAATATGGAATTTGAATATTATGCAGGAGACCATTTTACATTATTTACAGAAGAATATATAAATGAAGGCACTAATTTCCTACTAAAGAACTATGAAAACTGGTTGAATGAAAACAAATAACGTATGCCAACAACGCATATACCTTATGGCGGGTGAACGCCTGCCTGCAAGGCTTTTGTTCCATAGCCAACTTTGGTTTCGGTGGACAGGAAAGTGCTTCAAAACCACCACAAGCCATATTCAAACCGTTGTACGCAAGTTGACCAATGAAACGTAAAAAGAAAATAACTATCGGAATTGGAATCTTAATTGTTGGAATTTTATTCTGGCAATTCGGACTTTTTAACCGATTCAATTATTTGACTGGAAAGATTGACAGTTGGCGGAATTCAGCAAGAATCGTGACAGTTGGAAAACCATTGCCTTGTGGAGTTCCTTGCATTGGACTAAAGGAAAAATATGGATTTCACGAATCGAATGTTGGTTGTACTGTTACTGGACCTCAATTACGCGGAATTGACGCTTACAACGCTGAAATTGAAAAGTATCTGAATAAAAGAAACGGAAAAGACTGGAGAGAAAAATATCGAGCGGAAATGGACTCGCTCATAAAAAATAATAGATTGGAATGAAATTTAGTATGCTTAAGAATTTTATCTTTTTATTATTGTTTTTAGTTGTTATCAGTTGTAAAGATTACTACAATGACACAATCGAATGGGCTGACAATATTGAGGCTGAACTAAATTTAACCGAAGTTCAAAAACTACAACCAGATTTCATTGAAGTTGATTGGAATAATCCACTGACAACCTCTGAAAACGAAAAATGGTATTTAATTACAGAAATTAAAGGGAATAGAGATGTTTTGAGTATGTCTCACTTTTTAGTTTTTAAAGATGGGAAATACAAATATAGAGAATCGAAAAAATAAAAACCTGCGTACAACAACGGCTATAGTTCATTACGGCTGAAATTCCTAATCGGAATTTCAAGCCTTTTTGCTAAATTTATGGTTACGTCGGAATGATACTCGCGTACCATTCCGTAACGAAACCATAGCCAAAACCGTTGGCTGTAATATAACCTAACCTCAAACTATGAGATATTTAACAAGTTTTTTTCTTTTTTTGATGTTAGTGAATTGCCAAAAAAAGGAAAACGAAAAACATCTTGAATCTGAATTTATAAAAGCTGAATTTATATCAACAAAAATTGACAGTTTAAATTCTGAAAAAGAAGTTCAAACATTTGTCAATAAATTAAGGCATCCTTTTTATGAGCAAAAAATATCGGAAGATTCAGTAAGAATTTATAGGCAATTTGAGGAGTTTGAACTTAAAAAAATAAGGGAATTTAAACGAGATTGTAGATTTGATGAAGACACTTTAACTAAAAAAGTTGCTGATTCCTTAAAGATAGACAAAAGTTATTATAAGTCAGATTTTGATAACAATGGTTTCACCGATTTATTGATAATTGGAGATGGACACAATTGTATGGCAATGGCTGGATGTGAGGATGGCAAATACATTTCTTGCGATTTTGGCGTCCATTCTCTTATGAATTTCGGAAATGATTCCATTAATCCAATAGATTTAAACTTCATCACCAAATCCTTATCATTAGTTCCCAAAATTATTGAAACTAAAAATGGCTCTTATATTGAATTACATAAACCACTTGACTACAAAATCGAAAATGGAGAATTAAAAAAATTTAGCAGAACTATTTCTATAGTTTATAAATATGGAACTTTTATTGAGCGAAACGAACAAGAGAATAAATACGATATTGAGAATATAGAATTTATTGCCCAAGGTTGTGTAGCTGGCTGTCCAGAATTTATTATTTCAATAGATAAAAATAAAAATGGAAAATTTAATGCAATAAACTACAATTGGTTTGACAAAGATTTTTCAGAAGATTTAGAACCAAATGATATTGAGGGCAAATATAAAACTCAAATTTTAGATAAACATTTTAAGGAAATCTATGGAATTATCAATTATTTAGACTTTCCTAATCTTGAAAACATATATTCTTCTGGTGCAATGCATTCGAGTTCTGTTGCTTTAAAAATCACTTACAACAACGGAAAAGTAAAAAATATAAGAGACGACGGATTAATTGGAACCTATGGACTCAAAAGGGTTTATGAATTGTTTTACGAATTAAGATTTAATCAAAATTGGAAATAAAAAATACTACAGCCAACAACGTGTATAGCTCATTGCGGCTGAATTCCTAATCGGAATTCATTGCAATTTGCTATCTTTGGTTCACGGCGGAAAATCCTCGCGGATTTACCGCAACGAGCCATACACAAAACCGTTGTAACCAATTTAAGTAATGAACTTAATGACCATAATAATCATCGGAATTATACTATTAGGGCTAATTGCTTTTTTTGCTACCAAAGTGGAAAATAAAACTACAAATTTCCAATCAGTAAAAATTCCATTAGACATTCTTGAAAAGGAGTTCGGAAAAGTAGAAATCAATGGCGGAACTTTACGCTTTTGGGGAAATTGGTTTGGAAAGCCAATGGACAATTACCACGAAATTAAAAATGTCGAATTTGACAAAACCAATAATATTCTGATTTTGACTTTAGATGATGGAGAGAAAATTACAATGTGGAATCCATCCGGCTTGGAAATTGGACAAAAAGAATTGCAGATTAAAAAAGCTGACAAAATTTTATTTGAATGGCATCTCTACGGAGAAAATAAAACTGGAGAAAACTTAAGATTTGAATCTTATAAAAATAATGGAATAAGTATAGAGTTTGCGACTGATTTTATGCCTGAAAAACGGAATGTAGAATGTCATAAATCGGAACCAGCTTTATCAATAATCGGATATTAAAAAACTGGTTACAACAATGGCTATAATTCATTGCGGTTGAATTCCTAATCGGAATTCAACGCTTATTTATTATCTTTCGGCTACGGCGGAAAGAATCCTGCGGATTTTTCCGCAACGAAATCATAGCCGAGACCGTTAGCTTTAATGCTGGAGCAAGTTTGCGGTTTGAAAAAAGCTTGATTTATTTTTCGATTTTTTTTAGAATTTTAAGGTAGATAAATCAGAAAAACTGTGTGCGGAATTTCAAAAAATTTCGGAATTATCACTCAAATGTGGAATGAAATACAACAGCGGAATTGCGCACTCAAACCTGAATTAAAAAACGGTCGGAATTTGAGCAAGTTTGCGGAATGAACTAAAAACGGAAATTAAAGAAACCTGAATAAAAAGCTGACCGAAAAAACAAAAAACGGAATGAATTATAAAAGCACTAAAAGCTAACAACGGCTATAATTCATTACGGCGGAATTTCCTCGCGGAAATTCCATTCATTTTTGCTATCTTTCGGTCAACGTCGGAAAAATGGTCGCCCATTTTTCCGTAACGAAATCATAGCCAAGACCGTTGTGTTTAATTTCCCAGCAAACCGAAAACCGAAAAATAAGAATTGAATTTAAACGAGAATTACATAAAAATTAAAGAGTTCATTTCTCAATATTATTGGATTGCGGGAATTCCATTTTTGATTTGGGGATTTATTCTTGCGATGGAAAGTAAGGAAGATATAAATCGGAATCAAAAAGAGACTTACGGAATGGTTTATGGAGCAAGACCGATTTACAAGCAATACAGCAAGCGGAATTACAAATATGAATTCTATTACAACGGAAAAAAATATACTGGAACTTCGACTGCATATAATTCCAAAAATGTAGAAAATGGGAATTTTTACAAAGTGGAATTCTCTGATAAAAATCCTGAACATAGCCGAATGAATTTTGACTTGGAATACGTTAGAGAAATAAAGACTGATGAAAACGGAAAAATCGATACAACATACGTTCCGAAAGACCAAAAATTGCGGAATGAAATGAAAGAACGATTAGAAAAATATAAAATTGAACTGGACACTATAAAAAACTAAACACAACAATGGCTATAAGTAATTGCTTGTTCTCGCCTACTTCTGAAAATCCTCGCGGATTTTCAGCTTGGTTTGTACTTGCAAAGTTTAGTGCTAACCCACGCAACTACTCATAGCCGAGACCGTTACCTGTAATTTATGAGAAACTTTGTGCTAATCACATTAGCTATTACAATTACGAGTTGCAAATCTCTTAAAACAGAACTTCCAAAAGAATTAAATGTGCTCTTTATTGGAAACAGTTTGACCTATTATCACGATATGCCTCAAACTCTTCAAATGATGCTGAATGAAACAAATACAAATATTACGATTGACCAAAGTACTTATCCAGGTTATTCTTTGTCACAGCATTTATCTCGCCAAACTGAATCGACACCTGAAAACAGAATTATAACTCTTACCGAAAAAAAGATAGCGGAAAGAGATTGGGACATAATAATTTTACAAACTGGAACTGTAAGTGTTTTAATTCCAGAAAATCGAGAATTTAAAGTTAATAAAGCTATATCGAGAATTAAAAAATTGGCTGCGAATAAAGACTGTAAATTTATACTATTTAATACTTGGCCATCTAAAAGAGAATATCCAAAAAAATATTGCTATTCGGGTCATTCAATTGATAAATCAATTAAAGATATTGATTATTGCTCACCAGTTATGGAAAATTTGAAACAAGAAATTAATGCAATCAATGAATCATATAAATTAGTTTCAGAATCAAATAAAATTATAAAATCTGACAATGGAAGTAAATTCTATGAAATCAGAACTTCTCTTCCAGAAATTGAACTTTATGAAGATTACATTCATCCAAATAAAAATGGAGCTTTTTTAAACGCTTGTATTTTTTACCAAATGTTAACTGATAAAAAAGCAACTGACTTGAAATACAATGGAAATATTGAACCTAAAACAGCGGAATTATTAAAGAAAATAGCGAAATAAAAACTACAGGTAACAACGTGTATAGCTCATTGCGGCTGAATTCCTAATCGGAATTCATTGCAATTTGCTATCTTTCGGTTACGGCGGAAAATCATAGCTGATTTTCCGCAACGAGCCATACACAAAGACCGTTGTAAGCAATTTGACAAAAACCTTGGAAAAAGACAAAGTATCGAATAGAAAAGACGTAATGATTTACTTGCTTACCGAATTAAGCAAGAAAGAAAAACCTGTGCGAATGGATGAATTCTTTTTTGAAACTGGTTATGCAAATGGTTTGGATTCGTTTAGAGAAGTGCTAGAAGAAATGTCTCGTTTGGAATGGATAAATATTATTGACGAACCAGGAACACCTGCTTTCGGTGTTTTACCAACAAGAGATATAAAATATACAATCAGCATTAAAGGAATTGAACATTTGAACGAAATAAATAATCCACCAGAAAAGAAAAAAGAAAAAAAGAATTATCATATAAAGGAAATTGTAATTGGAATAATTATAACAGTTGTTGGTGGAATGATTTTAAATATTATACCTAATCCAAAAGAGATTTTTCAAACAGAAAACAAAAAAACAGTTTATCAAAAACCATATATTGCTATTGAGAATTATAAGCTTAAAGCTATTAATGAAAGTGCAAGAAATTTAGATACAATTTCAGTAAATTTTAAATATCAGGGCTCGAAAATTCAATTAAACCGAAATTTTAAATTGGTGGAATATACTTTTAACGATAAATATTATTTTCATTTAGGAGACAGAAATGAATTTGAACCGAAACTGGAATTAATAGAAGTAAATTTAAATAATCCAATTATTGATTCAATTAATCAAAATTCAGAAGTAAAACTTGAACTAAAAAGGCATTTAATTTTTAGTGGCTTTCGAACCGCTTATTTTGAGGAAAATGATAAAGAAAAGATTGGAAATTTAAAAATCTCATTTAGTTATGAGTCTGAAATCGGAATAACGAATGACACATTAGTTAGTGACATTTTTATAGTAAAATAAACTGCTTACAACAATGTATAACCGCAATTACGGCGGATTCGACTACGTCCGAATCCACTCGGAATTGCTAACGTCAGTGCTTAACCGAAAATCATTAACTTTAATCCCGTAACTGACGGTTATACTAGACCGTTAGGTATAATTGATATGAAACACACATTAATATTTTTTCTTTTAATAACAAGCTTGAGCTGTGCTCAACAAAAAGACACAAAAACTGACAAGGAAATTGCTTTAGAATTATGCGATGAATTCTCAAAACAATATTCTAAAAACAACAGTTATCAAAGTAACCGAATGATTTACATAAAAACCGTTCAAATTAAACTTGTGAATTACGATTCTGAAAAAGAAGAAAATATTTCAAGAAAGCTTCACGAACTATGTCCATCATTTTTGGAATACTCAACTGTTGCGAGTAAATTGAAAGCTGAAAGCAAAGGGCGACCAGATGCTTTTAAATTATGGGATATTTATATAAAAAGTCAAAATGATATTCCTTGGACTGAAAGTGAAAAAAAGCAATTTTTAGACATTTGTAATTATGCTCTCTCAAAAAGGCCAAATAGCGAAAAATTGTGCGAATGTACAATTGACAAAATTTCTGAAAGATTAAGTGCTGAATATTTTCTTGGACTATCAACGAACGAACAAGGGTATTTAGGAGGACAAGTTGGATATGTATATTGTTCTGAATAAAAAACAACTATACCTAACAATGGCTATAATTCATTGCGGTTGAATTCCTAATCGGAATTCAACGCTTATTTACTATCTTTCGGCTACGGCGGAAAGAATCCTGCGGATTTTTCCGCAACGAAATCATAGCCGAGACCGTTGCCCACAAGTTGAAAAAAACGAAAATTACATATTTAATCGGACTTCTATTCCTACCAATTTTGATATATGGGCAGAATCCTAAATCTGAATTGAAAAACGAACTGAATAAAATTGACTCAATTGTTGAATTGACCAACAGAACTGAAAAAAACTATTCTGAAGGAATTGCAGAAGGACCAATTGTTTATAAAAGCATTTTTAGAAAAAATGGAGGTTGGGAAGCCTATTATTTATACCAACAGCAAAACGACAATCCTCCACTCCGAATTAAATATAATGAAGCTGGCTACAAAACGTATCAAAAATTTGAATTTTACTATCAAAATGGAGAACTGATTTTTGCCAAACTAAACGTGGATTTTTATCGTGGAAAAAGAAAAAATAAACCGATTGAGAAAAAATATTATTTCAAAAACTCAAAACTGATTTCCGACTCAAAACCTGAATTGGAAAACTACGGAACGGAATACATAAAACGGACAGAAAAAACTGTTCGGAAAATGATTTATGAATAAAAAAACCAGTGGGCAACACCGTGTAAGCGCAATAACGGCTGAATTTCCTAATCGGAAATTCAACACGTTTTGCTATCTTTAGTGCGTCAGCGGAAAATACTCGCGCATTTTTCCGTTACTGACGGTTATACGAAACCGTTGCCAGTAATTAAAGTAAAACGTAAAATATAATTAGAAATTGACTAATAAAAATGAACACTTCAATAATTCTAATTTTTCTTTTTTTAAAGCTTATTTAGATTTAACCAACTAAACTCATATTAATGAAAAAACTATTGCTGTTTATATTAACACAAATAATATTTTCAAATTTATATGGTCAAATTTCCTCTGGAATGGCTACAATTTCAGAAACATTTTCATCAAATGGGAGATATAAATTAATTTCTTATTCATATGATGATGATTTCCCAAATACAATAGGTGAATCGTTTATTATCAAATATGACATTTACAAAAGACCAGATACAATATATAAGATTGATAGGTCTTTTGATTTGTATGCAGATTATCCTTTTCACACTATTGTAAGTAATGATGGTAAAAAAATTATGCATTTAATAAATAACAGATATTATAAAGGTAAAGAAAACAACAACGTAGTAATTTATAAAAATGGGACATTAGACAAAAGTTATACTTCTGAAGAATTTATAAAATGTAATAAAAGTGTAGAAAATTGCGAACTTTTCTACCAAAACAAATACGAAGTAATAAATTACAAAAAAAGTAGTTACCTAGTAAAATCCTTTAAAGAAAACGCAAGCGAAGAAGATAAATTTTTATATGACAAATATATATTTAATAAAAATGATTCCATCTATGTTACTGATTCTAGAAAAAAAACAACTATTTATGACTTAAACAATGAAAAATTTCTAAAGAACAACTTAAACTTTGATTCCATTTTTCCAAACATTAAAAACTACATAACAACAAATAGCAAAATAAATTATTATGAGTATCCATTTAAATATATAATAGATTTAGAAACTAAACTAACAAATGAAAAACTTTCAAAAAAAATTAGTGATATATCAGGATTGAAATTCATTCCATTAAAAGATTCTACTTTTAACAAATTCAAGCTTTACAGAATTGACATTCGAGGTTTTCTTGATAAAACTGGAAAGTTTGAATTAGATTCGATAAATGCAGACACTATATTTGACAAGCAAAAAATTAAAACATTTTTAAAAGAAACTCAATTTAAAACAGATTTTATTCCAAAAGAAGTAGATAAAATTTATTTAAAAAATTTTTTTGGAGGATATAGAAATTACGATAACAAAATTGCTGAACAAGTAACAATCAATGAAAAAGAAAAAAGAATTGAAGAATATAAACGAAGGTTAACTCTGGAAATTATTGATGGAATTTATATACCAAAAAATCTATATGAGTGTATGACTGAATTAGATAGTATATTAAATTTTGAAAGCAAAAGGAAATTGATGGAATCCGAAAACCTTTGGGAATATAACTCGCATATGGGAGGTTTAGGAATGTGGATTAGAAATAATTGGGGAATCAACGGGGGCTCAAGACTTAAAAAGTATTTTAACGACCGGAAAGTTGGAATTAGTGGCTTTGGCAACGATAACATTTCTGGGATAATTATAGAGTTCTATAACAAGTGGCTAAATGGAAATAAAGAATCTATTAAAAAATGGGAAAAGAATAATCCTAAAAAAAAATAACTACTGCCAACAACGTATAACAACAATTGCGGCTCTGTGTCCTGCGGACACAACCGCGCAAGCATAAAAGTCGGTAATTTTAGCTATCTTAGTTTTTAATCAATCCGCAACTGATTGTTATACAAGACCGTTGTGTGTCATTTAAAAAACCCAGAACGAAATTGAAAACTGAAATAATTAACCAACCATATTCTAGAGAATTTAAAGAAAGGATTTACGATATTGAAAGTCCTTGGAATTCTCAATCGTGGACTTGGATAAAGTTTACGGACGAAAATATGATTGAAACTGTCGGACAATTTCGTGGATTTCCAAAAGAAGTAAAATACTCAGAAAGTCAGAATGAAATTATCGTTTTGACATCTGACCACATCTTCAGATTAAACGCTTCTGACTTGAATTTAATTGAAACGGAAAGACAGTTGAATTATCAAGATTTAGAAGTCTCACCAGACGGAACTTTCATTTTTCATAACTATTACGAAATTGAAAAAATGAACAACTCGCTATCTGAAATGATTGAGATTGAAAGTCCTTTTAAAATGGACGACATTCGATTTAAAAAATGGAATGGTAAAAACTTGGAATTTGAGTGTGAGGAATTTACTAATTGGAGTCGGAAAGAATTAATGGAATTAGACACAACTGAATGGAAAATAAAAATAAAAACGCCACACAACAATGTATAACCGCAATTACGGCGGATTCGACTACGTCCGAATCCACTCGGAATTGCTAACGTCTGTGATAAACCGAAAATTATTAACTTTAATCCCGTAACTGACGGTTATACGAGACCGTTGTATGCAATGCGAAAACCACTTTAACTATGATGGGACATTTGATTAAGTATTCAGAATTCTACGCCTCAAATGCGCCCGAAAAACCAATTGAAATCCTAAAAGTTTTACCAAAAGAAGAAGTTCTCGCTACAATATCGGCGATTAATTCAAGATTAAAACCGATGGAGAAATCATATTTTGATGATTCAAGAGAAACACAAGTGGAATGTTTAAGGGTCTTATTTCTTGATAACCAAAATCATCCATCTCAATCTAATTGCACTCAATTTATATTTAAGTATCTCAAAACACCAAAAAATAATAATTTATTCTCGAGAGTAACCTGTTTATATGCATTTCAAGAAATAATTAATCACGAAGGTTTCGCAGAAGAGACACCAGAATACACTATCGCAAATCGAGAATTGATTTTGAAATATTTATTGATTGCCAACGAAAATATACTATCCTTTGACAAAGAATATAATGAAAATGATAGTAAAACATTAGGCGATAATTTCTTTGAATATTTTATGTTCAAAGAATTACCACACAATCAACATTACGCTACATCAAATTCAATAAATCTTTTTTACAAATCTTGGCGCTTATTTAAGTCTATAGACAATGACGAATTTTTTGGAGAGCATTTGAGGAAATATTTGAATGAGACATTTGGACTGGAAACCATATCTGACTTTTTCAAAAACCAAATGTATTCGTATTTCAAAAGCTATGATAAAAAATTAAAATTGTGCTACATTAATATCAAGAAGACCGAAAAAGATGCTATCAAAATATTAGATAAATTAAGTGAAAAGCAAAATATTCCACTTCCAGATAAAACAGATTTACGGATATTTGAGTTTCTGAATATTAAGAAAAGTCCGTTATATAAAAATGCTGGAAAAGACGGAAAGGAAATTATCACATACTTAGTTCTTGACAACACCTTGCTTATTGAAAAAACATACGCCTTATTTATAAACGACTTCTGGTTTGACTACTTAAAGCCAAAAAAAATATGCAATAGAACTGATTGGGGAAATTTTATTGGTTCTGTTTTTTTCGAGCCATTTATTGAAGAAATATTAGAAAATTCATTTATCAACAATAAGCGCACTATATTTAGAACTACAGATGATTTGAAATTCAAAATTAATGGTGGTAACGAAATCGAATACGCAGATTATTACATTCGAGAAAGAGGTAATATTATCCTTGCCGAAGCTAAAAGTAATTATCTACCAACAATTCACGGATATAAAACTGTAAAAACGATAGATGATTACAATGCTCTTGATTTAGATAAATTCTATAAAGATTATGGCTTAACCCAATTAGCATCAAAAACAATAAAACTTTTTCACGAATACAAAGAATACATTAATGACAAAGCTTTTGATTTTGATAGGAAAGTGAAACTATTTCCTCTTTTAATATTCAATGATCCAATTTTTAGTTCTGGTTTAGCTTCTTTTGCATTCAAACAGAGATTTGAAAAATCTTTAAAAAAAGAGAATATCAAAATTGAAAGTGATAAGCATAAGATAATGCCTTTGACAATTATAAATCTTTCAAATTTTCAAGATATGGAACAATGTTTACAAGATGGAGATGAGAATCTATTTAATATTATTAGACATTCTCATTCAATATCGCACAAAAAAAGAGTGGCAAGCGAAGGTTCATTTGTAGTTCTCAAAAATATTGAACATTCAATAAATAAGTTGATAAAATCCAAACTAATTTCGGATAGAATTATTAGTTTATCTTGGCTGGAAAATTAGTAAAGCACTGCATACAACAACGGCTATAAGCAATTGGGGTTTAGGTGCTTAATTAAGAATAACGTAAATAAAACAAAGGTCAGTGCTAAACTGAAAAGTTAGGTGTTAAATCCCCAACTGCTCATAGCCACGACCGTTGTGCACAAGCTGAAAAATGAGAAATCCATTAAAAATATTGCTTCTGATTTTAACTTTAGTTTCTTGTAAAAACCAAACAGAAACGAAATCTGAATTGAAAAACGAGACGGCTGAATTGATTGAAGAAATTCCTAAAATGGAATTACAACAAACCGACTCTATTGAGGAACAGTGGAATTTTATGGTTTTTGAAAAAGGAGGTTGTTTAGGAGGAACACAATATGTTACAGAAAAAAAGAGAGAAATTCCTACTATGGTTTTTAGCGAAACGGAATGGAAAAAGTTTGCGGAAAATGATAAAACGGAGTTGACTGAATTTCTTATCTCTAAACTTTCTGACACAACGAAAACGAAAGTCCATACTTGCCCATTTTTTGGAGCAACGAATGGAGAAATGGCTGTTTATTCACTTCAGCATATTCATAATATAAATTGGCTTGAATTTGCGGAATTTAAAGAATATAAAGACCGAGAATATGGAAATGCGACTGACCAACCTCAAATGTGGTTACAGAATATTTTAAAAAATGAAACTGAACGTAAAACGTTAGCGGAGTTATATCGGAACGAACTAAAAAAATAAAAGCCAGTGCACAACAATGTATAACCGCAATTACGGCGGATTCGACTACGTCCGAATCCACTCGGAATTGCTAACGTCTGTGCTAAACCGAAAAATTTGCGTACTTTAACCCCTAACTGACGGTTATACGAGACCGTTGTGTTTCATACAAAAAAGCCATCGCACAAATAGCACATTTGGTTTTTGCCGACACATAAGCCAACGCTGATAAAACCAAAAGAACTATTTTTACCAAACCTCATAAAAAGAGAATATTTTGAATAAAAAATTGGAAAATAAACTAACAGTAATTGACTTCTTCTGCGGAGCGGGAGGATTTTCTGAAGGATTTAGACAAATGGGATATGAAATTATATATGGATATGACCATTGGAAGCCTGCTGTTGATACTTTTAACCACAATTTTAATCTTAATTGCAAACCTAAAAATATTCTTGATTTTAAAAACTCAATTAAAGAAATTGAAGAATTACCTGATACAGATATAATTATTGGATCACCACCTTGTGTTAGTTTTTCTAGCTCTAACAAATCTGGGAATGCAGATAAATCATTAGGAGTTGAGTTGACAGAAGCATTTTTAAGAATTGTTGCTGTTAAAAAACATCAACCTAAATCAATCTTAAAAGCTTGGTTTATGGAAAATGTTGTAAATTCTAGAAGATACTTGCAAACATCATACACTTTTAAAGATTTAGGGTTAGAAGAATGGGCTAAAAAGCATCGAATTGGTATTTTAAATACCGCTATTGATTTATACGAAAATACCGCTGTTATAAATTCTGCTGAATATGGTTCATTTCAAGCTAGAAAAAGGTTGATATCAGGAGAGATTGTAAAAAAAGGTAAATTGGTTGTACCTAATTCTACACATAATAGTGAGGGAATTGATGGAAAAAAGAAGTTTTTGACAATTGGAGATATGAAAAGGATTTTCCCTCACCCATATTCGAAGCCTTCTAATAAATTAATTTCAGATCCACAATATGATATTAAGATTGCTCAAAATCAATTAACTGATCATTTTTATGATACAGGAATTTATAAGGTAGAATGGAAGTTTTCGAAGTTTTGGAAAACAAATCATCCATTTATGGGAAAAATGTCATTTCCTGAAAATGAAAATAAACCAAGTAGAACTATAACAGCAACAAAAATAGCCAATTCAAGAGAGTCCATAATATATAAATCAGAAATTGAAAGAATTGGTGATGGTGAGTATCGGTTACCTACAGTAAGAGAAGCCGCTATAATAATGGGCTTTCCTATTACCTATCAGTTTATAGGAAAAGAAAATAATAAATGGCGTTTGGTGGGTAATGCTGTTTGTTCTTCTGTAAGTAAAGCTTTTGCGAAGGTCGTTCTTGATGAATGCAAATTACCTGTTCCTAAATCATTGAATTTAAATTTAAAAACTGAAGAGATCTTAAATCTGAATACCTTTAAATTAAAATCATTTGATAATCCTCCCAAAAAAAATCCAGGTTCTAGATTTAGAAGACATGCCATAAAAGATGGTAATCTAACAGTTACTTTATCTAATTATGATATTGAGAAAAATACTAAAAAAGCTGAAGGTAAATGGTATACCTCAATTCAGTATGGAACAGGGAAAGGTTTCCCAATTCAAAAAATTAACGATAATTACTTTAAACATATTGAAGAATTAATTAAAGAATATAAAGAAGGAAAAGATTTTTTGAAATATATCAACAATGGGTTTTCTGAGAAAATTGGAAATGCTAATGAACTTCAAAATCTATATGAACAACAAAAATCGAATAGTAAGTTAACAGAACCAACCGAGTTAGTAGACACAGTTCAAGAAAAGCTTAATGAACTCGATTTAGAGGACAAAGTACTTGAACAAACAAAAAATAAAATATTCAAACATAAAGATAAGGTCCCAGTAAAGCAACTTTTTGCTTTATATGCAATTAATAAAATTTCGACCATTGCAAACGAAAATTAATTATGCCTGTTACATTTCACCCAAACAACCCTATTGATGCTTTGGAAACCATAATTGTTAAGGAAGATGGATCTCCTCTTCGTGGTGAAATTGATATTTATAGAAAACTATGGCGTGAATTAGGAGAAAGTGAATTAGAGTGGGATGTTTGGCACGATTTAAAATTACCAGAGCATTCAGATAATTTTAATTATTATAAAAAAACAAGTGCTCAAATTGATTTTTTAATTCTTTGTAAATATGGAATCTTAGTATTGGAAGTCAAAGGAGGGACAATTTCTAGTAAGAATAATACTTTTTACTACGGAAGAAACTTTAATACCCCAATGAAACAGAACCCCTTCAAGCAAGCAGAAGGCTATAAATACACTTTGAAAGACAATATCCTAAATAATTTTAAGAATTGCTTTTTTTGTGAAGTTGTAGTTTTTCCTCACGTTGACTACCCTTTTGAATCAAAATTGATTGATTCAAATTTACTTTGGTCAAAATATATTGCTCAAACTTTTGATAATTCAATTGAAAAGTTTCTCATAAATGCTATTAAATATTCAAAAAACAAACACAAAAAGCACTTTAGAAACTACAACGAATTATCACATAAAGAGTATGTAGCAATAAAAAATATACTCAGTCCTATCATAAGTGATAGGAACAAGTTAAACACAATCAATACACTCGAATGGTTGGGTATACAAAATATAGAAATCCTAGAAGGTTTATATAAAAACCCAAGAATAATGATTGAAGGACCACCTGGTTCTGGAAAAACAACGTTGGCTAAAGCTTTTATTGATAAGCAATATAATAAGAATGGTATTTACTTATGTTGGAATAATTTTTTAATGCAATATACAAAATCAATCTTAACCGAAAGAAATCTTACCTGCGAAATTGAAGTGACTACATTTTTTAGATTTTTTAAAAAGCATAACCCTTCGCTTTCTTACAGAGAATTAGCTTCAATGACAGAAGATGAATTTTACGAAGTAGTTAAAAATACAATTCAAAAACTAGAATTGGAAGACAAACTAACGCCTTATGATTTTATGATAATTGATGAAGCCCAAGATTTATTTGACAGAGGATTGGATCTATTTATAAATAAGTTTTCAGGGTTTAATGGACAGGGTTTGACGAATGGTAATTCGCTCGTCCTTTATGATATTGACCAGAGTTATACAAGCACTGGTCGCAATGTTACTGAAATTGCAGATTTGCTTACCGAATATTATAGTCATTTTAAAATAAGTGAAGTAAAAAGAAGTGCTCAGAACCCAAATATAAGGAAACTTTCATCTGAAGTGCTAGAAAACCCGTCAATTATACTTAATGAAGAGTTTGAAGAATTATTTCCTAACATTAAAATTAACCAATATCAATCTCTACAAAATGTAAAAAAGCATATTGTAAAAGATATTTTAACTCCTATTCGAGAAACGGATTCTTCTCTAAAAGGTAAAGACTGTGTAATATTAATTGAATCAACTTTTCTACAAGGAACTTACAAAGGAGATGAAGATTTAAGGGAGTTACTTATAATAAAAGACGTAGAGGAATTAAATGAACAAAATTTGAGAGGGACAACTAATAAATTACGATACACGTCAATTTTGAAATACAAAGGACTTGAAAAAAAGAACGTATTCTTAGTTGTTTCAGAGCCTTCTGAAATTAATAAATATGAACTTTTTGTAGGGATAACCCGTGCTATCCTGAATCTTGAAATCAATATTGTAAAGTAATGGGAATTTTCAATAAACATATAACTGAAGATTTGAATAAATTTCTAGATTCAAAAAATCAAGATCTTTTTGAAGTAGTTTTTAAAAAATTAAATTCAGTTAATAAAGAAAATTACAGGAAGTTACTTCAATATATATATTGTATTTTGAAGGATACGAGAAATAATGAAAATGAACTTACCGCCTTAAACATTCATTTTGAGAGAATAATTGATGAAGAAGAAAAAACATTAATAGTAGAGTTTTTATGGCATTATTATTTTGAATTTCAACATATAAGTGAAAAACGAGATGTAGTCAATGAGATTCTAAAAAATAAAATATCTGATTTAAATCAAGAAGTAAAAAAAGATCTTCATTTACCAACGAATAACAAAAAGTTAACTAGACAAATATTTGAAAATAGAAAAATAGATAGAAAACATCTTAATTATTTCAAATCACTAAATAAAACAGCCTCCTTATTACCTGAAACTTTAATAAATCTAAAGATAAATCAACAGAATTCTCTTAGCAGGTTTTATGAATACAATCCCGTTTATTTACCTGCAGAGAAAGATAATTTAACTGATTTAAATTCTTTTGTGTTGTACAACACAAAAGAATTTAATGATATTCGAACATTAAGAATAGACAACACTCCATTACTCCAATTAATTAAAAATATTGTTTTGTTTGATTGTGAGAATAGTATGCAACGATTTTCTCCGTTCAATTTTCAACAACTAACAAATCTAAATGAGCATCACGGAACAAAATTTAGTTTTTTTCTAATTGTAACTTTCTCAAATAAAGAAAATTTAAATTCAATAAAAACCAAAGTAAAAAGACTAAAAGAAAGATACTACATACCTAATCAATCAAGCTATATAATAACAAGTGAAGAATTTGAATATTTAGTAGGACAAGTACACGATAATAAACCAGAAATTAATTTTTTAGAACCTGCAAATTCAGCTTTTTGGGAAGATTTTTATCTTGAGACACAAATAAATGGATTGTATGAACTACGTTCTATTAAAATGATGAATGTCTATTCGCTTTGTTTCAATCAAAAAATAAAAGAATATATTCTAACTCATATTTTTTCAAAAGATATAAAACATAGCTTAGTTACGGAAGATACAAAACAAGAAATTTTTAATTTACCAAATGAAGATATTCTAAAATTAAAAGACCTTTTAAGTAATGTGTTAGATTTAATAATTAATACAGATTTGAAATCTAGTATAAGTAATAATATTGTAGATGCCACTAAAATAGTTTTAGATGATTTCATTCTTAAAAATGAGGGTTTACTTGATTTAATTAAAAAATCAATCAATGTAAGGTCTAATAGAATATTTATAAGTTGGGATAATTTAGAGGAAAACCCTGCTAATGAAATCATTATTCTTTCCTATAGAGACCAAGGGAATTTTAACTATCATTTCTATCCAAATGTAAATGAAATAACAATTTCCAAATACACTAAAATAAAGTCCTTCTTTCCTGCTTTATTCTTTAAGAAAAATCACGAATGGTCTAAATACAATCTATTAAGAGATTATTATAAGATACTAGACCATCCCATAAGAGCAAATCATTTTAATTGGAATAAACTTAATAAAAAAATACAGTATATAAAACCTGAAAAAACTATAGATATTTCCTGGGATTTAGAGAGTGATTATTCTGGTTCTGAAACTAGAATTACATATAAAATTAGTTTTGATAACAATAGACATAATACCTGTAACCCATCAGATTTACATATTTATTATGAAGATGATAATAAACAAAAGCGAATTCAACCTATAAGATGGATTTATGAAAATTTAGAACTGGAAGAAAATAGGATGTTGGTTCAAAAATTAGATGAATTAATCGAAGAATTTAATCCAGTGGAAATGCTAATTGATACAGAACAACAAGAAAATGACTTAAAAATAATTCGAAATCAATTTAATTTTGGAGAAGAAAGTGCTGGTCGTTTATGGAAAATATTGTTGTCAAGAAAAGCAGCCATCTCAAGTCCAGAAACTCTATACAACGATTTGAAAACTATATTTAATAGAAATAATTTAGATATGGTTTCCCAAGGTCATTTTGAAAGCACCTGGATAAATCCTGAGTCAGAATCTTTAGTTCCTAGAGGAAATAAAGCGTTCAAGTTGCTTTGTAATTATTTAGGATTACCAACAACATATTTAAGAATAATTTACACTATTAAAAATAGGAATATTAATGGAAGACGAAATGCAACTCGTATTTATAGTAAATTATTAAAAGACCTTTTTAATGATGGTTGTTTTGATGAAGGAGCAAATCCTAAACAAATTCTAAAAAATAAAATAAATTACTACCAAAATAATCACAATTTTGATGAATTAGGAATTGATGAAGAAAAACCATTAGCGGGATTAATCACATTAATCGATTTAATTAAGCCCGAATTATCCTTTAAAGAAGTTAAAAGCATAGAAAAAAGAGAAGAATGAGCAAGATATTCAACAAAAGAGAAGAATTAGAGCGTTTTATTAGAGAACAGACGCTAGGTCCAGGAATTAGTGGATATCGTTTTGTAAATCTAGAGGCTGCTTGCAATACAGAAAAAGATTTTAAAACTGAATTTCCAATAAATAATGAGTTTGAAATCTTAAACACAATGCCAGCTGCTTTATATAGTACTGGTATTTTATTCCCAAAAGACGAGAGTCAATCAGCAGAAATAGGAGCACAAACAGATTCAAATGATGATGCAAATGGTAATGACGATGAAGAAGAGGAGAATGATGTTGATAATTTGAAAGATGATTTAGGTAATATAGATAGTCCTGATACAATAGAACTTAATCAATTATTCCCTCAAACTATGGGTCTCACATTTTGCATGAAGGAAGATTTTTTGAAAGAAGGCAATATAAATTTCAATATTAGTGCACGCTATTACAGAAAGTTAGCAAAAGATCAATTACTCAATGTTGGTGTTTTATGTGAAGTAAATTCAGATTTGTTTAATCAGTTTCTAATCAATAATAATTTATCTAAATATATTACGATTGTAGATTATGGTGTAAATAAATGCATCAAAGCAAACCATAAACTATCTAATGAAGACACAAAAGAAATAAATCAAATATTACGTTCGATTGATCAGGATAAAGCAAAGGAAATCTTTGAAAAAGATGTTAAAGCCTATATTAATAGAACTTTGAATTTTACACCTTCCAACTTAAGCAGCCTAACACAAACAATATTTTCTGAGTTAAAAAACGAAACAGACAAGAGAGAAACAAGAGAAAAACTTTATGAAGCCTCTCAAAAAGTAGAATTACTTGAAAATTTTAAGAACCATATTAAGGATCTTCTCAATTTATTCAGAAATACAATTTGGGCTTCAGAAAACTTAAATGCTGAGGTGAGAATGGAGAATATTAAATTTGATACTAACTTTACAAAAAAAACTTACTTAGCTTATAAATCAAAAGACTACAGTGAAAATATTGAAATAAAAAGAAGTGATAACACAACATCAGATAGTTTAGAGCACTTGTTTAAAATTCAATTAGATAAAGAAGAATACGCTTCATTATCAGCAAATATTCAATTAAGTAGAGATTCTAGAAAATCTAACAATAAGGTATTTGTAAAAATTCAATTAATCAATGATAGTACCCCCTTCAAAGAAGATCCAGAAGGTAAAAGGTATTACTCAGTTGCCACAGAAAAAGTGAATAACAAAGCTTTTTTTGGTGTAAAAATCATTTCTGAAAGTGAAAATATCATTCCATATACAAACTACAAATATAAAAAAGATGCGGATGGACAATTTAACGAGGATACAACTACTAAGTTTATATATCACCAGTTTGAGGATTATGCAATAGGTCATGGTTGTTCGGTAAATTGGGAAAAACAGAATACTAAAGTTCGTGTTGAAACAGAATATTTACCTGCCTGTGAGACGCCCGATATAGAACCTGTACCAAGAGATAAAAACAAAGAGCCAATTGAGAAAGGTAATGGAGAGTTCACTTCTCCTCCATTTTTAGAAAATTCTAAATCACAAGAATTTAAATGGCTTTCAACATTTTCTAATGCAGAAAATCAAGAGGTTGTTTCAGGATTATTAGAGTTTGTAGATTCCTATGGTAAATGGATTCAACAAAAAAGAATGGATCCGAAATTTCAAAGCGAATTTGAGGACATTGCAAATCAAGAACTGGATAAGTGTCAAGAGGATTATAACCGAATGAAGAAAAACATTGAGAGTTTATTAAAAGGAGAAAACAATGTTGAAAATCTAAATTCTTTTCGTTTGATGAATTCTGCGATGTTTATGCAGTTATTTCATTCAGAAAAAGTGAAGAACGGTGAAATAGGAAATCTGATGGCAGAGAACAGTTTCTGTGGATTCAATTTAGACTTTTACAAAGAAGCTGATGATAAATTATTTTCCAATACAGATTCTGCTGGTTGGAGAGCATTTCAGCTTGCATTTATTCTTCTAAATTTAGATGGTATTTTCAAAGCAGAAAATGATAATCAATGGATTGCAAGAAACGAGTGGGTAGATTTAGTATGGTTTCCAACAGGTGGTGGTAAAACAGAAGCATATCTTGGTCTCATTGCATTAACGATTATTAATAGACGAAAACTATACAAAGAAGAAGGTGGTGGTGTTGCTGCAATAATGAGATATACTTTACGACTGTTAACAATGCAGCAGTTTCAAAGAGCTACACTTGTAATTATGGCATTGGAACTATTACGAAGATGGGATGAGAATCAATTAGGATTAGAACCTATTTCTATCGGATTATGGGTTGGGGACAATTCATTACCCAACTCTATGAAAGGACTATTAGAACAACTTCAAAAATTAAAAGAAGGTAATAAAAATAATAAAATCCCCTTCTCTAATTGTCCTTGGTGTGGATCAGATTTAAGACCAATTCCTTCCGGTGGTATTGTAAATGATAATAATGACATATTTAATAATGGTAAAGCACATCTTTATTGTGGAAGTAAAACATGTTCATTCAGCTATGCATTAGAGGACCCTTTCAGCAATAAACCAATGTCTAATGCTATCCCGATAAATCTATGTGACGAAACCATTTATCAACACCCACCAAGTTTATTATTTGGTACAGTCGATAAATTTGCACAGTTAGCTCATAAGGTTGATGACAATAATAACGGGAGAAGTAAAGACTCCAGAAGATTATTTGGAAGAGGAAATTGGGAGAATGGAAAACCGCAAGATGGTTATTTGCCGCCAGATTTAATTATTCAAGATGAGTTGCATCTTCTTTTAGGTCCTCTAGGATCTGCAGTGGCATTATTTGAAGCTGCTGTAGACCAATTATGCACAAGGAGTGATGGCACTCGCCCTAAAATAATATCTTCAACAGCAACTACACGAAATACACAACTTCAAATTGCTGCATTGTTTGGAAGAGAAGTTAAATTATTTCCAAAGCCTGGTGTTGAATGTGATGATTCCTTTTTTGCTTTCTACAAAAGAAAATTTAATAGTATTGAAAATGTAGAACCCGAATATATTGCTAAACGAAAATATGTTGGTGTGCTACCGACTGGAAGAACGCAAATTTGGATGCAAATGCGTTTGTCCGCAATTTTAATGACACATAGAGTGATTTTTGAATTGAAAGAACTTGGAAATCATCATCCGATTGACTTTAAAGAGTACGATAAGGAATTTATTAAAGCGATGGATTATTACCATACAATCATATCATATTTCAATAGCTTAAAAGAGGTGGGAAAAACACAATCTCAAGTACAAACTTATATTTTAAAAGAATTTAGGAAGGTGTTTAATCGTTTGTTAAGACCTCAAAAATTAATGCATGCTTTATATACCTATGGGCCAATACAAGAAGCTGAATTAACCGGTAGATTGTCCGGTGAAGAGGTAAAGAATGAATTAAAGAATGTTGAATCTGAGTGGAAGCCACAAAATAGATTTGCACACATAGAAAATAAAACTATTTCTCGTGGTAAGGTGCCTCCTGAATTTGTAGTAGCTACTAATATGATTTCTGTGGGAATTGATGTTTCTAGGTTTAACACCATTATAATGAACTCGATGCCAAGAAATACAGCAGAATATATACAAGCTAGTAGCCGTGTTGCAAGAAATGATTATGGACTGGTACTCACGGTTCATCACCCATTTAGGGCAAGAGATATTTCTCATTATGAAAAATTTATTGAGTTTCACGAAAAGATGTACAGTTACGTAGAGCCTATTTCAATAACACCTTTTACAAAAAAAGCGATTGAACGCTATTTAGGTTTATACTTAGCAACTATGATACGGCACACTAGAAATGAGTTTACAAATAGAGATACAGCTAATGTCATCAATAATTTGACGGATGATGAAATTAAAGAACTTATAAATGAATTGATGAGCTATTTTGAATCAAAGAAAACCAAATTGGATTCATTCGACTCTCTAATTCAAAATCTGCTTAAAGAAGAAAATTTAAACCAAATTACAGTATGGCTTTCTGAAGCTCTAAATGAATGGAAAAACCTAGAAGATGAATTAGACAACCAAACAGATTTAGTCTTTACTAGAGCTACTAATAGAGCTAATCAACAAAGACGTCAAGAACAACTCTATGTTGATATAGATGCCTATGAAGGTTCTATTCATAGTAAAAAATGGCAGGTACCTATGTCATTGAGAGTAATAGAACCTGAAGCAGCTATTAAAATAAATTCTATTTAAAATGAATATACTTCAAGCACATCAATATAACCAAGGTATTGGAAAACACAAATTACTATCATCAACAGCTGGTGTAGGATCCATTATAACTACAAAATTTGGTACTTATGTATTAATTTCTGACATAAATAAATGGCAATTTGTTACAATTTTCAATAATAGAATAAAAAATCTTTTGCAAAGCCCACCCAAGGACATTTATGATGGGATTAAAAGAGAAGCAAAAAATTTAGGACTCACACTTGTTGATGATAAACGTTTCGTGAAGTTTATACAACATGAAAAAGAATTGAATAATCTAGAATGTTTAGTCGCTATCCCTCAAATGGCTTTAAATGAAATGTTCAATTCTGTTAATTGGACAAAAAAAGTTCATGGGAGAACTGAGCCAGCTCACCCCATTGCAATGAAATTAAATGAAATAAATGGTAATTCTGGTAAAGCTGAAGATTATCAAATTCAAGGAACTCATTTTCCTAAATGGTTTTTAGGGGCAAAAAAAGTAAATGGAAAACAAGATTTAAAAAAGATTGACGAATGGAAAGATTTATGGGATAAAAAAAGAATTGATAAAAATACTTTCTCTCCTCCTCGGGATGCAAATGTTCCAATTAAAGATTCTAATGGTGATCAAATAAAAAACACTTACTGGGACGCAAATAATGTTCAAAGAAGCATTCCTTTATACAAGGAATTATCACAAACAAATTTAATACTAATTTGTCCTAATGGACATTTATCAGATATTCCATGGTCTAAATATTTAAATTGGAAGACGCAAAAAGAAACCTTTCAACTTCCAAGAGAAGATTCTGGAGAAAATTTATTCACCATAGAACCTTGTTGTAGTAATCCAGATTTGAAGTGGTCTGAAAGTACTACAAAATCGGAAGGGTATGGCTCGATTTATATTGAGTGTTCTAAATGTCGTCTGGGTTCGGGAGATTCAAAAGAAAAACCAAAAATTACGTTAGAAGGAATCAATAGTTTAAAACCAAAATGCCCTGGACACAAACCTTGGGAGATAGACCCCAAAAATCCTGAATACTTACCATATGAAAAATGTCATAAAAATGGTGATGAAAAAAGTAAAGATAGGGAAGTAATGAACGTAGCATTGGTAACAGCTAATAACACTTATTACGCCAATGGTTTTTCGAGTTTATTTATACCAATGCATCTAGCTGAAGAAAAAACAGAAGAATTATATGGTGCATTAGTACGATTAAATGAAAAATACCAATCAGAATGTGAAAGACGAGAAAAACAAAATAGAGTAATAAGGTCTAAAAACGAATATTGGGATAACCTTGATATTGAAGGTTTTATTTATGATGATGAAGGATTACAACCTACAAACTTTGAATCTTTTGTAGAAATTCTTAAAGGAGAATTTTTAAATGAGAAAGAAGATGAAAATGGAGAAGATTTTCACGAAAATTATAGATTTCAAGAATATAAATGTTTTTCTCAGAACTCTTTTTTTGAAGGTAAAGAAGAAAATAAAGGCTTAAGTTTTAGAGACATACATTTAAGTAAAAGCCTATCAGAATATTTTGTTAAAATTCAACAAGTCGATGAATTAAAAGTAACTAATATTCAATTTGACTTCACTAGGGTAAAACCTAAAGAAAGAATTGTAAAAGTTAGTGAAAACGGAGATAGAGATATTCAAGAATCTTCTGCTGGTCAGAATATTTTTTCCATAAGTAACAGTGAAGAAGAACTTCATGTAATGCCAGCTAATGAAACGCTTGGTGAAGGTCTGTTTTTTCAATTTGATGATCAAAAAATAGAGAATTGGTTAAAAAACAACCCAACTCTTTATACTCGTTTTAGTCATTACTTAGACAGAGAAATCAACCCCAAACTACAGGGTGCTAGTTTTATGCAGAAAATTAAAAATAATGGAATTAAACATTTTTTAATACATTCTTTCTCGCATATGATGATGAGAGAATTGGAATTCTCCTGTGGTTACCCCACAGCCAGTTTAAAAGAAAGGCTATATATTTCATCCAACCCAGAAAAACAAATGTCAGGTGTTCTAATATATACTGCAGAGGGATCTGAAGGTAGTATGGGAGGGTTAGTTTCACAAGGAGAACCTGAAAAAATTCTTGAGATAATTAAAAAAGGATTAGAAAGGTCGGTAAATTGTTCTTCCGACCCACTTTGCTGGGAATCTGAAGGACAAGGAATTTATGATTTAAATTTATCTGCGTGTTTCTCTTGCTCTCTTGTGGCTGAAACCGCTTGCGAAGAAATGAATCTAGGTTTAGATAGAAGAGTTTTAGTTGATGAGGAGTTTGGATTCTTTGTAAAAATGTTAAAATAGTCAACGCTAAAAGCCATACACATTTGCAATTCGCACCAACCCACGCTGCAACCAAAAATTGCAAAAGAGTATGTCTTTGCCAACGCTATAAACAGGACGGAAAATAAAGTACGAAAACACAACAATGTATATAAAAAATAGGCGAAATAGCGCTAGAATCAATGCTTTAAGCTCGTATCAATCTTTGTGCTTAACCGAAAATTTAGTGCTTCGAAATCGCCTACTTTTCATATACTAACCGTTACCTGCAATTTGAAAAAAGCAATCTACATATCAATTTTACTGACTTTAGGAATTTGGAATTTTTCATTTTCCCAAAAAACCGAAGTGGAAAAATATTATGTGAGAGTAGACACGTCGTTTGTTACTAAACTGAAAAAAGCCTACGAAACTTCCACAGAAGAATTAATAAAAACTCTTGAAGTCAAAAATGACAGACGAGAGGATTTAGGATTTGGATATCAACTAAAACAAAGTGGAAAAGGTCTTGGGAGTATGACTATCAATTATCAGATTTTGTACTACAAAAATGAAATCGTGTCTTATGAACTTACAACTCGGATTCCTAATAAATCGAAAAGATTAAAAAAGATTTACAAAGAAAAATTATCGAATCTTTTCAAAGTTAACGACGATTTTAAAGTAGAACCAATCTATTTCGGAATTGAAAACTCAACCGAACCGTTAACTGGAATTGAAAAATGGAATAACAACAATCTGAATGAAATAATGAGTCCTTTCTCGTCAATAATTTTCGGAACTTATTGTGGAGAAAGTATGACTTTAATGAACAATAGAAAGTTATTTGACCAAATCATTGAAAGTGACAATTGCGAATACTTGCTTTACAGTAAAAATCCAGCAACTCGATTAATGGCAGTTGAATTTTATTATTGCAACCTAACTGTATTTAGCGACGTGCAGAAAAAATCGATTGACGCTCGAATTGGAGAACTGAAAAGAAAACCAATGTTGACCAAGACTTGTTCAGGCTGTATAATAGGTGGTGAATTAACAGGTAAAATAATAACGGAATTAAAAAACTGCAGGTAACAATGTATAACCGCAATTACGGCGGATTCGACTACGTCCGAATCCACTCGGAATTGCTAATGTCATTGTTAAACCGAAAATTAACGCATATTAACCCGTAACTGACGGTTATACGAGACCGTTGATGTATAATTGCCTGCGGCACGTATAAAGCGTGTTTACAACACTCCTTTTTATACTAATTATACATCAACGCCACCTGTAAATAACACCTCATTTAGTGGTAGTAGTATATTTGCCATATACGAGAACTCCACAAGGAAACAATACACAACAACGTCTATAGCGAATGAGGCGTTATTTATGGCTCTCCGTGAGGCACGCCTCACTACGCCATACACAGGTGGCGTAGCCAATTAAAAACAAAAAAATGTCAATAACAAAAGAATCAGAATTAATCGGAATGAAAAAAATTAGTGAAGTTGTTGGTACTACACTAAAATTAATGAGGAAATATGCTAAAGTTGGAATGACAACTAAAGAATTAGACTTTTATGGAGGTGAAATTTTAAAAAGTTATGGAGCTAAATCAGCACCTTTTGAAACTTATGGTTTTCCTGGATATACTTGTATAAGTGTGAATAAAGAAGCTGCTCACGGAATTCCATCTGAAAAAAAATATTGAAAGAAGGAGATTTGATCAATATCGATGTATCGGCAGAATTAAATGGATTTTGGTCTGACAATGGAGGTTCTTTTGTTCTTGGAAAAGACATTCATAATCACCAACCCCTTGTAAATGCTTCTAAGGATATTTTACGTAAAGCAATTAAAAATATCAAAGGTGGAGTTAAAATTTCTGAAATCGGATATTTAATAGAAACGGAGGCTAAAAAATCAGGTTTCAAAGTAATAAAAAATTTAGCTGGTCACGGAGTTGGTAGAAGTCTACACGAAGAACCAGAAAACATTTTAAATTATAGAGTTAGAACCAATCGAGAAAGATTTAAAAAAAATACAACTGTTGCAGTAGAAACTTTTATCTCAACAAATTCGACGGTTGCTGTAGAATTGAATGACGGTTGGACTTTAATCGGAAATAAAGGTGGTTATGTAACTCAACACGAACAAACAATACTTGTAACTGATAAATATCCTGTCATTTTAACGGAATCAAACGAAATTTGGAATTAAATAACTGGCTACAACACCGTATAACAACAATTGCGGCTTTGTGTCCTGCGGACACAACCACGCAAGCATAAAAGTCGGTAATTTTAGCTATCTTAGTTTCCAACCAAACCGCAACTGATTGTTATACAAGACCGTTGCCCATAATAGCGGAACATCACTCTGAAAATGAATTTAAAAAAACATAAAAAATGAATAAACTACTTCTGATTTTATTACTGTTTTCACTTAACGTTACAGCTCAAAAACTTGACAGAAAAACTTACTATGAATATTCTGAAAATCTTGAATTTCGAATATTTGGAATAAATAAACAAAGAGCAATTGATAGAGGAAACGGATATTACGCAAATAATATTGTAGCTGAAAAAGGCAGAAGATTTATTACTGTAATTTTTGAATTTAAAAATAATTCTTCCCATTCTCAAGAAATAGATTTTAATGAAATTTATTTACGTGATAAAAACGGAGAATTACATAAAATAGATTTTGTTGTAATGTCTATGAAACTGACTTCGAGAACAAATAAATTACAACAAAAATTAAATGCCAATAAAAAAAGAAAAATAGTCGCTCAATTTAGACCTTCATTTGATAAAGATGAAATTATTGACGAATTAGTAATCGGAAAAAAAATTATTCAGCTGAATTATAAATAAAACTACTATGGACAACAACGTGTATAGCTCATTGCGGCTGAATTCCTAATCGGAATTCATTGCAATTTGCTATCTTTCGGCTACGGCGGAAAGAATCCTAGCGGATTTTCACGCAACGAAATCATAGCCGAGACCGTTGCCATTCATTGCGGAACTCACTCGGAAACGAAAAAAAACAAAAAAGACTATGACAAAAAAAATCATCGGATTTACCTTTTTGACAATCGCATCTTTTTTGACACTATATTTTATCTATGGAATTTACAAGAATCCGAATTCCTTGAAAATATTTAAAAAACTATTTAGCGGAGAACTTGGATTACAATGGACTTTAGGAGTTTTATTATTCCATTCTTTTTTCTTTTTAATAATATTTCTATTATTCAAATTTGGAATTAAATGGTCAAAGTTATTACAACCAACTGAATTGAAAAACTAAAACCGAATTGTGTGCGGAATTTTGCAACTTGCGGAATTGCTCACTCAAACGGAATTGAAAATATTACGGAATAAAACTCTAACTGAATTTACTCAAAAGCTGAATATGAAAATCGGAATTTGAGAGTAATAATAAAGAAATGATTAAAAAAATAACTAATGAGTTTCAGCTTCTATTTTCATTTAAAGGTAAAAAAACTAAATGGCAGAAACCATTATTGACAACTTTTAGTATTGGTTTACCATTATTACTAGGCCTATATTTTGATAATTTACAATATGGTTTAAGTGCTTGTTTAAGTGGTTTGATCATCATATACCTTCCTGAATCAGGAACGTTTACTAATAGAATCTTGACATTATTAATCTGTTCATTTGGTTTTATGGTGTCTTCTGCTATTGGCTATATATTTAGTTTTAAACCATTAGTGTCTATCGTTGCTTTTGGTGTTTTTTCAATGACTGTGCATTGGATAACCTTATTTTATAAAACGGCACCCCCAAGAAGTTTCTTCTTTATTCTGATTGCAGCTATGACTATTTGTCAGCCATTTGATATAGAATTGATTCCAATAAAAGTAGGTTTAATGGCATTAGGAACTATGTTAACATTGACATCAGCATTGATATATCTTTTTATTCTATCGTTAAGACAGATAAAAACTAAAAATAAGATTATTCCTATTTTTGAGAAAAACACTTCTGCTGATATTTGGGAAACTCTTATTTATGGCGCCATTATGTCTATTGCCTTAGCTATAGGCCACATTTTTGAATTAAATAATCCGTACTGGATTCCTATATCAAGTGCTGCTGTAATGCAAGGAGCGTCGCTTTATCAAATCAGGCAACGAATGTTTCAAAGAATTCTTGGAACATTTGTGGGTATCGGATTTACTTGGGTTTTGTTTTACTTCATTGATTTTAATCCTTTGTTAATATGTGTAACAATTATAATTCTTCAGTTGGCTATTGAAATGTTAATTGTGAAACAATATGCTGTAGCTGTTGTGTTTATTACTCCATTTACAATATTGTTGAATGAAGCTGCTAATCCTCTTTTTCAAACTCCTAATACTTTAATCGCTCTTAGACTAGAAGAAATTATAATTGGAAGTATTCTTGGTGCAATTGGAGGTTGGTTATTGTATAAAGAAAAAATAAGATATGCTTCAATTAATAAAATAGAAAGCTTAATAAATAACGACCACACAACAAATTTTAAACGTAATGCGGGGCGAAGTGAGTAATTTAAACGAAAGTGAAATAAACAACGATAGCGGTAACTTGAAAGAAAAGTGTGTTGAAATCCCGCACTACGCTTATAAGTGGCCGTTAGCCATAATTAGCAACTAAATGAAGAAAAGAACAAGAAATATAATTTTATTGATTACTGGTGTTTTAGTGTGCTTATTTTTCTATGGAAACAGAAATTTTGAAAAGGATAAAGAGACTTTGTTAATACTAAAGTCGAAAGCGGGAAATGGAGAAATCAAATATGTTCTTGACCAAATAGAAGATACTGAAAGTCTTTCAAGTCCATTAATCAATATTGCCTATCAAAAATGGAAGAATAAAATGTATGAACGCTTTATTACAAAAGAAGAAACAATCGAAAATGTTTCAGGAAATAAAGTAATAGACGATATTTCAAATATTTATCGAGAGTATTGGAGAACTGAACTTTTAAAAGAAGCAAGCGAAATCAGAACCGACTCTTTTCTCTATCATAATCTTGCAGAATATTTATTATCAAATAGCTTGACAAAACTTTCAAAGGATAGCTTACAAAAAACAATTAAAAACGATGTTGAGTTAAAAAAAATAATTGAGAAAGAAGGTTTTAAAGCAAAGTTTATGTATCGAGACCGGCTTCAAGACTTAATAATTTGGGATAGCGAATCGAGTGAAAAATATGAAGTATCATTACCTAAAGACACGATTATCACAACAGTAAAATTTATTCAAAATTATGTTTTAAACGGTTATGATGATTACGCAACATTTGGCTCTTCTCAAGTTGGAGGTTGGGCTGAAAAAGAATCTGCAACATTGTACTGCAACACGAATGAATATGACTTAAACTCTGAGCTGTTCAAAATATCTTATCTGAAACACGAAAGTCTTCATTTTACTGATTTAAATGAATATCCTAATTTGAGTTCAACCGATTTGGAATACAGAGCGAAAATAATTGAATTAATGTTCTGTTCTGAAGCTACCATTTATGATAGGATTGCACAATTTTTAAACGGAGCTGATTCCGAGAATAGAAGTCACGCACACGCTTATGCAAATTACAGTTTAATCAAGAATTTATCTAAAATTATCTTTAAGTCAAAATATGTGTCAGATTACAATGAATGGAAACCGCTACCTGTGGAAAAAATAAACGAAGCAGCAAAGACTTTATACTACCAAAGTGAATCAATTTTGCAGAATGATAAAAGTTTATCTGAAATAATTTAAATAACTATGGCTAACAATGTATAATTGCCTGCGGCACGTATAAAGCGTGTTTTCAACACTCCTTTTTATACTAATTATACATCAACGCCACCTGTAAATAACACCTCATTTAGTGGTAGTAGTATATTTGCAATATACGAGAGCTCCACAAGGAAACAATACACAACAACGTGTATAGCGAATGAGGCGTTATTTATGGCTCTCCGTGAGGCAACGCCTCAATACGCCATACACAGGTGGCGTTAACAAACATATGAGAAAAAACTTTACGACATTTAATGACAAAGCAAATGTCATATAAAAATCATAGGAAAACCGTTATCAAACTTTAACCGAATTACTACTTTTAGAGTTAAATAAAAGTATCAAGCAAATGAATTGGATAGCAAAGAAAATAAGTGAAACCCGAAAAATGAAAGGACTTACTCAAGAGGAAT
The DNA here is from genome assembly GCF_037126245.1 of Mangrovimonas cancribranchiae. Classification (NCBI taxonomy): domain Bacteria; kingdom Pseudomonadati; phylum Bacteroidota; class Flavobacteriia; order Flavobacteriales; family Flavobacteriaceae; genus Mangrovimonas; species Mangrovimonas cancribranchiae. Next base: position 2,162,289 of record NZ_CP136925.1, read on the forward strand.
TGGCTGAACAGGCAAAAATAAACTTAAGAACGATTCAACGCATTGAAAACTCTGAAAGCGAACCAAGAGGCAAAACTCTAAATTTGATTTGCGAAGTTCTGGAGATTGACCCAAAAGAATTGATTTTAACGGAAACTTCTATTCGAGAAAAAAATATCGGAACGAAAATAATTAATGGACTTTTTCTCATAGCTCTGAATATGGTCTTAATGGGAATTATCGGTTTTCTGACTTTAGACTCAAACGCAAATATGAATAGCGTATTTGGAGGATACTTATTGAGTGTCTTTCTTCCATTTTTCATAGTTGTAATGACAAAAAAAATGAACGGAATGGAAAGAATGTTCAAATTCGGATCTGGGTATATTGCTTATTTTGTTTTAGTAATGGCAAAACACGGATTTCCAACTGGATTTGTAACTGGATTATTCCCTTGTCTTTTAATTAGTCTATCTGTTCTATATTTTGGAAATGAACTTATCAAAAACAGAGAATAAAAAACGTTTTACAACAACGTATAACAGCAATTACGGCGGATTCGACTACGTCCGAATCCACTCGGAATTGCTAACGCCAGTTCTAAACCGAAAAATAATAACTTAAAATCCGTAACTGACGGTTATACGAGACCGTTGGTAGCAATTCGACACAAACTAGTTCTATTCAATAAGTTAACGCAACAAATCTAAATTTATAGATTTGTTAAAATGGAATCAAAAGACAGACTCTTTAATACTTTTTTTGAACCGATACAGTAAGTATAAAATTATCTAAAAAAAACATATATTTATTGTAAAACAATAATTTTTTATACATTTGCAGTAATAAACTATTTTTTATTATATGCAAAAATCAAATATTATTTCCAAAGTTTTATACTACATCTCAAGGATATTGGGCGGTTTGTATTTAATTACTGGTGTTTATGGGTTATTCAGCTGGGTAACTAACACCCATTTGCTTATAAAAGATAAGCAAACAATTATCACCTACCCTTTTACAGAGACATCTTTTTTAATTTTAGACAGCAACACAACGTATTTAATCTTTTCGTTTTTAATTCCTGTTTTAGGGTATGGTTTGTTTTTTTGGCTACTATCTAATGTCTTTAAAGTATTTTACCAGGACAAATTATTTACCGCCGAAAATATTGTGCATTTACGACGGTTTTATCTTGTCAATATATTTCTACCAACTGTACTTACCATATTCACATCGTTTTTTATGCCCATAGAACACGAAATGTTTCTGATTATTATCCTGCATCTTGTTTTAGGTGTTTTTGTGTTTTTTATGTCAGAAATATTTAACCAAGGATTGCATTTACAAAACGAACAAGACTTATACATTTAAACTATGCCCATTGTAATAAATATAGACGTCATGCTTGCCAAACGAAAAATGAAGAGTAAAGAATTGGTTAAAGAAGTTGGCATTACACCTGCAAATTTATCGATACTAAAAAATGGAAAAGCCAAAGGCATTCGCTTTGAAACTCTAGAAAAAATATGCAAAGCCTTAGACTGTAAACCTGGAGACATTATAGACTATGTAGACTAGCAATCCCTTAAATATTATCTTATGAACACATTGAATATCAACAATGTGTCCCTTGTGTATAACAACGGACACCAGGCACTTTATGCCATAAAATTAAACATAACAAACGGTGTTTTTGGTTTACTTGGGCCTAATGGCGCAGGGAAATCTTCGCTTATGAAAACCATTGTAGGCTTACAAAAACCAACCGAAGGACACATTAGTTTTAACGATACAGATATTGTAAAAAACCCATTAGAAATACAAAAACAGTTAGGTTTTTTACCACAGTATTTTGGTGTTTACCCTAAAGTTTCGGCTTATAATTTACTACAACATTTGGCTAAACTAAAAGGTATTCATCACAAAAAAGAGAGCCACGATCAAATTATTAATCTTCTGGATAAAGTGAATTTAGTTGACGCCAAAAACAAAGAAGTACATACATTCTCGGGTGGTATGAAACAACGTTTTGGCGTAGCTCAAGCGTTACTGGGAGATCCTAAAATTGTGATTGTAGACGAACCTACAGCAGGTTTAGATCCTGAAGAACGTAATAGATTTAATGCGTTGTTGAGCGAAATAGGCGAAGATATTATCATTTTATTATCAACGCACTTGGTAGAAGATGTACGAAATCTATGTTCGGATATGGCGATTATAAAACAAGGTGCTATTGTGGCAAAAGGTAGCCCAAATGAGTTTATTCAAGCTTTACAAGGGAAAATATGGCAAAAAGCAACAACCAAAAACGAGCTACTTCATCTTGAGCCAAACCACAACATAATCAGTAAGCAATTTATTGAAAAGGTTATGCATGTAACCGTGTATGCGGATGCTTGCCCAACTGGGTTTAAAGCTGTAACTCCAAATTTAGAGCATGCTTATTTCACATATTTAAACAGCACAACATGAAAACGGTTTTACTAAACGATATATATAGCGCACTAAAACACATAGCAACGCAATTTGGTTTATTGGCGTATTTGGTGCTTGGTTTTTTTACAGGCTATAAGTTTCATATTAAGGTAGGCGATGGTATTGCTGCCAATGCGCCCTACGCTGTTGGGTTTATGACTGGTTTGTTGAGCTTACTTATTATTTTGATAGCTACCCTACTAGCCTTTTCCAGCTTGTTTAAGGAACGTGACGCTAACTTTGATTTAATTGTTTTTACCACACCTATAAAAAAACGCGACTTTGCATTAGCACGCTTTTTATCCTTCTTTTTACTTACTGCATTGAGTTTTTTTATTGTAATGCTTGGGTATGTTATTGGGTTACATGTGCAAACAGATTCTGAAATGCTTGCAGACTTTCATCTGTGGCATTATGTATATCCTTATTTGATTTTTGGTGTGGTAAATAGTGTATTGGTATGCAGCATCCTGTTTTTCTTTGCTAAAAAATTTCAGAATAAACTATTGGTCGCTATTGCAGGATTGATGTTATACATCACCTATATGATAGTGCTCATGTTTTCAAACGCGCCGTTTATGGCACAATCGTTACCGCAGTCTTTATTTGCTCAAAAAGTATCTGCTATAACTGATATCTTTGGATTGTCGGCTTATTTTTATGATGCCAAGGACTTTAGTGTTTTTGAAAGAAACCACAACATCGTGTCGTTTAGTAACATACTATTGATAAACCGTTTGGGTGTTGTGCTACTGTCTTTATTTATTATGAAATTAGGCATTAATGCGTTCTCATTTCTGCCAGTTTTCAAACAAAATTCAACAAAAAGAACGCCTAAAAAGACCAAGCTACTAGATGTTCCGTTTGCGAAAGTAGGCACATTGTTTACTTCAAAAACAAAACAGCATGCGCTGCGCTCTTTTGTGAAAATCGATTTTATTTATTTGTTTAAAAGTATTCCGCTAATTTCGGTTTCTGCCTTACTGTTATTTTATGTAGGTGTAGAAATGTATGGCGATATAGATATGGGTATTAGATTACCGCAACAGTATGCTAGCTCTGGCTTACTGGTTAAAACCATTAACGAAACATTTTATTTTATAGGCGCACTTGTTGTGGTTTACTTTACAAACGATGTGTTTTGGCGTGCAAATGCCAGTGGATTTTCAATCATTCAAAATACGACTTATTATGCCAAAGAGCGCCTATTAGGACACGCTATAAGTATGGTGCTTTTAATTATTTTTCTTACTGGTTTAATGCTCTTGGAAGCGATTATCTTTCAGCTTATTTTTGAATACCCAATTTTTGATTGGCAAGCATATTTTGGTGTGTTTGTTTTTAATACGTTGCCACTTACACTCTTTGCGTTACTGCTTCTTTTTATTAATAACATAAGCAAAAGTAAATCGGTGGCATTGGGTATATCTATCTTGTTATTCTTATTGTTTGTGACGCCTATTTCAAAAAACATGATTACGAATCCTTTGTTTCGTTTTTTATCTGGTTACAAAGGTGCTTATAGCGATTTTATAGGTTACGGTGCTTATGTAATGCCGTTTATTTACAGATTGATTTTTGGGTTTGCTCTTGTAGGACTTGTATGTGCTTTATACAGTTTGATAAAAACTAAAGTTAAAAAAAGCTGCTTTATTATTGCTATGGTTAGTTGCGTATGTATAGGCATGGTGAGCGGCTATTCGTTTTTAGATGGTTATATTTCAAAAGATAAAGACGCTGACATATTAGCGCGTGTTGCTTACGAAAAGTACTATAGAGCATACCAAAACCTTCCGCAGCCAACCATAAAAAAGGTTAATACTGAAATAGATTTGTTTCCTGAAGACCAAGCTTACCAGATAAAAGGCACGTATTGGTTGGTAAATCAGCACGAACACGCTATAGATTCTATACTAATAAGTGTGCCTGAAGACTTTGAGATACAAGCGCTTTTATTTAGCTATAAAAATGATACCATAACGCTAGACAGGGCTATTTCAGAAATACCATTGAAACAGGCATTACAAGTCCAAGACTCGGCTAAACTCACCTTTCATTTGGCTTACAAATGGGAGGCTGTAAATGGTCATAATCCTTTTAATGCGATTGTAAAGGATGGCTCTTTTATGCGAATAAGTCGTTATTATCCTCAATTTGGGTATGATGCAAGTCAAGAAATTTCAGACAAGACCATTAGAAAACAACATGCTTTGGGCGAAGCCACAGCCATGAAACCATTTGATGCGGTAAAGACCTATATAGACGACTTTATTTCTTTGGACATGCAAATTTCAACCGATAATAATCAAATTGCTGTTGGTACTGGCGCATTAAAATTGCAGTGGCAAGACGCTAATAGAAACTACTACACCTATCAGGCTGATGCTATACCGTTTAGGTTTGCGGTTTCATCAGCTGCTTATGAGGTTAAAAAAGCACAACACAACGATGTTTCTATTGAGGTTTTATATCATCCTTTGCATGAAAACAATGTAGATCACCTTATTGAGAACACGAAGCTGTCATTAGATTATTGTACTAAATACTTTGGGCCTTATCCGTTTTCGTCTATTCAATTTGCCGAAGTGTCATCGTTTACACAAGGTTTTGCAGGCACCGCTTATCCTGGTGTTATATTTATGACAGAGCATATGACGTTTCATGCCAACCTAGCGGGCAACCACAATCAAGATGTTATTAATGAATTGGCTGGGCATGAAGTAGCGCATTTTTGGTGGGGAACCAACCAGATTAATCCTGATTATCGTGAAGGTTATGCTATGCTGACTGAAAGCTTGGCCATGTATACCGAAATGATGCTATATAAAAACATGTACGGCAAGGCAAAAATGCTAGAACGTGTGGCCATACATAAACAAATATATGAAGCTGAAAAGGGTTTTACTGATGACTTATCGTTATTGAAAGCTACAAAAAACAATGCGTTTATTTCCTATTCTAAAGGTGCTATTGTTTTTGTTGAGTTGAGTGAGTTACTGGGCGAAGAACGATTGAACATGGCTTTACGTATGTTTTTAGATCAACACGCGTACCCTAATGCAAAGCCTACTTCAACTGATTTACTAGAAACGATTTTGAAGGTTAGCGATGATAGATTTAAGGACAAAATTAAAGCCATGTTTGAGTAAAACTGTTGCCAAAAACGGCTATAATTCATTGCTTCTGACTTTCCTTGCGGAAAGTCCTCGCAAATTTGCTATCTTGGTTTCTTAATCGGAAAATCCTTGCGGATTTTCACGCAACAAACCATAGCCAAACCGCTGCGTGTAATTTGAAAAACGCAGAATATTTTAACACAAAAGGAAATTCTATAAGAACCTATTTTACTGAACCCATATTAATTTCAAAAGAAAAGAATCAAATAAAATGATCACTGAAATACTTACTAAAATATTCTTTCTAATTGCTGTTATTGACCCCCTTGGGTCAGTACCAGTATACTTAGAAGCCACTAAACAACTGGATCAGAAGCATAAGAAAAAAGTAGCTGTGAGAGCTTCCTTTATCGCATTTTTAATCTTGCTTTTTTTCATAGTTGTAGGTCAGTTGATTCTTGAAGGCATGGATGTAACCCTAGACGCTTTCCAAATTTCAGGCGGTGTTATCTTATTTCTCTTTGCCTTGACGATGATATTCGGTGAAGGTAAACCAGAGTCTGAAAAGCACTTGATAAAAGATTATAAACATGTCACCATTTTTCCAGTAGCTATTCCTTCAATAGCATCACCAGGTGCAATTATGGCAGTCGTTTTATTGACTGACAATAATCTTTATTCAATTCAACAGCAAGCAATGACGACATTGCTCGTTTTGGTTGTAGTTGTGCTCACAATGGTAATATTATTAGCTGCGAACATCGTTCAAAAAAGAATTGGAGAATACGGAATATCGGTAATTAGTAAAGTAATGGGATTGATCCTTGCTGCTTATGCTGTTCAAAGTATTCTCAGCGGACTAAAAGACTTCTTCATAGTATTGAAATAAGAAACTACACACAACAACGCGTAAGGTTAATTGCTCGGTTAGTAATAGAAGGAAATATTCGTACAAATTCATACCTTTAAAAATCGGAAAACTTGCAAGCCAGAGCCTTGCTGCTTTACTCCAGCGGATTTTTCGCCACAAGTGGCTCATCCGAAGCCTAAACAGCTTCGGCTCAATCCGCAACGACAACTTACAAGTGACCGTCGTAACCAATTAGTCCAAACCAAAACTCCTTTGCTTAAATTGAACTAATTACATTTATTTTCTAAAATAAAGTTAAAGTATTTTTTGTTTCTAACCGATTGTTTAGATTTGTCCTGTAATTAGAAATAATGGCAAGAAAAAAAGAATATAACGAAGATTTAGTATTAGAAAAGGCAATGAACCTTTTTTGGCGAAATGGTTATGAAATGACTTCTATGCAAATGCTCGAAAAAGAAATGGGCATTAATAAGTTTTCTATCTATTCTAGTTTTGGTAGCAAAGAAGGTCTATTAGAAGCAAGTATCAAGTGTTACAGAGAAAAGCTAGACCGTTTATTACAAAAAATGATTGACTCTAATACTGGCACCGAAGCCATAAAGCAGTACTTTATAGATTCATTAGAATTCTCTCAAGAAAATAAAGACTTTAAAGGCTGTTTTGTAGGGAATACTTCAACAGAAATAAAAGATTGTGATATGCCAAAAATCAAAAAACTATTAAAAGCCAATAAAACAAAATTGAAAACAATTTTTACCGATAAATTAAGAGAAGAAAATCGCTTTACAGAAGAAGAAATTGAATATAAAGCAGATTATTTGTTAATCGCAAAATTTGGGTTTTCGGCTGCAACAAAAGTTTTTAGCCAAAAACAATTGAATAATTATTTGAACCAAATATTTAAAAATCTATAAAAAATTTAAACAATAACTAACCGTTTGTTTAGTTTTAAAAATTAATAACATTTAAAAAATAACAATTATGAACTTAAAATCACTTTTAACAATAGGCACTATTATTTTAGTCGTTGCAAGCTGTAAAAATAATTCAGATAAAAAAAGTACGACAACTTCAACAAACAATCAAAAGATGGAATCAGAACAAAAAACAACTTTAGCTGCGGAACTCGAACTACGTAAAGTTAATTTTAATAAAAAAGCTGATGCTACAACTAAAAAGATTTACAAAGAAGGATTAGATGCGGTAACTAATAGCGGCATATTGGAATCTGCCAAAAACGTTGGAGACATAGCACCCAATTTCGAACTTGAAAATGCACTTGGTGAAGCTGTTTCTTTAAAAAGCTATTTAGATAAGGGGCCTGTTGTACTCGTTTGGTATAGGGGTGGTTGGTGTCCATATTGTAATCTTACTCTACATCATTTACAAGAAGAGTTACCTAATTTTAAAGAAGAAGGAGCAAATCTATTGGCTTTAACCCCAGAATTACCTGATGAATCAATAAACACATCTGAAAAACACGATTTAGAATTTGAAGTATTAAGTGATATTCATAATAAAATTGCGAAAGAATATGGTGTGGTATTTAAACTCACAAAAGATGTAGCAGAAAAATATAATGAAAAATTTAATTTAAATTCACATAACGGAGATACCAGCAACGAACTACCATTGGCTGCAACTTATATTATTAATACAGATGGTAAAATTGAATATGCATTTTTAGATGCCGATTATAGAAACCGTGCAGAGCCAAGTGAAATAACTAGGTTTTTGAAAGAAATGAAAAAATAACTGGGTACAACATTTTGCATAAGTAATGCCGAGTGAGATGCATAATTTGCACTTCCGTTTTCGTATCAAACTTCATCACGGATCGATAGTAATGAGCTTCGAAATTCGGCACTACTCATACAATTTACCGTTGTGCGTCATACTGCCCCACCTTACAAACAGCAGATTTATTTTTCTCAAACACAAAAAAATAAAAGAACTATTTTATCAATGCTAAAAAAACAGAATATGACAATAATCACATTTTAATCCCAAAACCTATCGTATATTTGCGATAAGCAATATGAAAAGAAGTTTAGAACGTATAGAATATAAAGAAGATACCGAAGCATTGGCAAAATTTGCTAAAGCTTTAGGACATCCAACTCGTATTGCCATTTTAAAATATCTTGAAAATCAATCATGCTGTTTTACTGGAGATTTGGTGGATGTATTACCTATTTCACAATCAACAGTTTCACAACATTTAAAAGAATTAAAAAATGCAGGTTTAATTCAAGGAGAGTTAAAGCCGCCAAAAATAAAATATTGTATTAATCAAGAAAACTGGGTGATTGCTAAAACGTTATTTCAACAATTTTTTGATTGATATTTTTTTAACAAACTTATCGTCTATTGGCGATAAACAAAATGTAAATATTATGACTAAAGTAATTAAAATTTTAGGGACAGGATGTCCAAAATGTCAATCAATGACTGGTGTAGTTAAAGATGTAGTTTCAGCAAATAACATTGATGCAACCATTGAAAAGGTAGAAGACATTATGGAAATTATGAAATTCAACGTAATGACAACACCAGCTTTAGTAATTGATGATGTTATTACAATAAAAGGCAGAGTTCCTTCAAAAGATGAAGTATTGGCACTTTTAAAATAATAATTATGAACTATCATATCAAAGCTTCATCCATTTCAAATCAAGATGCAGTTCTTCATATAAAGCAATCGAATATAGATTTTGGCACAACTTCAAAAACTGCCGAAATCTTGCCAAATCCTGCTGAATTATTCTTGGGTGCTTTTTCTGCCTGTATGTTGAAAAATGTTGAGCGATTTTCTGGTATGATGAAATTTACTTATTCAAAAGCAACAGTTGAAGTCAATGCCACACGTCTTGAAAATCCGCCACGTATGGACAACATCATTTATAATTTGACAATTTATAGCACCGATAAAAAACTAAATACAGATCTGCTAAAAAGGAACATTGAAAAATTTGGCACTATCTACAATACTATAAAACTATCCTGCACTATTTCTGGCACAATAAACACAATTACAAATGTTTGATTGGTTACAACATTTTGCCGATTGGCTTATATACTCTGTTTTTAATATTGGAGCAGAAACTCATTTAGGAACTGCGCTAAATTTCTTTGTATATGATACGCTCAAAATATTAATTCTCTTATTTGTGATTGTATTTTTAATGGGAATTGTAAACGCGTATTTTCCCATTGAACGCCTTAAAAATTATCTGAACCGAAAAAAAATGTACGGTTTAGAATACTTTTTTTCTTCCATTTTTGGTGCAATTACACCTTTTTGTTCTTGCTCTTCCGTTCCTCTATTCATTGGCTTTGTACAAGGTGGGATTCCGTTAGGCGTAACGTTCTCTTTTTTGATTACTTCGCCTTTAGTTAATGAAGTTGCTATTGCTATGTTTATTGGTATGTTTGGTTTAAAAGCAACACTAATTTATGCAGGTTCAGGCATTTTATTAGGAACAATTAGTGGTTGGCTGCTTGGTAAATTCAATCTCGAACCATTACTTTCTGATTGGGTAAAAAAGATTCTAGAAAACAAAATGCAACAGGCAGAATATGAAGAACAAAAGCAAACTTTTTACCAAAGAATACCCGAAATCACAAGAGGAGCTTGGGATATAGTAAAAGGAGTACTTCTTTATGTAATCATAGGTATTGCAATTGGTGCAGCAATGCACGGCTATGTTCCAGAAAACTTTTTCAATCAGTATTTAGGAGGTGGCGAATGGTGGACAGTTCCTCTTGCTGTATTAATAGCGATTCCAATGTATGCTAATGCTGCAGGAATTGTTCCTGTTATTGAGGTTTTTGTTGCCAAAGGCGTACCACTTGGTACTGCAATTGCCTTTATGATGGCAACGGTAGGATTATCTATTCCAGAAGCAACATTGCTAAAAAAAGTAATGTCTCTAAAGCTAATCGCTATCTTTTTTGGCGTGGTTACAATCGCCATCATTATTTCAGGGTTTCTATTCAATATCATCTTATAAACAAAAAAATCATATAAAAATGAATAAAATAATCAAAATTCTTACAGTTTTAGCAATCGGACTAATACTTACATCTTGCAATGGTCAAGATAAAAACAAAACAACTTCTTTAGATAAATCCGTTTCAAAAATTGAAGTGCTAGATTTTCACTCTACACATAGATGTATGACGTGTAATGCTATTGAAACAAATACAAAATACACGTTGAATACTTATTTTGCAAAGGAACTTAAAGAAGCTAAAATTACGTTTCAGGTTATTAATGTAGATAAAAAGGAAAATGAAAAAATTGCTGAAAAATTTGAGGCGTCAGGAACTTCTTTATTCTTAAACGTGATTAAAAACGGAAAAGAAACCCAAATAAATCTAACTGATTTTGCCTTTATGAACGGAAACGACCAAGACGCATTTTCTAAAGAACTGAAAGCCAAAATAGACCAGGAATTAAAAACACTTTAAATGGATTTTTTGCAATCGCTTTTAGAGGATTATAATATTCCCATTCTATCGGCATTGATACTCGGACTAATGACAGCCATTAGTCCGTGTCCTTTAGCGACCAACATAACTGCAACGGCATTTATTTCTAAAAATATTTCCAGTAAACGTAAAGTGTTTTTAAGCGGTTTGCTTTACTCTTTGGGTAGAGGGTTTAGTTACACAGCAATTGGTTTAATATTGTATTTTGGTGCAAGTAAATTCCATATCGCTCGATTTTTCAATCAGAATGGGGAAAAATATTTAGGCCCCTTATTAATAATCATTGGTTTGATTATGCTAAATATTATCAAGCTCAATTTTTTAGGAAAATCAAACTTTCAAGAAAAACTATCTGAAAATTTCAAAGACAAAGGACTTTTAGGCTCTTTTTTAATAGGTATTATTTTTGCGTTGGCATTTTGCCCTTATAGCGGAGCATTGTTTTTTGGAATGTTGATTCCTCTGACAATTGCATCAGCAGACGGACTTTATCTGCCTATCATATTTGCATTTGGAACGGGATTGCCTGTAATTCTTTTCACTTACTTATTGGCTTTTACAGTAGGAAAAGTCGGTGTATTCTACAACAGAATTACGAAAATCGAAAAAGTAATGCGCACCGTTGCAGGTGTTGTTTTCATTTTGACTGGATTGTATTATGTCTCAATTTTCACAGGAATTTTGGAATAACCAATGCTAAAGCCATACACACTTGCAATTACTCACAGTTTTTAATTTCACTTTTTAGTATTCGTGAACTTAGGCTTCTCTCTAGCCAACACTTCGCCAAAATTGTAAAAGAGTATGACTTTACCTATACTGAAAACCAAACTGGATGAAAAAAGCCAATGGGCAACAAAGTGTATAGCTCATTACGGCAGAATTGCTTGCGGCAGTTTGCTGCGCTCGTGTCATTACAATTAGCAAACCTCTCTACTATATATTAAAATAACACGTATTTATCTTGTTTGCCTTGGATACTAAATGCAGATGTAAAGCTATAGATTATTAAGTATTATCTGAAATTAAAACAAAACAGATAATGCTTAGGGCTATAGTTTAACATTCCTTTTAACAAAGCATTAACTGACAAACCTTTGTATATACAATGATTGGGGCTATTTTAGCTTAAAAATTTCTTCATGAAATTAAAACGTATATTGCTATTTACTACAGGAATTGTATTGTTATTATTTGGTAATAGGAAGTTTTGGGATATCTACCAAGAAGGAAAGTTAAAGGCTAAGAAACAAGAAGAATTAGCCCATGCCAATGATGATGTTGTGTCTCGTTTTGAAACTCAAAAATTAGTTTTTGATACAGAGACTTCTACATGGAACAACCCTAATATCTATTTTAAAGTCATAAATCTTGGTAATATAAATTATGATGCGCTAAAGAAAAAGAATGGTTCTGTAAAGGAATCTAATACCGTAGAGAATGCCTCAAGTAGCCAATAGTATATACCTAACACGAACAGAAGAATTATTTTACTGTAAGATAAAGGTAAAGTTACCAGAGCACTATGGCGAATCGTTATTGAATGAATGCTTTGCTATTATGCAAGAGGTAGATACTTTATATAATTCTTATACTGAAGGTTCTTATTTTAATACTATTAACGCGAATGCAGGCCAGTGGGTTGATACAGATTTTAATACTGTACAGCTACTAAAAGTATTAAAGGTTATATGGCAATGTACCAATGGTGCTTTTGACCCAACTGCTATGCCTCTTATAAAAGGTTGGGGGTTTTATAATGACTTAAACGACACATTAATTCCTTCTGAAACAGAAATAGAAACATTTTTACAGGATGTAGACTTTTCTGAAGTACAAATAGATGGCACTCGTGTGAAAATAGGAGCAAACCAAGAATTGATAACAGGAGCTTTTATTAAAGCTTTTGCTGTAGACCAAGTGATAGCACGGCTAAAACAATTGGATGTAAAAGAAGTTCTGATAAATGCAGGAGGCAGCTCTATATGTGCTTTAAGCACTAGCGAAGATCATTGGAGGCTAGATATTCCACATCCTGTAGAACAGTCCCATTCACTTTTGAATTTATCGTTGCAAAACAGTTCGTTTTCACTATCCTCAACTTCAAAATACGATAGGCTTATTAATGGAAAGCGCTACAGTCATATATTAAACTCTAAAACAGGCTATCCTTCACAAAGCTTACAGGTAGGAGTTTTAACAGATTCGGCATTTTTAGGCGATGTTTTATCTACTGCACTTTTCAGTATTGATGCTAAAGATTTTAATACTGTTGTAGAGCAATTGGGTAAACACTATTCGTTTTCGGCATATCATATTGATAAACAGTATCAATATTACAGGTTTAATCCTAAACATATTATGGCGCTATGATGTTAATTCCTTCATTAAAGAGTAAAACTAAACACTTAGGCATACGTCGTCTGTCTTCACCAAAAACTTTGTATTTACCGTTACAGGGTTATAATGGGGTTATGGAATTGTGTGTAAAAGAGGGAGACACTGTAAAAAAATATCAGCATTTGGCAGCTTTAAACGGTTCGTTAGCAAGTTGTATACATGCTCCTGTTTCTGGTATTGTTGAAGGTATTGTTTATATTCAGGATAAGCCCTATTTACAGTTACAAAATGATTTTAAGGATACGGAAGTTTCAAGATTACATCGCATACCTGATGCGTTATCGAAAGCAGATATTATTTCGCTAATGCATGATTACGGTATTATAGGAAGTGGTGGAGCTAAGTTTCCGACACAGGTAAAATATGAAGGAGCAACTTCAAAACTTTCGTACTTTATAATTAATGGAGTAGAGTGCGAGCCTTATTTGAGTGCAGACTATGCCTTAATGAAAGAACAATCTGAAGCCTTGCTCTCTTTACTGGCTTTATTACAAAAGGTATTGCAGATAAAGCGTATAGTATTTGGTATAGAAAAACAGCATAAAGAATTAAAAAAACTATTGCTTACCAAAGCCCAACAGCTATCTCTAGATATTGATGTAAAGATTTTGGAAAATACCTATCCGCAAGGTGGTGAGTTACAATTGATAAAAGCTGTTACAGGAAAAGAATTGCCTAAAGGCAGTATCCCTGTAGATCATGATATTTTGGTAAACAATGTAGGGACATTATGGGCTATGTATAATGCCTTGTACAACAATATACCTTATACAGAACGTGTGATAACAGTTTCTGGTGAGAAAGGAAAAGAACTGGGGAATTTTAATGTAAAAATAGGAACACCAGTAGCACATATTATTGAAGAATTGGGTGTAGAACATGGTTTTAATGCCATAACCACTATACTTGGTGGACCGATGATGGGTAAAGCACTAAACGACACTAAAAGCCCTATAAATAAAGGTAGCGGAGGGATTTTGTTTATAGAAAACCCTACAAATGATAGATATAACTGTATCCAATGTGGGTATTGTACAGATGTTTGTCCGCAACATTTAATGCCCATGGAGTTTGCCCGTTATGAAACCCAAGGTAACTCAGCTAAACTTGAAGCTTTTAATTTGAATGATTGTATAGAATGCGGTGCCTGTGCTTATATATGTCCTAGTGATGTGCCATTGATGAAAAGTATTTTTTCAGGAAAACAATTATTAAGAACCGTATGAGATTGAACCCTTATATAAAACCTAAATATAATAGTACCCGAAGTGTTATGGTAGATGTGCTCATTGCACTGTTGCCTGTGATGTTTGTGGGAACATTGGCTTATGGTAGTCTGTTTGTAAGCAATATATTATGGGCTACAGCAGCGGCTTTGCTTAGTGAGTTTCTTTTTGCAGTCATCTATACGAAGCATTATAAAAGCGTGCTAGATGGTTCTGCTGTAGTAACCGCTTGGTTACTGTGCTGTACACTTTCTGTTATTACACCTTGGTACATGATTGTTTTTGGGGCATTTGCTGCAGTAACGTTTGGTAAAATGGTTTGGGGAGGATTGGGAAAAAACCGTTTTAATCCAGCTTTGGTAGGTAGGGAATTTATGGTTTGCTTTTTTCCGGTTGTAATGACATCAGCTGCTATTTGGCAAAGTAGTAACGTTATTGTAACTGAGGCAGAGCCATTTTTTCCAGGACTTACAGATCCAACGCTTAATGAATATCTAAGTCATTTGGTATACCATACCACTGGTGCTATGGGAGAATATTCTATAGTAGCTTTGCTAGTAGGAGGACTTTACCTTATACTACGACGACGGATATCTTGGCATATTCCCTTTAGTTTGCTTACGGTATTTATGATAAGCTTTTGGTTGATAGATGGAGGGAGTGTATATAACTTTTCTTTTGGAGGTGTTTTGTTAGGTACGCTGTTTATGGCAACAGATATGCCTTCTAGCCCAACAAACCCTTATGGTAAGTTGTACTACGGAGCCATGATAGGTTTGGTAGCTTTTATAATGATTATTGGTGGAGCAAGCTATGAGTATATGTCTTATTCTATATTAATCCTCAATGGTTTTTCATATTATATAAGTACGGTTTTTGTACCAAGAATATGGGGACGATCGCTAAATTATGGCAAGCGCTTAGAAGCTATCTTTTTGCTTACGCTTTGTATACTGGGTACTAGCTTGGCTATTCTGTCTTTAAACTATTACAATCTCATACACTACTTGGTGTATGTGTATATGTTCTACATAATTTTAAAATTCAACTACAGCTTTATAAAACAAATTAAAAACCCAATTTAACCTTACTATTAATGAAACATATAAGCTTAATATTATTATTGACACTCTTGGCTATATCTTGTACAGAAGCACCTGTAGAGCAAGTGGTGTACGACGGTTCACAGAGAGAAGCTATTATACACAATATACTAACCCGTAGATCTATAAGAAAGTATAAGGACACACAGGTAAGCAAGGCACAATTGGATACTATTATGAAAAGTGCATTGTTTGCACCAAGTGCCTTAAATAAACAACCTTGGGAAGTACGTGTAATACAGAATAAAGAATTGCTTACCGAGATTAATGACCGTTTTTTGAGCTATGCAGAAGGGAAAGAGTTTCAAGGTAGTGCAGCCCGTTATAGAGAACCAGGTTTTAGTATTTTTCATGGAGCACCAACACTTATTGTTATTGCTAGGGATACAAGTAGCAACATAAGCTATCTAGATTGTGGTATAATTTTGCAAAACATATTACTGAGCGCTCATGCTATTGATTTGGGTACTTGTCCGTTAGGGACACTGGTTCCTGTTCTTAATAAGGAAGAGAACAAAGATATTATAGACTTACTGAATATACCCGAAGGCTATGAAGTAGCTATTAACGTAGCTTTGGGGTACCCAGACGAACAGCCTGTAGCTCCAAAACGTTACCCTGAACGTTTAAAGATTATAGAGTAAAACATGTTCTTATTTATTCTGTATCTTAATATCTGTTTGCATTTATAATCACATTTTGTATGAAACGATTATTATATATTTTTTTGCTCATTACCTTTTTATCTTGTGATAAAGCCCCATCAAAGGTCTACTATACAGAACCTAATAGTGAGGCTATTATGGATAATATCCTAACCCGAAGATCTATTAGAAAATATACGTCTCAGCAGGTAAGCACTGCGAAACTAGAACAGATAATGAAAAGTGCCATGTATGCTCCCAGTGCTAATAACAAACAGCCTTGGGAGGTTAGAATTGTTCAAAACCCTGAGCTATTGGAAGAAATTAACAAACGATTTATAGATTGGGCACAAGGAAAAACATTGAATGGACGTACAAACCAATATAATGAACCTGGATTTAGTATTTTTCATGATGCACCGACCCTAATTGTTATAGCTAGAGATAAAAATAATCCTTACAGTAATTTAGATTGTGGCATTATATTACAAAATATATTATTGAGTGCTCATGCTTTAAATTTAGGAACTTGTCCTTTGGGTGCTATGGTACCATCAATGAATAGTAAAAAAAATAAAGACATATTAGAGTTACTTAATATTCCGGAAGATTATGAGGTGTCTGTAAATGTTGCTTTGGGTTACCCAGACGAAGTGCCCAAAGCACCAAAACGTAATCCAGAACGTTTAAGAATAGTAAGATAAATTAGTGCTACAACCAGGATTTTTTATTTAGATGCGTATAGGTATAGAGATCTATGTGTTTCTATTATCATTATGATTTATTGCAGTTGGTAATAATAAGTCCAGCCACTTGCTAACCGTGTGTGGTCATTCACCTATATTGTTTTGTGATATGGACTTTAAATACTTCTTCTGTGGGCTTTGTTATTGCCTTTTTGGTTGAAAAGGTTTAAGTTGTTTTTTGTTCTTGTTGCAACGGGTGTTGCTTCGCTTGTTGTTTATTATAAAGCGCTGTATTATCCTCATAAGGACTGTACCCTTGACGCAACAATTTATTTAATACTTGACGTAAAATGGTCAAGACTGCTAATCGCTCTTCTTTAGTTTTGTATTTGTTGGCATCGCCATAAATAGGTGTTTATCTTTTGAGCTTCCCTGTCTCGGGATGACGATAGGAAAAATACACATACCAACGCTTTGATAAATCGTTGTTTGCTGTGTAGATTTTTGGTGTGGAAAATTTCTTCTTCAATGACAAATCCTATGCATTTTCGTATGCACTTTCTATTAGGGCATTAAAATTACGCATAAAAAAAGGATTATGAGAACACAACCCTTTGATTTTACTGGCCTTAGGCCTTTGTAGCGGGAACTGGACTCGAACCAGTGACCTTCGGGTTATGAGCTTGAACCCTGAAAACGTAAACTAGCTAATATTCAGCGTTTTACCCTCGCCGTTTTTCTAAAATCGTATGCACTTTCGTATGCAAAAATGTATGCAGTTTGGTGTTGTGGTTAAACATTAAAACTGAAAGATAAATATAGTGCTTTTTGGTTGACTTTTATGAACTTTTTAAAGACTTATTTTACCTGTTTTTTTTTCATCATTGCATCAGACTAAAGCCCTTTCTTTCTCTTTAAAAGTATCAAATTAGACGCTTTGCAACTATGTTTTTGTTACTATAAACAACACCATTCTTGTGAGTGTTTTGTCTTCCTTAGCATAATAACACCGAAGGCTATTTAACTATTTTCAAACTTCATTTTGCTTATTAAATCTTTAAAATATTGTGGACTCCATATTTTTAACCCTTCGTCGTTTTTAATAAACCTAACAACATCTTCTTTAATACTATCAAAAGATACAGATTCAATTTTCGCTTCTAGTAGTTCTATAACCTGTTCTTTAGAAATGTTGTCGTCTTCCCAGTCTTTTGTGTCTTTGGCTCTCGCTAAGAAATGATTAACATCTAAAGGAATACTTTTTTTAACATACCACTCTATGTCATACCAATCTCTACCTTTTACTCTATTTTTCCATTTTCTAAACAACAGTGCATGCATCTTACCTGCAAACAAACTTGGTTTAGTAAAGCACTTTACATAAAAAGAAAATGGCCGAAGTAACAGTTTTTCTTCGGTTTCAAAATGTAATGGGGGTTGACGGTCAACCTCTATTTTAATTTTCAAAGTCTTATTAGAGCGTACTCCTGTCTCTTTTATGATGTCTTCGAGAATAATTTCTTGCCAAATTGTTTCGGCTTTTAGAAAAGCAGAATCAACAGCGGTCTGTTTTGTTTTCTTCTTTTCCTTAATACTAACAGTTAGCCCCAAAGAAGTAAACTCATCTTGTATGGCTTTAAAATACGGCTCTATTGAAAAATTAGCATCAGGATTAAGTAAAGAAAAGTCCAAGTCTTCAGAATATCTATCCAGCCCATAAAAAATTCGGAGAGCTGTACCTCCATAGAAAGCTGCTTTCTCAAAAAAATCAGTTCTTGACAAAGCTGCTAAAGTAATTTCTTGCATTATTTCTCTTAATGCAGATAATATTTCTTCTTCATTCTGAGGGTTATATTCTTCTATCCACTCTTTTATCATAATTTCATTAGTGTTTTAACAAGCATTTTTAAACTATTCTTTTTAGGTGCGTTTTCAATCCACATTTCCATAACCTTTGTATCTAATGTACTTAACAACTCACTATCTATCCTAAGATCCTCCATTAAAAACTCTTGTGTTTGCTTTATACTTCTAAGGTTAATTTTTGGTGTTAGCACAATTTTATCACACAAAGCTTTTTCTCGTGAGGCTATCAATATGGCTTGCTTAGGAGAGTATTCTATATTTTTTATACCATAGGTATAATAAGGTGTTTTTAATTGTTGATACGTGAACCGCCCTACTAAAGTTTTATATAATTTTGGCGTTTTTATGGTTACAGAGCTTATTTCATAGGCTTTCTCTGGTATCATATTCCAATAAGACAAAGCGGACTCTAAGGATACATAACTTGGTCCCCTAAGATGGTTAGCTATTAAAAATGGTTCTGGTGAGGGTAGGTTCATTTTCGGGCCAATTATATACAATCCTCTTCTAATAGAAATGAGTTCTTCGCTTTTAAGCAACTCACTAATCTTATCATTCGGCCTTTTATAATTACTAAGTAATTCTAAAATTAAGTGTCTAGATATTGGAGCTTCTGCGTATTCTTTTATAATTGTTCTAAAATCCATCTTGTCATTATTACATATAATAATCGGATATAATCCGATTAACTCATTCAAAAATAACAATTATATGTAAAAAACAAGCTATATAATCGGAATAAATCCGATTATATAGTCAAATTACAACTGTTTGACTTCAGCAAAAAGTGAACTTTTAGAGGTGAAAATTTAAGAGAGATATTTCTTAAATTAATAACCTTTAAAATTATCTATTATGGCAAAAAAACAAAGTGCCAGTTCGTTAATCAGTGAACTTAAAAGAAAAACAAGAAAAGTATATAGTTCTGAGGATAAGATCAGGATTGTAATTGAAGGTATGCGTGGTGAAATATCTATAGCAGAATTATGTCGTCATGAAGGTATTGCTCAAGCTAATTATTATAAATGGAGCAAAGACTTTATGGAAGCAGGTAAAAAGCGTTTAAATGGTGATACTATGCGAGAAGCGAATACGTCAGAAGTTCTGGCTCTAAAACAAGAGAACCAAGATCTAAAGGAGTTTGTGGCAGAACTGTCTTTAGAAAACAGAAAGTTGAAAAAAAACTTAAATGGAGACACCTAAAAAGAAAACGGTATATGCATTACAGTCAAGCAGAGAAAATGGATATCATCCGTTTAGTAGAACAATCAGACCTAGGTGTTATCAGGACTTTACGGGAGTTAAAAATAAATAAGACCACTTTTTATAATTGGTACAATGCCTACTTGGAAAATGGATTTCAAGGCCTCGCCAGAAAGCAAAACAAGCGTTGTGGCGGTTGGAATAAAATTAATCAAGCCGACAGGGACACCGTAGTAGAAATGGCTATAGAAAAACCTGAGTCTTCTCCTCGTCAGTTAGCTTGGGATATTACTGATAATTACAATTATTACATCAGTGAGTCCAGTGTGTACCGTATTTTGAAAGAAAATGGTATGATTACCACACCAGCCTTCAGAATTATGAGTGCCTCAGACGAGTTTCACGATAAAACAACAGCTCCTAATCAACTATGGCAGACAGATTTTACCTATTTTAAGATATATGGCTGGGGTTGGTACTATCTATCAACTATTTTAGACGATTACAGTCGGTATATTGTAACTTGGAAACTGTGCTCCAGTATGAAGGCTGAAGATGTTACTGCAACTCTAGATGACGCCTTAGCTAAAGCAGATCTTAAAAATAGTAACCCTCCAAAGTTATTATCAGATAATGGTTCCTGCTACATTGCACACGATTTAGCAAGCTATCTCGATCATAAAGGCATGGAGCATACTCGTGGTAGACCACTTCATCCTCAAACTCAAGGAAAGATTGAACGCTATCACCGTTCTATGAAAAATGTTATAAAACTTGATAATTATTTTCCCCCTGGACAATTAGAAGCTAAATTAGAAGAATTTGTCCAGTTCTATAATTACCAAAGGTATCATGAATCTATAAATAATCTATTGCCTGCTGATATGTATTATGGAAGGGCTCAATGAAAACTAAAGCAACGTGATTTAATTAAATCAAAAACTTTAAAGGCTAGAAAAAAACAATATCAAAATTTAATATTAAATTAGACCCAACACTCTCTTATTTTTTAGCTCAAAAAGTTCAATTTCGACTGAAGACTTACAATGTAACAGTTAGTGTGTTAAATAGCCCAGTAGCAGAATTCCCTGATAGCACTAAGCCTAAGGTAGATAATGAGCCAAAAAATAAAAAGAAAGGTATTATTGAAAAAGTGAGTGAAGCTATATCAGATTTTCTGTCAGATATTATTCCAGATAATATTAATATAGCGCCACCGACTAACTAAAGATTTATTGACGTTTTGAAGAATATTATAACAATTAAAAAGATTAGTTTTCAGGATAGATTTCTTAAATCGTGTTTAGATTTTGTATTTGTGGTATACATTTTCTTTACAATTATTAGTGCTTTAGTGAGTCTTTATCTTTCATTGTTTTTTGTCGTAATGATAGGGTATTATATTTCTAAGAGATATAAAGAGTCACTTATATACATAACGGATATTTTATATTCGGGAGAAGATAAAAAAGTAATATTTTTATATGGTTACAGGGATAATTTTGATTTGAAAATAGAGAAGGACTGTTCAAGTTTTCAGGTAGAAAGGTTTAATCAACTTAAGGGGATAGAAAAAACAAAAATAGTTTTTACGGAAAAGTATAAAACGTTTTTGACTCAATTTGAAGTGGGTGATTGGAATAATGATAATTTTGAAAAAATTGAACGATTCTACTTAAACGTTAAGGCTAATACTTCAAACTAACCCATAATAAAAATTTGTATTAAGTAGGTTTATAATCAGCAATCGTAGTCAATATGGTTGCTGATTTTTTTTATGGGTAATGATGCATAAAAAATAAAGAGCAAGAGGAATAGAGGAACGTCTCCACTGATGCACAAATCCATTTGCCTTCCAAGTTGCAATATGATAAATTATTTCAGTAAAGCACCATGTCATTCAGTATGGAACGTAGTAGAATGAAGAATCCCCCCCCTACCATGCAGCGTAATAATTTATATATCGTTAGATGCTTCAATCGGTAAAAAGCCTCCTTCTGCATGACAGCCGTCCTGTGTAACAAAACCCTCTGTCACTCAAACCTCCGTTACCACACAATTGCCTGTACTATGATTATCGACCTGTATTGTGAGGCACCATGATTTTCATTTCTCTTAGTGAATAAGTTTTCACTTCCAATTATGATTTTTTATATTTATCCGTGAAAAGTTCATTGAAAATAGTGAAAATGATTACCCTTCTTTCAGAATGCTTATGCCTAAACGCCATGGTAGTGTGGATTCCTACCGCTACGGCTTCCAAGGACAGGAAAAAGATGATGAGGTAAAAGGTGAAGGCAATTCACTTAATTATACGTTTAGAATGCACGACCCTCGTGTAGGTAGGTTTTTTGCTGTGGATCCTCTAGATTATAAATTTCCTTGGAACTCACCATATGCTTTTAGTGAAAATAGAGTGATTGATGCAATTGAGTTAGAAGGAGCTGAGTCTTTAGTCTTAGGTACTGAAACTAGTGCGGCTGCAATATATGCGAAAGGTTCGGGGAGCGGAGTCATTTTTGATTTTTCAAAATCGAAAATACAAGTATATACTTATAAATCACAATCAAAAGGATATGAAAGTGATTTAGGGGTTGCTCGTCAGGCTGTAGTAGCATATTATCCAACAGCTTCAGCAGAAAATCTTGAAGGCAAAGGGAAATCAACTGGATTTACATTAAGCAAAAAAATACTAACAGGATCTGTAGCTGTAGTTACGTCAGGAGAAAATGATGAATATAAAGGATTACAAATTGGTGTGGGTTTTGGTCTTTCACCTAATCCATTACCAGGAACAGTATTTGAATTTGATACTTTCACTGAGATTAAACCTTCAAATCTTGCAGCTCATGCACAAGATTTAATTAAATATAAGGGTAAAATAAAAGAAAGCATAAATAAAAACTTAATTGAATTAACAGAGAGGGGAGCATTTTTAGGTACTGCTATTGCAAAGGTTACAAATTATATTAACAAAGAACTTAAACCAAAATTAAATACCCCTAATCTCGATCAAAAATCAAGAATTAACATTACAGCTGATATACTTGGTCATTTGAAAGTTATAGCTGAATATAGAAAAGAAATTAAAGAAATTCAAAAAGCTTCTCATGATGCTGAAAAGTTGCTAGAACAAATTGATGAAGTAATTGAGCAATCTAAAAAAGAAGCAGGAGAATAATAATTTATTTAAGAATGAATTTTTTTACTACAAAAGTTGTTTTAGAGTTAGAATTAACAGAAGATCAAATTTTAAGCAAAGTAAAAACAATTACTACTAAAAAATCTTTAAATAATCTTATAAATACAAGCAATGTTCCTTTTGAAGGAGAAATAGCGGAGGATAGTTTTACTATTTATCCTTTATTTGATTATGGCATAAATATGTTCGGAAGACCGGAAATTTTAGGTAATTTAGAGAAAAATGATATCGCAACAAAATTACATATTACTTCTAAATTTCCTTTGTATTTTCAATTTATATTAATAGGAATATTAACAATAAATTTATCAATAGTAATATTGTCGATTAATGTTGAAATTTTATTTCATCTGTTTTCTTTACTTACATTATTGATATTTTGGTATTCTATGAATAGAAAGTCTGAAAAATCAATACAAATTTTGAAAGACACCCTGTTGCCACACGAATAAAACCCGATAGCACACGATTGTTTTCCCCGCTAGTGCACAAATCCATTTGCCTTCCAAGTTGCAATATGATAAATTATTTCAGTAAAGCACCATGTCATTCAGTATGGAACGTAGTAGAATGAAGAATCCCCCCTACCATGCAGCGTAATAATTTATATATCGTTAGATGCTTCAATCGGTAAAAAGCCTCCTTCTGCATGACAGCCGTCCTGTGTAACAAAACCCTCTGTCACTCAAACCCCCGTTACCACACAATTGCCTGTACTATAATTATCGACCTGTATTGTGAGGCACCATGATTTTCATTTCTCTTAGTGAATAAGTTTTCACTTCCAATTATGATTTTTTATATTTATCCGTGAAAAGTTCATTGAAAATAGTGAAAATGATTACCCTTCTTTCGGAATGTTACTGCCTAAACGCCACGGTAGCGTGGACTCATACAGGTACGGCTTCCAAGGACAAGAGAAAGATGATGAGATTAAAGGCGAAGGAAATAGCATAAACTATAAGTTTAGAATGCACGACCCGAGAGTCGGTAGGTTTTTATCTTTAGACCCTCTTGCACCACAATATCCGCATAATTCGCCTTATGCCTTTAGTGAAAACAGAGTTATAGACGGAATTGAGTTAGAGGGATTAGAAAGAACATCTATCACATATAAATGGAATGAAAAAAATCAAGGATATGATCAGCCTATTAGAATCGATCAAGGCTATGGAAGTGGTTCGGTCATGAGATGGAAAGGTGGTCCTATTGTTCCTTCTGGCTATGATCAAAGAGCTATATATTTTGATGATGAAAACAATGAAATAGCTGATAGAGTCAGTAAAAGTGCTTCTCGTATTTGGAAAGAATCAAGTCTTGTAACTAAAGGAGAGTTAAAAACATCTTTAACCAAATCAAAAAAAGTAAATATTTCTGTTACAACTGCTAAAGTAAGTGCAGAACAACAATTTCAAAAAACAACAGCTTCCTTTTCAAAAAATGAAGGTTTAGAAATTAAGGTTGAAGGTTCCCAAACAACTCTAAGTGTTGGTGGTGGTCTTAAAAGGGGAACTTTAACTGTCAAAAAAAGTTCTAATGGAGATTTTACTCAAGTAATAGAACTGGCTGAATTAGTTCAAATTAAAGCCACAAAAAAAAATAATGGTTCGGAGTCTCAATCAATCTTTTTTGTTTTACCTCCTGTAGAAATAGGTAAAGGAGCAGGAACTGAAACCAAATTGACAATAAAAGGAGGGATTGAACATAAAGAGCCTGTTGAGGTAAATTTTAATGACATACAAAATGATGACAAAAACAAAAAGAATTAATATAATTTTTATTTTGCTTATTTTATTTTCTTGTGACTCTAATGTAGATCAAAATTTATTTGATTCTGAACAAAAAGAAGAAGTGTTAAATTATTTTGAAGCGAGTGAATTATTTTTTGAAGTAGAAAATAATTTATATATTTTAAATATAATAGGTAGTAAAATTGATAATGCTTACATTTTAGAAGAAAACTCGAAAGTTATTGCTTTAAAAATATGTCAAATTTTAAAAGAAAAACCTGAAATATCATTTAATACAGAAATCATTGTAAAGCTAGAAGGTAAATATAATAATAGTTATAATTACAAACTATTCCATCTTGCTGAAATTCAAGAAGGGTTAGAGTCTGTTGAGAAGTCTATAAATCATTTAAAAAACAATAAAGTTCTTCTCGAAGATTTTTATATTGATTTAAACTGTAATGATAAACCAATAATTGCAAATGAAATTGATTGGGATAAAATTCAAAATGTCAATTTAATCAATTTTGAAATCGCTGAATTTGATATGTGTGATCAAATTATAGAATCAGTACTTTATCGTATAAATTTACTTCCATTAAACATTAATATTTGGGTCTATTATTATCCAAAGGATCACAAAATTATTGCAATTGGTCTCCCTCAAGGTTCTTAAGCTAATGCTGATTTATTGTATATGAATACAGCTAAAAAAAAAATTCAATAAAAAGAGTGTTAGAGTTTTAAAAGAAAAAATATATTAAACACCTGTTTTTAGACATAAAACTATGCCCAAAATTTGTATAAAAGTTCATTGAAAAGTTACAGAAAACACCAAAATTTGTAAAAATTTATAGGTTCTAAAATCAAACAATGTCTTGTGGTTATTGAATTAAGACAGGTTTTAATACGCCTTCTTTCGGAATGCTCCTGCCCAAAAGGCACGGCAGCGTTGATGGCTACCGCTACGGCTTCCAAGGTCAAGAGAAAGATGACGAAATCAAAGGTGAAGGAAACTCTATTAACTACAAGTTTAGAATGCACGATCCGAGAGTTGGGAGGTTCTTTGCCATTGACCCATTGTTTAGGAAGTATCCGCATAATTCTCCTTATGCATTTTCTGAGAATAGATTAATTGATGGGGTTGAATTAGAAGGTTTGGAAGTATTGCAAGTTGGTAAAGTTTCAACTCTTTCAGCATTAGTATCTGGTTCATCTCAAGGTGGTATTGCTGTTGATTTTAATACAGGAAATGTTTATGGTTATGGAGAATTGGCAATTGGATTAGAATCAGATATAAGTGTTTTTAGTGGTGTTTCTGTTACTTTCTATCCTTATATGGATTCTGCATTAATATTAGAAGGGAATGGAGCAAGTGCTTCTATTTCAACAGCAAAATGGGGGGCAACAGTGTCTGGTGGATTAACATCTTCTGGTGGAGAATTAGGAATTAACCTTTCCATTGGAATTGGTGCAGGTGTTGCTCCAGCTTCAGCTTCAGCAATGTTTTCTAATACAACCTTGAAACCGATTAGTAAAGGGGCGGAAACAGAAATGGCAATAAAACTATTAAATCAATCATATATGGATATGTATAAAAAAATCAAGCCTTTATTAAAAGAATTCAACAGTTTAAATTCTGCAAATGACCAATTATATACCAATAATAAAGTGTTAAATGATGCTCTAAGTATACAGACTACTGATTATGGAAAAGAAATTATTCAAAAGCAAATTGATACTAACAATGAAGCTATCGATTTAAACAATAAAAAAATCGAAACTCTTCGAAATGAAATTGACCCTGTGATTGAACTAATGGAAAATGTGGAAGATAAAACACAAGAGCTTGAAAATCAACAATAAATTATGGTCAAAATAATTTCAAAATATATATATCTACTTGTTTTATTTCAAATTTCAATATCTACAGGATTATATTTTATATCAATTTCTTATTCAATTTTATTTATACTAATTTTATGTTTGTTAATGGGCATTCTATTTGGCTATTCGCAATTGAAATTCAGAAATAATAAATCTTTAAATTATAAATCAGCAAAGAGTAAGTTTTTTTCTTTTATTGTTATTTCACTAATATGGTTGATTGTTATTTCGGCTTTCAAAATATATAAACTTAATAATTAAATATGGCGCTAGACCCCCGCTAGCGCTTGTTCGTAACTCGCTGCTTTCTCTACGTCTATTTTAAAATAAGCTGCTCCTTATAAGGGAAAGTACTGGGAATAAAACAGTTAAAAAACGTTCTCTGAAATATTGAATTTAGGCTTTTCTGTGATGCTGTATTTGGTCAAGATATAGAATATATTTTGGTATATCCAAACCAGAGGCTTTAATTTTGGCATTTTGAAAATATAAACAAAAGATGAACTTTTTACAGCACCGCCAATATTGGAACTATTGATTGTTCCTTTATTGTTATAATAAGTCTCAATTTCATTAGCTTCATTCTTACTGTTGGCTTTTAATGCCATCCAATAAGTAATTTCTCCATGTTTCTTCTTATGCTGGGCATTTCTTATATTAACATTATTAGTTATTCCACAGTACCAATCACTAAAAATATTGCTCTTCCTTTTGTCACCGTTTGCATTGATATATTTAGTAAAACTATTTTTGATACCTTGATTGGTTGATACTTTCATTTAAACGATAAATTATTTTTTCTTGTTTTTTAAGTATTCCTTGATTACTTTGGCACTAGTGCTTCCCGTTGCTTTTTTAGCACCAGCCAATTGTTGACCTGAAACATTCAGTTTCTTTTTCCAATATTGGATTTCGTGAGGTTGAGTGCTAATTCTTTTATCGTCTCTTGGACCTTTTCTCTTTGGATTATCTGGCATAATGTGTTGATTTTTATACTTTAAAAGTATAATTTACCTCGCATATTTGCAAAATAACTGTACAGAAAATTATTCTTCAAGTAACTGAAAAAACTCTGAAATCTTTATTTCATGAGCTTCACAAATCTTGTATAAAGTTTTTACAGGGATTTCTACTTTGGCAGTTCTTAAAAAAGCTTCGTCATGTATCTTTTTTAATCTAAAAGTTTCCTCAGCTCCAAACCTATCTACCATTTGCCAATAAAGTGGGTCATGCATCCTGAACTTATAGTTTGTGCTGTTGTCTTTGCATTGATCTCATCATCTTTTTCCTGTCCTTGAAAGCCATAGCGGTTTCAACACTGCCTTGACGCTTGGAGAGAAGTTACAGCTTTTAGATAGTTTGGATGATAACGAGAAGAAGTCTATCTTTATGCTTATTGATTAGCTGATCTCCAAAAAAAAGTTTAAAGATTTCTTTGATAAAAATGTAGCTTCGCTTTAACGCAAAAAAAGCTACCGTTTACGATAGCTTACTTATTATATTTTTATAAAGTTAAATTTATATTGGTACTTCAAAAATTTGATCACTGAAAGTTTCTACCATAATTTTTTTCTCTTTCAATTTTACATCTTGAATAAGGTCAGAAAAAATCTTAACTTTTGTGATAGAAAAACTGTATTTACTTATGTGAACAATACTTGTATCAGTGATAATTAAATATCCATTATAAACTATTTCTACAGTAGAAAAATCATCATAGAGCGAGAACAAAAGTCTAATACAACCAGTTTCTTTAGAAAAAAGTGAAATCTTATTACTTATTTCAAAGAGAAGTATATTTTCATCTTCTAAAATTTTTTCTGGAGGTAATTCGTTTACAGAATCAATCAAAAAAGTATATTCTTGGTCTTCTATTTTTAAAACCCAAGCCTCATTATGATTCGAAGTACAATGTATTACTCCAATATGCTTAACAATATTATCAAGCCTATTAATATTATAAGTCATAATTTATTTTTTTAAATCATTGCCTAAATCTTTAGCTTTATCAAACATTTCGCTAATAAATTCTTTCATTTGTTTATTTTGACCATCTATTGTAATTGTTGTTAATTCTGATAATTCTTCTCCTTCTCTAGTTAAGAATGAAAAATTGACTTTTGTTCCATTATTCAACGAAACCTGTTTTTTGATAACCTGACCTGCTTCAGTTGACACTTCTTCAACTAATTCCCCGTTGCTAAACGCATCTTGTGCTAACCCAAGTAATTTTTCTTTTGTATCAATTCCTCCAGCTTTTAACTTGTCACCTCTAAAAATAGATTTAGCAATATTTGTAATCTGTTGTTTAGTGTCTTTAGCTAAATTACTTTGACTTAATTTGCCTAGCATAAAATCTAATTTAGGCACTTTAATTGAAAAATTAGGAATTAATTTACTCTTGCTAAAGTTTCCTATTACCAAACGTGTACCTCGCCCAAAATCATCTATTGGACCTGGAGTTTGTATCTGATTTCCTTCATCAAAAAATCCAATAGCAAAATTACCAGTAGCAACAATTAATGCTTGTCTTTTAGTAATTTCAAAAGCCCCTCTCCAAAATAAGGTTTGTAAAGCAGGAATAGCTGTTCCTCCTGATTCAATAATTAAGAATGCTGCTCCAACTCCTGCACCTCCATAAATTAAACCTTTAGTTTTACCGTCTTCAAAGGCTTTCTTTAGTTTTTTGTCCTCGGGAGTACCAAGTACACCTAATTTTTCTCTAGTGCGTATGATATCAGGAGATAAATTGTAGTTTAAATCTTTCCCAGGCTCTAAGCCTTCTAATTCGGGTGTATGGATGATTTGATTACCACTAAATGAATAAGGACTATAGTATGGATATTCACGTGCCAATGGGTCAACAGCATAGAACCTTCCCACTCTAGGGTCATGCATTCTATACTTATAATTTATAGAATTTCCTTCGCCTTTGATTTCATCATCCATCTCTTGACCTTGGAAGCCGTACCTGTATGAGTCCACGCTACCGTGGCGTTTTGGCATAAGCATACCGAAAGCAGGGTAATCATTTTCACTATTTTCAATGAACTTTTCACGGATAAATATAAAAAATCATAATTGGAAGTGAAAACTTATTCACTAAGAGAAATAAAAATCATGGTGCCACACAATACAGGTCGATAAACGTAGTACAGGCGATTGTGTGGTAGCGGGGATTTGAGTGGCAGAGGGTTTTATTGAACAGAACGGCTGTCATGCAGAAGGAGGCTTTTTAACGACTGAAGCATCTATGTTATAAGAAATTCATCATATTACAACCTGGAACGTGAATGGATTCACGCACCAGGGAAATTCATGTTTGCTATTAACTGACCTGTCCCCATTACTACCCTTTACCAATTGTCATGATTTAACATAAATTTATGCGCTTTTATATAAATAGAATCTGACTTTAAAACCATAGCTCTACGCTCTTTATTATCTATCATAAAAGTGAGATTATAATTATCTTTAAAGGCTAAATTTGAAGATTTAATGCTTAACATAATTCTATTTTCGATTATACTTACTTCCCAAGTTGACGTTTTATCTTTCTCAAAATGCAGTGTTTCGGGAATTGATATTTTAGAATCTTCCTTTAAAACAAGAACATTGGAATAAAGGTAATCTTTATAACTCACCCCATTATATTTAATTTCATCAATAAACCATTGTCCTTCTAGTTTATTTAAAACATCTTTCTTATTATCTATATTACATGAAAAAAAAATCATGAATAAAAAAAGTAATCTAATTTCCATATTTATTTATCTACTTTCGTATTATCAATGCGCTTTCTTTGAGTTTCCTTTTTAATCCCATTTTCTTTAATATCTTTTTTGATTTTTTTTAATTTACGTCCTCTCTCGGTTAATTCATTATATATTTTTAATCCAGCTTCTATAATTTCATCTGAATACAAATCAGGATGTTGTATTTTATCCCCTCCATAGAGCACAACATTTGCAATCAAGCTTATACTCAAATCATCTCTTAAATTATCAGGAATATAATCCTTTTTAGAATTTAGAGCCTTCTGAACAGCAGGTAAAACCTTATCAGTTAGCAACTCATGATGCTCCATGATTAGCTTATCATCATGTCCAGCTCTTAGGTTATAAAAAAGGCCAAGTCCTTCAACTACTAAGACCGCAATCCCCCCACCTTTTGCTTTACCAGGATTTATTCCTCCACCTATAATTCTTTTTGAACTTTGTTTCGGGGTACCATCTTTCTTTAGATGTCTGTGATCAATGGGCTTAGAGCCTGGGTTTGAACCTTCAAATGTTTTCTTAGTTGCATTCTTTTCAAATAAACTAAAACGCTTATCCAGTTTAGGGTCTTCAAAATCTATACTAAAAAGAGATAAAAATGTTTTATATACTACACCAAGATATTCTCCATTCCATTTACTATAAACCGCTTCTCCAAGACTGTGTCTAGTTGATTCATTCACATTTCCTAATTTGATATGAATAGCTCCATAACTAGTAGAAACCCTAGACTCATTGACATCCAAAAATTCTAAACCTTCCAACTCAATACCATCTATAACTCTATTCTCGCTAAAAGCATATGGGGAATTATGTGGATATTGTGGAGCAAGAGGATCTAAAGATAAAAACCTCCCAACCCTAGGGTCGTGCATCCTGAACTTATAGTTTATGCTATTACCTTCGCCTTTTATCTCGTCATCTTTCTCTTGACCTTGGAAGCCATACCTGTAAGAATCTACACTTCCGTGCCTGTTAGGCATAAGCATACCGAAAGGATATGCATCTTTTGATTATTTATAAGAACGTTTTTACTTTTATAAAAGTAAAATATTTTAAGAAAAGCCTTTACATAACTGCAAAAGCTTTTTGTATTTATTCCTGTACCGCTTAATCGCTTAATCGGTATGGCACTAGTTATAAACTAGTGCGAGCGGGGCTTTTCTTTGGAATAATTGCATAGATGATTAAATCTTTTTCTAAATGGGATAGGGTTAAAGATGTAACCTCAAAATCAAAAAATTCAGAAACAGTATCTTTAATTTTAATTGAGTAACTGCCTTCATACATCTTTTCAGTGCTTCTACTTAAACGTAATATATCAGCTTCGATTTCAAAATCAGCATAAATATCCTCTTTCCCTATTTCCATAGTTAGTTGGTCAATTTTTCTACTCTCAATATACAAGTTTCTAAAGCGGTAAACTTTTTTTGGAGCATCATTTTCAAGTAAATCTTTTCCGTTTTTATAAATATGGATTAAATTCCAAATTCCCAAGACTTCTGATTTGGTTTTATCCTTCATACATGAAAAGGAACTTGATAAAATTAACAATACAATAATTATATTAGTTTTTATTGCTGTCATTGTCTTCATTTTCAATATTATTTAAATCATACATTGA
This sequence comes from Mangrovimonas cancribranchiae, assembly GCF_037126245.1. Lineage (NCBI taxonomy): Bacteria > Pseudomonadati > Bacteroidota > Flavobacteriia > Flavobacteriales > Flavobacteriaceae > Mangrovimonas > Mangrovimonas cancribranchiae. Next base: position 2,194,574 of record NZ_CP136925.1, read on the forward strand.
TTTTTCTAAAAATTCCGAAGTTTCTTGTATTAACAATCTCATTCTTGCATCTTCTTCTGAGATTGTTTTAATTATTTCTCTACCTATTCTTACCGATTCTGGTGATTCACTACCATTGCCCCCAAAAAGAACTATGTTTGTAATTTCACTAATCTTAGTTATATCATATTCATATTCCCCAAGCAAACCCATATTGTAAGTCTTCAGTCGAAATTGAACTTTTTGAGCTAAAAAATAAGAGAGTGTTGGGTCTAATTTAATATTAAATTTTGATATTGTTTTTTTCTAGCCTTTAAAGTTTTTGATTTAATTAAATCACGTTGCTTTAGTTTTCATTGAGCCCTTCCATAATACATATCAGCAGGCAATAGATTATTTATAGATTCATGATACCTTTGGTAATTATAGAACTGGACAAATTCTTCTAATTTAGCTTCTAATTGTCCAGGGGGAAAATAATTATCAAGTTTTATAACATTTTTCATAGAACGGTGATAGCGTTCAATCTTTCCTTGAGTTTGAGGATGAAGTGGTCTACCACGAGTATGCTCCATGCCTTTATGATCGAGATAGCTTGCTAAATCGTGTGCAATGTAGCAGGAACCATTATCTGATAATAACTTTGGAGGGTTACTATTTTTAAGATCTGCTTTAGCTAAGGCGTCATCTAGAGTTGCAGTAACATCTTCAGCCTTCATACTGGAGCACAGTTTCCAAGTTACAATATACCGACTGTAATCGTCTAAAATAGTTGATAGATAGTACCAACCCCAGCCATATATCTTAAAATAGGTAAAATCTGTCTGCCATAGTTGATTAGGAGCTGTTGTTTTATCGTGAAACTCGTCTGAGGCACTCATAATTCTGAAGGCTGGTGTGGTAATCATACCATTTTCTTTCAAAATACGGTACACACTGGACTCACTGATGTAATAATTGTAATTATCAGTAATATCCCAAGCTAACTGACGAGGAGAAGACTCAGGTTTTTCTATAGCCATTTCTACTACGGTGTCCCTGTCGGCTTGATTAATTTTATTCCAACCGCCACAACGCTTGTTTTGCTTTCTGGCGAGGCCTTGAAATCCATTTTCCAAGTAGGCATTGTACCAATTATAAAAAGTGGTCTTATTTATTTTTAACTCCCGTAAAGTCCTGATAACACCTAGGTCTGATTGTTCTACTAAACGGATGATATCCATTTTCTCTGCTTGACTGTAATGCATATACCGTTTTCTTTTTAGGTGTCTCCATTTAAGTTTTTTTTCAACTTTCTGTTTTCTAAAGACAGTTCTGCCACAAACTCCTTTAGATCTTGGTTCTCTTGTTTTAGAGCCAGAACTTCTGACGTATTCGCTTCTCGCATAGTATCACCATTTAAACGCTTTTTACCTGCTTCCATAAAGTCTTTGCTCCATTTATAATAATTAGCTTGAGCAATACCTTCATGACGACATAATTCTGCTATAGATATTTCACCACGCATACCTTCAATTACAATCCTGATCTTATCCTCAGAACTATATACTTTTCTTGTTTTTCTTTTAAGTTCACTGATTAACGAACTGGCACTTTGTTTTTTTGCCATAATAGATAATTTTAAAGGTTATTAATTTAAGAAATATCTCTCTTAAATTTTCACCTCTAAAAGTTCACTTTTTGCTGAAGTCAAACACATTAAGTTTAGCAATATCATTTTCAACTAATGCCCAAACTAAAAAATCTGACAAGCAAGAAAACATAGGTAACTTCACATACTATGATCCTATATTTGTTCATAAATACCCTAATAAACCAAATAAGCTATATGAGCGTTTCGAAGAAATTTCTGTGATTGCTATAGATTCGGTGATGAAAAGTAAAAAAAAAGCAGTATAACGTAAAAGAAAAATACAATGCTAATCTATCAGCAACTGATAAAAACGAGTTAGTTACGTTATTTAAATCTAAAAACAAGAACTATACAGACTCTGATTTACCACATAATTTGAAGGAAATTAGTACCGCTACAGATAACCGCTACGGAATGTTTTTTTTAGTTGAAACTAGAAGTGGCTCTTCTCCTTATACAACACCAATTAGTAAATTACAGCTTAAAACTATAATTTTTGATTTTAAACAAAATGCTGTAGTGTTTTATAAAAAATCTAAAAACTTATCACCTAGAGATAATGGCGGCTACGCACATACTTTAATTAAAAATTTAAATTATATAAATAGAGCTATTAGAAAACTTTAGAATGAATGCTTAACAAATGCTTTCTAAAATAAAAGTGAGTACCGCTTCTATTTAGTCCACCTATAAACAACCTCTTTTCTTTCCATATCATAATATGGTCTTTGACCGTTAGGCTTTGGTGACATGTTTGTTATTAAATGGTATCTGCCCTTTATTTTAGAAACCATTGTATTAATATCCTTTTTGGTTGCGGGTCTATTTTCTTTTTTAGTTAAAAATGTTTTAACGCCATCTGCTAATACTTGTCCCGCAGCAGCATTTCCTACTCCCGCAAAACTCATTTTTTCTACGGCGACTTGCTGTTCTTTTTGAGGTGTTATATCTTCAAAGGATGTTGGCGACTTTTCTGTTTGCTCTTGGTGTTGCGCCTTTTTTCTATGGTGATAGGCTTTGGAACGGCAAGTATCACTACAGTATTTTTGAGCGCCGCGTCTTGTAGGCACATATTCCTCATAACAAAACCCGCAGATATAAAATTTATTTCCAGACATTATACGTCAAATTTACGTTCGTTTTACGCAAAATTAGCATTTTTTAGCTATTTTCAAGTTAAAAACAGTCTCTAAAAGAAAGTTTTCTGCGGTGTCTTTTGTAGTCGCTTTAAGTTGTTTTAGGCGCTGTTTCTTCTCTATGCGTTTGTTTCCTTGTTTTGGTGGCGGTGTTGTACTTGACTCTGTTTGGGGTTTTGGGGCTGTTGTTTGAGGTGTTGTTGGTTGATTTAAGTTAGGTACTAAACTCTTAAAGTTCTTTATTACGGCTTTAGTCTTTTCACTTGTTACATCTAAATGTTTTGCAAAGGCTGTTTGTACTTGAAACTTAGCCGCAAATTCGTCTTTATGCTTTTGGTGTGTTTGGTATTGCCATTCAAAAGCTGATTGCTGGTCTTTGGTTAGATTTGCAACCTCTTGCGCAACATGCGTGTTCATCCATTCTGTAAGGAACAGAAATGCATCTACTTGGTCGCTATACTTTTCTACAATATAGTCAAACTGTTCTTTAGTGTATTTGTCCTTTAAAGCATATAAGTTAAAAATGGCTTCGTTAAGAATCGTTCGCTTTTGCATACTAATCATAGTTGCTTTTTCATTAGGGTCTACAAAATAGCCTTCACTATCTATTACATAGACCTTATTAATCATCTTTTGAACTTCTTTATTATCCGTTAACTTCAACAGGGTGATTAAACGCTCTGGCACATAAAAAATGAACGCTTTCGTCATATTTATAAACGCCCCTTTAATAATATCTTCTAGGCTATCGTTTGCTTGCATCTAATTTTTGATTAATTCTGAATAGTCCTCTGGTAATTCTGCATCTATATCCCGCAGGTATTTCTCTAAAGCGGTCATAGAACTATGTCCTGTAATTTGCATTAGTTTACTTTTTGCGGCATGCGGCGAAGAGTCTTCTACTAAAGCGCGGTACAGTTTGGTTATGTAGGTATGTCTAAAACTATACATGGTGTGATCTTTACCTAAATTGAATTTATTTTTTACTACCTTTTTAAAGCGTTTGGAAAAATAGTTGCGTTTGTTGTCTAATGCGACAGGCCATTCCCCTCCTACTCCTTTTGGTGTAAATAGATAATCCGTTTTCTTAAGTTTTGATAAGTCGGGTAAATCATTCCATAAAATCTCTGGAATAATTTTTGTTTTTAGCGGGCTATTTTTGGCTTTAAAACTTAAGGTGCGGGTTTTGGCGTCAATATCTTCTACTTTTAAGCGGCAAACTTCTATAGGCCGCAAAAAATTATAGGACACAAACTTAATAAACAACAACAAGGTGGGATCGTGTTTTTCTAAGTGATTAAAAATATCTTGTTGTTGTTTTACGGTATAGGTTTTATTTCTTGTGGCGGTGGTTTTAAGGACTTTTATTTTTTTGACCATGTTCTCTCTCACTAGTTCATGTTCTTCTAGTGTAGAAAAGAAACTACTTAAACTAGCGCGATAGTTATTTCTATTTCTCGGTGAGCTTTCGGTCATAATATGAAGTAAAAACTCTGATACGACAGACTTCTCTACTTGCTTAATATGGGTAATATTCTTTTTCTTTGTTTTTAACCATTTTTTAAAAATGCGGATATGACTTCCGTAAGACCGTAAACTACTCGCTTGTAAAGTTTGTTCTTTTATCTTGGCGTCAAAATCAAAGGCCTTTTCTAAACTTACCCCTTGCGGTGCTTCCGCCGCCGCATGTTTTTTAGTAGCGGCGGCGCCATTGGTTAAGGGTGCGTTGCCTTGTTTTATGGGGTGTTGCGCTTTAGTTTGTTGTAATGCCGCGGTAGTTTCTTCTTGCGGGTGTTTTTGCGGTTGCGGTGGTTGCGGCGTTTTTGGTTCTTGTTGCAACGGGTGTTGCTTCGCCTGTTGTTTATTATAAAGCGCTGTATTATCCTCATAAGGACTGTATCCTTGACGCAACAATTTATTTAATACTTGGCGCAAAATGGTCAAGACTGCTAATCGCTCTTCTTTAGTTTTGTATTTATTGGCTTCGCCATAAATAGGTGTTTGCCTTTTGAGCTTTCCTGTCTCGGGATGACGATAGGAAAAATACACATACCAACGCTTTGATAAATCGTTGTTTGCTGTGTAGATTTTTGGTGTGGAAAATTTCTTCTTCAATGACAAATCGTATGCATTTTCGTATGCACTTTCGTATTCAATTTCTATTAGGGCGTTAAAATTACGCATAAAAAAACGGTTTGGCAACACCAAACCGTTTGTATACATGACTTTGTCATTAGTAGCGGGAACTGGACTCGAACCAGTGACCTTCGGGTTATGAGTTTGAAATTTTCCCCGATTTTGACCCCATTTTTGGTCTTCTCGCATTAAAATCGTGTACCGAATTATGTACTCTGATTAATATTAATTTCTATAACAAAGATAGTGTTTTTCTACCAATATTGTTTGCTTACTTCTAAAGTATCTCTACCCACTTCATCAAACAACTCATCCTCCTTCTCGATTAATGGAGCACACCAATCAGCTTTCTCCTTACCCCATTGTAAACATTCCTTTAGCTCTTGAGTCAGCTTATTATTTGTCATTACTATTACTTTAGGGTTTCACTAAATTAAATAATCAAATGATAAAATTTACTATTAACAAATGAGAAAAAACAACACTTTTTATGAGATTTTACAATCTATTAATTAAAACCCCATAGTGGAAAAATTTACCCTCGCATATTAAACGAGAGTAATTTTTAACTATATTTACCTTCGTTTAGATGACGTAAGTAATTTTTACCCTTGTTGAATATGACAGATTTTAATAGAAATATACCCTATAATAGTTTACCGCTACTACCACCAAAAACGTCTCTAGAAACCACTAAAGTATTACGCAAAACTATTGATGCCAGTAGAGCATTAGCACAGCTCAATGGTATGTTGACTAATTTGCCCAACCCAACATTATTTTTAGATACGATTCATTTACAAGAAGCTAAAGCCAGTTCTGAAATAGAAAATATAATTACTACGAATGATGATTTATATAAGTCTATTGTTGCCGATAAAAAATTTGATAATCCAGCAACTAAAGAAGTTATAAGCTATAAAGAAGCTCTTTGGAATGGTTTACAAGAAATTGATAAGCGTCCATTTATAACCACAAATTTATGTGTTGAAATTGTACAAAGCATTAAAAAGAATACGGCAGGCATTAGAACAACTCCAGGGACGGCTTTAAAAAATGCCAAAGGAGAAACTATCTATACACCTCCAACAGGCGAAGCCGTTATAAGAGAAAAATTAGCTAATCTTGAAGCTTTTATAAATACTGAAGATGCTATTGATCCTTTGATTAAAATGGCATTAATGCACTATCAATTTGAAGCCATACACCCTTTTAATGATGGTAATGGCAGAACAGGTCGTATATTATTATTACTATATCTAAAACTTGAAAAACTGTTGGACACACCTGCCATTTTTTTAAGTGAATACATTATTAAAAATAAAGCAGATTATTATGCTAAATTACGAGAGGTAACCGAAAACAACGATTGGGAATCGTGGATACTTTATATGCTTGAAATGGTAGAATATACAGCTAATAAGGGATTAGAGCGTTTAAAGAATGTTACTGCATTAATGAAGCAAATGACTACAGAGATTAAAGAAACATTACCTAAAGTATATACTAAAGAGCTTGTAGAAATACTATTTAGATTACCATATACAAAACGACAATTTTTAATTGATGCCAAATTAGGTACACCAAAAACTGTAGGTAATTATCTAATGGAATTAGAAGAAGCTGGGTTTTTAATTTCTGATAAGGTTGGTAAAGAAAAACTATATCTTAATCAGAGATTAATGGCTGTTTTAAACGAAACATAAACTATCTATTATTCCTCTTAAAATTCTCCGCCTGTTCAAATATATCCTTGTAGACTTCATCACGCTCAACAAGAGGATAACCATGTTCATCAAGCAATAAAATTAGTCCCACTTTAAAAGCTGCCTTAATATCGTCACGTTTGCTCCAATCAGGATATTGGGCTTGCGAATCAACCAAGACCTTAACAGCCTTTGAAAGCTCTATTAGTTTATCTTCTGGGTATGCAAAATCATACTTGACACAAAGCTCTTTAAGAATGTCATAAAATGCTTTTTCCTCAAAACTGATACCCAATTCATCACCAGCTAAAAACCCTTTCTAACTTCCATTATTAAATCTGTTAGCTGGTCAGCTATTTCCTCATAGACTTCACTTCTGAATGTATCATCTCTACAGGTATTATATCTATCTACAAGTGTTTTCTGTTCCTTAATCTTATGGATACTTCACAGGAAGTAGATGCATCACCCTAAACTTCTCCTCTTTGTGAATTACTTTCAGATTACTACTTTATTAGCCTTGATATCTTCGGTAGAACAAGATAAAAACACTGTTATTATAAATAGCCCTGAAAAGGGTTTTAAAACTTTCATATTTAGATATTTTACGCAAATATGAATTACAAAAGTCACTCTAAATAAAACCTAAGTAATAAGTGGTTATATAGATGTTATAAGTGGGAGGATTAAATAAATTTACCCATAAATAAAGTTCGAAGGCGAAAAACTATTTTACCAAATTAAAACATGTTGCTTTTGACTAATAGTGTAGTCAATTTGACTATAAATTGACTACATACGAAGTCATTACCCTCGATGAAAATTACAGTTACCCTCGGTGAGAATTAAGCTTACCCTCGATGAGAATTACAGTTACCCTCGATGAGATTTGGAGTATATCGTATAAAAAACTTGGATTTTATTTAGTGTAGAACTTACCGAAAACCGTTATAAAACCTTATTTAGTTGTTGTGAATTGCTTTCAGATTACTACTTTAGTAGATGATTCACAGGGAAAGAAACACGTAATTTTAACCAATTAGAGTTGTGAATTGCTTTCAGATTACTACTTTAGTAGATGATTCACAGGTTGTTGCTAACGGTCTCATATAAGAGCAGTAGCGGATTACCTGCACTTACTTTTCGGGCATTAAGATACTTAATTAAATGCAAAACGGTTCGAGTTTGCACATGAACAGCTATTGCTTTTATACAGTGTTGTGTTTTCGTGCTTTAAATAACTACCGAAAACAAGAATTATCTAACAATATTTTCTCAATTTTTTCAGTGATCTCCATAACTGGATAGGGCCGGACATTGCCTAGAATAATAATTGTCACTTGATCATCTATATAACGATGAATATTACAAATAAAGCCATACATGGACCCACCGTGTCTCACTAATTTTCCTTCAGCTTCACTATTTCTTTTATATGGTTTGATTTTAAACCCATAACCATAACCTCCATACTGACCTGGAGAGCCATCAAAGAGTAAATCCAAGCTTTCTTGATTGAGTAAGTCATTGCCATAAAGACCCTGATCCCATTTTAATAGGTCTAGCACAGTCGAATAAATGTCACCACCTCCCATGGCATAAGCCAAATGGTTTTTTGGGGAAGGAGATAATTTACCTTCTTCAATTTCATATCCTGTTGCCCTGTGTGCTATAAGGTCATTTGTTCTTTGAATTCCGGACTGATTCATTTCAAGAGGTGTAAAAATGAATTGATTCATATATTCTATGTAAGATAGTCCAGATACTCTTTCAACTACCATGGCACATAGCTGATAATTGAGGTTTGAATAATCATACTTAGCACCGGGTTTAGATGATAATTCTATGGTATTGTATAATTCAATTAGCTCTTTGCTACTTATGTCTCTGTATTCCAATTCTGTAATACGGTTTAGGTGAACTGGAAGACCCGAAGAATTTTTCATCAAATAATGAAGTGTAAGCTCACCTGCTTCTCCAGTAAGTTCTGGTATATAGTTTCGCACAGGGGTATGGAGATTTAGTAACCCTTGTTCTAGACATTGCATAACGGCAATGGCCGTAAATGATTTTGTAGCCGAACCTATTAAGAATCCCGTAGACTCGTTGTTTTTGGTTTTCTTGTCCACAGAAGCATATCCAAAACCATTCTTATAAAGAATTTCTCCCTTTTTTGCCACCAAAACCGAACCGTTAAACTTTTTATCCCCATAATATTCCGTAACACATTGATCTATCTGACTGTATATTTCCTTACTGAATTGAGCAGATGTTCTCAGAACGATAAACAGGGGAAGGATGATAAATATTACTATTCTTTTCATTGCTTTAATTCCGAATTAGATGTGTCAAAATGAACAACTTGTATTTCACCATCGTCCTTACCATATTTATAAACTGAATAAGCACGACCATTATCCTTACGATTGGTCAACTCATCTGAAGTTGAGAGATAGCTAATTCTTGAAATTCTTCCTTGATCATCATAATCATAACGAACACCATGATAACCTCTGGTTGCATGTATGCAAGGGTTGCCAACTACATCAAAATACCTCAGGCTTTTCCTTTTGTTGCCTTGCTCATCCCATGTCAGAGAAAGTTTGTGATAACCGGCATTATTGTGTTTAGCTGGATTTCCTTCCGCGTTATAAAAAGTACGCTCTTGAATATTCCCGAACGGATCAAATTTTGTCTTGCTCATGTAAATACCATAAGCGCTGGCCATTACCTGACTTTTTTCGTCCTGATGTTCAAGAGCTACTTCGTAACCGTATACATTAAATTCTTGTTTACCTATAGCCACATTAGGACCGTTCCCGTTTTCTAGTTCATTATTGTTGTTGAGGACGTTCCATTCCAAAAAATTGCCTTGGGAATTAGTGGTTATTCTGTCTTGAGAGGCTCCGGAACTATTTTCTACCAGATTTCCATTCTCATCAATGTTTTGCATTAATGCTATATGCCCAGATGGGTTGAAGTATAATCTTAGGCGGTAAAATTCAAAACCCGGGCGAATCGAAACTTGATTACCTTGCTCATCGTATCGATTTTCAATTATGCTTCCATCATCAAGGTATTCCCATTGATACTCATAAATTCCCCAACTATTTGTTATTCGCTGATTGTTTTTATTCAAAAAATAAAGTCTGTTTCTGAAACCCAAGTCATTATAGGTATACACGAAAAGACTACAGTTGCCAAGTACTTCGTCTGGTTCACCTTGTGTATTGAAGAAAGAAATCGTCTCCGATTCCTCTCTATACTCGAATTTCATAAAATGTGCAAGCGTAAACAAACTGGCCGTATGATTGGGGCCTCTGGGTGTTTTCCCGTTAAAGAAAGAAACAGATACCAATTGGTGCTTTTCGTTATATGAAAACCTGTAATGGTTTCGTTTCATCGCCTCTTCTTTATTTAAAGGGACACTTCCTTTAATGGAGGATAATGGTGTTTCTACAAATTCAACGGTTGAATAATAGAAAGTATGCAGGTCATTACTTTTTTCCTGAGCAATACTGCCACTGTAAACTCCAGGGAAAAAGCTCGTTAAAAGAAGCCATAAAAAACATCTTAATTTCATCTTTGTAATATTTACTGTTCGATTACAAAAATGATGTTTTATCTTCCTTTTAAGAGTTGTTTCAGCAGTTAATGAAGTTTCAATTTATCAATTAGAACCCTTTTTACTGTCTTGTACAAATTGTTTGGGGGTGAGGCCTGTTTCTTTTTTGAAAGCTCGGAAGAAAGTTGATTTTGACTTAAATCCGCACAGTTCTGAAATAGCTTCAATGGTTATATGCTTATTTTCAGGGGATCGGAGTTGAAGCTTTGCTTCCTCTACTCTGAATTGATTGATGTAATCATTAAATCGTATACCTAATCCGTGATTAATGGTTTGTGAGATATAACTCGAGTTGGAATTAAGTTCATCGGAAAGGAGTTGCAAATTAAAGTCAAATTGCTTGTATAATTGCTTCTCTCTTATAACTCGAGAAATTTCTGAAAGCATTTCATCATAACTGTTCTTATTTAAAGAACTAGAAGCATATTTTGATGGAGGTAAGAAAGCAACACCACTATTGACAAGAAGCGCTATGATAGAAAGTAAAGCGATTACACCTGAGAGAAAAAAGATATCAACAGGCCACTCAATCATAGACCAGCCAGATGCCATTTCGAGCCTTTTGTAAATAAGGTTTGAAAACACAGTAAATAAGAAAAAGAATGAAATCACTGTAAGCAGGATGTACAAGAGTATCTTTTTAGGTCTGCTATGGTTATCTTTTGTGAAACGGTAAAACTCAAAGGCGGTCAAACTCACAAATACAAGTGGAATAATTGTTCCCTTCAACAAGGTTTGCCAATTCTTCCAATAGTTAAAAGGTCCAGGTCTGGTATCTTTGTAAAATAGATGGAGATTCTCAAGCTTTTGATCTATACTTAAGCTTAGTGAAGGTAAATAATTGATCAAGATGAAAGCGATTATTGTACTTATCAGTATCCAATGTTTGACGCTCAGTCGAAAATTGGGTCTCGTGATAGAAAGCACAAAGAACAAAAAGACAGGATAAACCAGAAGATTAAAGAATCTACCACTTATATATAAGGCAGGAAAACTATAAATCACCTCACTATGTATAAGTGTTTTATAAAACAACTCATAAGAAAGTAAAAACAGCAGAAAATAGAGAAATAAATACCCACCATCATTTAAACCCTTTCTTAGAATAAAGAATAATGATAAAAAGCTTCCAATACCAAAAAAGCTAAACCCTAATACAGTAAAATAGTCCAATTTTAATAGCTTTTATATTCTGGTAAGTTGTTTTGTCCAAGTGTATTCCATTTTTCTTATGTATTCTTTTAGCATGAAACACAACGGTCTCGTATAACCGTCAGTTACGGGATTAAAGATAATGATTTTCGGTTAAGAACTGACGTTAGCAATTCCGAGTGGATTCGGACGTAGTCGAATCCGCCGTAATTGCGGTTATACATTGTTGTGCACAGTATTTTTATTCAGTTGTTCAAATTCATTGTCCTTTTTCCAAATATAAATCAGACTCGTAACAGAATTAAAAATCACGAGTAGAACTGTCCACATAGTTTTTTTGTCTTTATCAATATTTTTAAAATTCCAAAGTCTATAAATCAAATATGCAATTTGAATTAAAATCAAACCGTTTACAATTGGTGCTTGATATTCAAATCCGATAATATTATTTGTTATCCACTTAAAAAAGTCGATACTCCAGAAAGTAATCAGATAAACTATTCCGACAATTGAAGGAATTGATAAAAGTATTTTAGTCAATTTGGTCATATTCCATAAATTTAAATCTAATTCCGTCACGTTCATTTACGTTCTTTTCGGATATTGTGCACAACGGTCTTGTGTATGATTTCGTTGCGTGTTTCAGGTACTAATTTAGTAAAAAAACAAAGGCGATAATTCAGCGCGAGGATTTTCCGCAAGGAAAATCAGAAGCAATGAATTATACACGTTGTTGGCAACAGTATTTTATTCCGATTTTGCTTTTCTTTTTTCAGCTTTTCGTTTCCGTTTCTCGTCTTTTTTCTTTTTTTTCAAATATTTGTGATGAGCATTAATTGTTTTATTGTCAGCTATTCCAGTTATATCAACTTCATATCCAAGTTCTTTTAATTTCTCTTGGTACTTTTCCATTTTCAGCTTTTTCTGCTCAATTTTTATAAGTTCCTCTTTGGTTTTTTCTTTATTTCTTTCCGCCTTTATTTTTTCGCAATCAACTTCTTTCCATTCAAATTTCTTTTCATAATCAAAGCATCTTTCGTAACATTTTCCAGCTTTCGGATTTGGTGGTAAATCATAATTTTGCGCTTTCAATTGAGGTGTGAAATTCAATATTATAGTCAGAAGTATTATGTTTCTCATTTGTTTTGCGTTTCGTTCGAATATTGTTGCCAACTACTGATATCGTGACTTAAGTTGTGAATTGCTTTCAGATTACTAACTTAGTAGACAAGTCACAGGATACAAGTATAACCAAGTTAGCGACACTTAGTTGTGAATTGCTTTCAGATTACTAACTTAGTAGACAAGTCACAGGACAAGGTGAGTTAATTGGTGTTATGAATAGGTTGTGAATTGCTTTCAGATTACTAACTTAGTAGACAAGTCACAGGATTGTTTTTTACTAAGAATTTATAGTGGGCGTTGTGAATTGCTTTCAGATTACTAACTTAGTAGACAAGTCACAGGCGCCATTGCCAAAAGTATTGCTTCTTTACTGTTGTGAATTGCTTTCAGATTACTAACTTAGTAGACAAGTCACAGGTCTAAAACAAAGGTAGCACCGTCAAACTTGTTGTGAATTGCTTTCAGATTACTAACTTAGTAGACAAGTCACAGGTTTTCCGTAATGCCCCCGTTAACTGTTACAGTTGTGAATTGCTTTCAGATTACTAACTTAGTAGACAAGTCACAGGTATGTATCGGGTAAAAACGGTTGGGATAAAGTTGTGAATTGCTTTCAGATTACTAACTTAGTAGACAAGTCACAGGTGCCTCTAGATTTACTCCTATATATTCTCCGTTGTGAATTGCTTTCAGATTACTAACTTAGTAGACAAGTCACAGGAGCCGTTAGGCAAAATGAAGATGCAGAGGAGTTGTGAATTGCTTTCAGATTACTAACTTAGTAGACAAGTCACAGGTTAGCGTTTAATACTTTATGGTAAATATGGGTTGTGAATTGCTTTCAGATTACTAACTTAGTAGACAAGTCACAGGATAAAACCAACTATTATCAATTGAACGCCAGTTGTGAATTGCTTTCAGATTACTAACTTAGTAGACAAGTCACAGGCGGAGCACGGAGCGGCCGCCCACTGGCTGTGTTGTGAATTGCTTTCAGATTACTAACTTAGTAGACAAGTCACAGGTGATCGTTTAGCTTAGTACGATTTAGTTTAGTTGTGAATTGCTTTCAGATTACTAACTTAGTAGACAAGTCACAGGAATTATATGGCCATGAAAGTAAGTTAATGAGTTGTGAATTGCTTTCAGATTACTAACTTAGTAGACAAGTCACAGGGTAAACACATTTGTTAACGGTATGTTTTCTGTTGTGAATTGCTTTCAGATTACTAACTTAGTAGACAAGTCACAGGCAATCCAACCAAAGGCCATTGGGGAAATAAGTTGTGAATTGCTTTCAGATTACTAACTTAGTAGACAAGTCACAGGAAAGTATAGAAGGTATAAAAGAACGATTAAGTTGTGAATTGCTTTCAGATTACTAACTTAGTAGACAAGTCACAGGTACTTACCGATGAGCAAAAAGAAGCTTTAGGTTGTGAATTGCTTTCAGATTACTAACTTAGTAGACAAGTCACAGGCCTACCGATTATACAGGTAAATTAATAAAAGTTGTGAATTGCTTTCAGATTACTAACTTAGTAGACAAGTCACAGGAGCAGGAAAATTCAAATGATTATGTTTTACGTTGTGAATTGCTTTCAGATTACTAACTTAGTAGACAAGTCACAGGTGTGTTTTGGAAAACCAAGCAACTAAAGAGGTTGTGAATTGCTTTCAGATTACTAACTTAGTAGACAAGTCACAGGAAGGCGCTAACATCGGTAAGATTAAAACTAGTTGTGAATTGCTTTCAGATTACTAACTTAGTAGACAAGTCACAGGCAAATTCAAGTGCTGAAATTAGACGAATTAGTTGTGAATTGCTTTCAGATTACTAACTTAGTAGACAAGTCACAGGTGAAAAAGTTCGCAAAAGAGCTGAACTAATGTTGTGAATTGCTTTCAGATTACTAACTTAGTAGACAAGTCACAGGGGGAAAACAATGTAGGAATAAGCGACAGCTGTTGTGAATTGCTTTCAGATTACTAACTTAGTAGACAAGTCACAGGTCAATTACCAGCCAACGTAAAGCGTATTAAGTTGTGAATTGCTTTCAGATTACTAACTTAGTAGACAAGTCACAGGTTAGATAGGTTCGTAGAAGCTTCAGTAAAGTTGTGAATTGCTTTCAGATTACTAACTTAGTAGACAAGTCACAGGAACTATTAAAACAATTGGTATTGCTAAATAGTTGTGAATTGCTTTCAGATTACTAACTTAGTAGACAAGTCACAGGAAGCCAAAACATAGGCTTTTTAAATAATTCGTTGTGAATTGCTTTCAGATTACTAACTTAGTAGACAAGTCACAGGTTAGATCGGTTTTTATAAAATCATCTATACGTTGTGAATTGCTTTCAGATTACTAACTTAGTAGACAAGTCACAGGATAAAGCAAATTGAATTGTAATATTTCTTCGTTGTGAATTGCTTTCAGATTACTAACTTAGTAGACAAGTCACAGGATTCTGTTAATACTGTTTTAGCCTTTTGTGGTTGTGAATTGCTTTCAGATTACTAACTTAGTAGACAAGTCACAGGAAGTTTGATAGCGGTTTGTTAGGACTTACGTTGTGAATTGCTTTCAGATTACTAACTTAGTAGACAAGTCACAGGTTGTACGACTTATTCTATTGCTGCAATAAGTTGTGAATTGCTTTCAGATTACTAACTTAGTAGACAAGTCACAGGCTACAGTTCTGGGTGAACACCATGCTAACGTTGTGAATTGCTTTCAGATTACTAACTTAGTAGACAAGTCACAGGTAGTGAAGAGCTAAAGAGAATGGGTAAGCTGTTGTGAATTGCTTTCAGATTACTAACTTAGTAGACAAGTCACAGGGTTATTATAGGTGATGCTTATTATGAGTATGTTGTGAATTGCTTTCAGATTACTAACTTAGTAGACAAGTCACAGGATATCAGAAACCGACATTTTAACAGGTGTTGTTGTGAATTGCTTTCAGATTACTAACTTAGTAGACAAGTCACAGGATACCTTTCTTAAAACACTGGTATCCTGTTTTTTACAAACACATTTAGAATAATTAAATTTAAGGTGATAATTTGGATTTTAATTAAGTCTGTCCTAAATTTTAATTTCTAAAATAATTCCAATTGCTGCGAAGGTGGCTCCAAATCGGCTTCTTTTTGACCATGGAATAGCTCCATCATCCCGAACTGTTTGTCAGTTATCTGCATGATGCAAACTTTCCCTTTTTTGGGCAACGCACTTTTGGTACGTTTTATATGCACCGAAGCATTTTCTCTACTAGGACAAAATCGTGTATAAATACTAAACTGAAACATACTAAAGCCATCATCTAATAACCCTTTTCGAAAACGGGTGGCTACTTTACGCTCAGTTAAAGTTTCCGTTGGAAGATCAAAAAACACAAGTACCCACATACTCCTATATTGGTTTAGACGGGTTAAGTACGATGCCATATATTAGTTTCATTTTTAGCCTATAAAAAACTTTTAATAATAATTAAGCTCTGGATACAGGATTTTACGTCTACTGCCTTCAAAACACTCATACAAACTAGACGTGGTTCGGCTCATAGCATTCATTAATGGGCTTCGCTTGCCATCAATTACCACATCCATGGCAGGAATCATCAATAATTCAGACTTGATGTTGGTATTTAGCTCTTCGATATTACACCCACT
The DNA here is from genome assembly GCF_037126245.1 of Mangrovimonas cancribranchiae. Lineage (NCBI taxonomy): Bacteria > Pseudomonadati > Bacteroidota > Flavobacteriia > Flavobacteriales > Flavobacteriaceae > Mangrovimonas > Mangrovimonas cancribranchiae. The sequence continues at coordinate 2,210,741 of NZ_CP136925.1, forward strand.
TTCTACAATATCATACACCAACATATCCACAAAAGGTCTATAAGGCTCCATCACATCATCAGCCAAACAAAAGGCGTTGTATTTGTTATGATGGAAAATGCCCACCGAAGGCAACAACCCACTACTCACCAAAGCACGTGCTGTTACCGCTCGCAAAATAGCATACCCATAATTCAATAAATTATTAGGTGCAACGCCTTTTTGATTGCGACTAAACCCATCGATAGCAAACAAATTTTGGAAATAAAACGCTGCCGCCAAAGCCTCTTGATTTCCTAAATCGCCACTTTTTACGCCCTTTGCATAACGTTTTAAACGTAAAGCGTTTTTTTCTCGAAGCAAAAAATGGTTAGCCTGATTATCAATTTTTGCTACTACCGTTTGCTGCCAAAGCTGCTTTTTAAGTGGAATACTCGCATTAAGCTGGTAACGCATCCGCTCCGTTTGCTCACTATGACCAACCAAAGGTTGTAAAAAACTGCAAGGCAAATGTTGTTTATCGCAAGTAATTACGGCAGTTTTGTTCTGTACCAATTTCATCAACACCCCATTGGTAAGCGTAATCTGTGGATGTTCCAACACCACATAACCCAAATCTTCTATTGGCGTGGTGACTTCTTTTTCATCATCGTCTGGAAAGTTAACCACCAATTGTTCATTTTTAGTGCTTAAATAAGCGGGATTACCAAAAAACAGGGTGCGTTTTATCATTTACTAAGCCAAATTAAATCACCCAATATTGAAACCTCAAAGTCATAATTTTCATAAAGGAAATTCCAGTTTTTTTTACTTAATCCTAAAATTGGTGTTTGTCCTTCAATAACTATTGAAGAGGATTCTGTTTTATATTGTCCAATTTTAGTTTTCAGTTCTTTCACAAAAGCCTTTCCTGTTTTCTGTTCAATCCTTTTTAATCTTGATGAAAAGTCGTCAACTCGTTTTTGATAATCCTTTTTTCTATCTACCGAGTTTTCAATACCGTTATCTTCGGTTATCAATGGAATACCTTGTTCTATTTCACTTTTTTTAACTATTTCATCTTTTATTGATTTAATCTGCACATCAATGTCTGATTTTGACTGAGCTTCTAAATGATATTGTAGCATAATTTTACTACCATCATATTTGAATTGGGTTATACGATACAACCTATTTTTTTGGAACTCTAAATTTTTTCTTTGTTCGTATTCCCTGTCACTATTTAAAACCAAAACTTTTTGCCCTACTTTTAACAATTTAATGTCTGGATAGTTATTTAAATTTGGATGAAACATTTCCATATACAGTTCTGGTGTAAACTTTTTATATAACTTAAACACTTTTGCTACTTCAAAAGAAGCTACTGGAATCATTTTACGCTCAATCTTATCATTTGTGTTTTTTTGAAGCATTACAGCATAAGGAATTGAACCTGCTGCTGAATAATAATAGTTCTTATGCTCATGTTCCGAACGGTAATTGACACGTTGCTTTACAACTTGCCCTGCTTTTGATTTTACTCTAACATGTCTTATTTTATTACCTTGAGGGTCTGTTGCTTGACTTTTTTGAGTTCTTATTATTTCCCTAATGACAGGGTCTATAATATCATCCACTTTAGACAGCACATCTTTTAATGGTTTACGTTCGGTAAACATAAATTCATCTTCACCTGTTTTGTATTTCCAATCTCCGTTTTTACGAATTGGTTGTCCGTCGGGATAACGTTCTACATCTCTTATCTTCCCTATAAATGTTTGCTTGTACAAAGTACTTCTAACAGTATCACCTTGTGATTTTTTTATGAGTCTTTCTCCTTTTTCATCTGTCACAAAATTTCCATATTTGTCTTTCACATACTGTAATTTGCCACGCTTTCTTACTTTTTTTACAGTCTGCTGTAAGATTTTATCCTTTTCATAATTAACAATAAGCGTCTGGTTTTCAATGACATTTATTAATTCTTGTGAGTTAAATGAATCGAAAGGTTTGGTGGTAAATTGCTTACCTTCTCTTTCTTCCATCTTATACATTTTATCCAACAAGGCATCCCTTCGGCTACTGTTCACTGGTATAAGTGTAAGCACAGCAGCATCAATAGCATGGTGTGAATGCTTATTCCTGCTTTTTATCTTATCGGTTTCCTGAAAACCATATATTTTTCTAAACTGAGCAGTCACCTCCCCTTTTTGTACCGCTACTTTTTTAAAATATGTCTTTAAAAACTCTCGTGCATACTTACTTACCATTTGCGTATCTACCAATTGTCTTCTTGCCCAACTATCTTTTACCTCATCAGTTGTAAATCGCTCTACTTTATCCTTCCAGTACTCATAATGCATCCTGAAGTAATGTTTTTCTTGGATACGTTTGTTCTTTTTAGCCTCATCTTCGTTTCCAGTGGACTTTAGCCTGCTTTCGAATAAGGACTTATAATTATCCCTAGTTTTTTCCCATTCCCTTAAGCGTGGTTTTATGGCTGTACCAATACCCGCTAGATCTTCTTCATAATTTTTGCAAAAGAAAGGCATTAATTTTCCTTTATCGTCTCTATTGTATTTAGCATAGCAAACCGTAAGGTTAGCCATGGTATTGTCTGGCAACAGGCTTCTTGGAATAGTGTGTTCCACATCAATCTCATTTGAAAACAATTGCGAAATGGAAATCATTTTTCCTGTGTACATACATTGCCCTTTTTGCTCCATCCATAATTCATATCGTCTAATAGCTTTTTTTTCGCTTAAAATTTCGCTGTTTTTCTTGTTGATAATTTTCTTTCCTGATTCATCAAAAGTCTCTTCAAAGGATTGTTCACACCACAATTCAAAATCACGAATACGCTCTTCAACATTAAATGATTTGTTTTCCTTAACCTTAAACTCTTCTAAGAAATTCCTTATTTTTTCCCGTTTTTTTCGTCGTTCATTTTGATAACGTTCAATAGCTGCTCTCTTATTATTGTCATTCAGTTCTCTTGCCACTTCAACCACTATTTCAGTATCTTCATCTATTTCCCCTTTTAGAATAAGCTCATTAACCAAACGTCTTAAAATGCTCATAGATTTATTAAACATTGGGTTTTTTATACTGTCAATCAACGGTATAGGCAGTATATCTTTACCAGTATTTTTGTCAGTTACCTTAGTGCCATATATATTTTTTCTGTTGGAATGGTGGTATAATTCTCCGTTTAAGTTTATGCCCTGTTTTGATAGTGCTTCACTGAACAAACTAGTCAATGTAGACACTTCTCGATATGCCCTTTTAGAATCGAAGAAAAATTCTTGGTATTCCTTCCCTACTTCACTGATAATGGTTTCTTTATCTTCTCTTTTATCCCAAGAAGTTTTACCAAAATAACCCACACAAGCATTAATTATGTCCCTTTTATCATCCTCGGTGAGTAGGTACTCAAAATCTTTCCATGCTCTTACTGGTTTTCCAGTTTCCCTCCAGTCTTCCACCTCTCCTTTATAAGCATCAATTAAATTATTGGTAATTCCAACAATCATTTTATGCCAGTTATAAAACTCACGACTGCTTTTAGCCAGTTTTAGGATGGTTTCTTTTTGATGTTCCCATTCATTCTCCATTAATTCCGGAAGCTTAGCCAACATAACCGCGTCATTATACAAATAACCTTGCTTTAAAAACGGAATGATTTTCTTTAGCGCCTTTAAGCTTAGGTCGCTATAACCAACAGTTAGCTTGTTTTTTAGAATAACTAATGGTGATAAAGACACTTCTTTCTTATTGCGCTTTACGGTAACATTTTCAATGTTAAGTTTCTCAATTGCAAAACTTTCTAGGTATTCTTCGTCAAAATCAAAAATGGCATGCCAAATATCCAAAATGGAATAACCTTTTATAATTTTTGGTGCATTGCCCATATGGTAATTTTCAATATTCATTAGAGAATCATAAACTAACTCTCCTAATATTTTGATTATCCCGTTGCAAAAAGGCATACCTGAAACACTTGTTTCGTACTTTCCAGTTTTTTTACTCAAAGGATAGTTGTATTTTGCTTTTTGCTTAAGTTTTTTGTCTAAATATCTTCTTATATCTTCAAACTTAAAATTGTCCTTTTTTATAAAAACATCATTAAAAAGCAACTCTCTTAAATCTTGGGACAAACTTTGTTTTTCATCATTTTTATCATAATACTTTATGGTATTTATGAATTGCCAAGCTCTTGATATCTCAAAAATTGGATGAGAGACAGAGCATCTTAATTTTGAGGGTTCTAATGTACATCTTCCAATGGTGCCTTTCTGCGAACGTAAAGGACGTTGCCAAATAATGGCTTTCCACAGGCTCAGTACAAATTGGTCGTGATAGCCATATTTGCCATCTCTGGAAACGTTATACCCTTGTGCCTTACAAATTAATTCAAGTTCGTTTTGGTATTCCTCTCTGTAAGGGTATTCATTTCGTGCTCTTATACCCTTGTCTAAAAATTCGTTTTTTAAGGCTTCGGCAATGGTTCGGTTATTATCAAGTGCTTTTTGAAACCCACTTTCACCTCTTCTTTTAATTTGAGTTTCGGTCTCTTTATCGGATTCCCCAATATCCTTATACCCTCTTCTTTGAACAAGATGGTACAAAACTCTTCCAAATTCATGCTTGGTCAATGGCTCTTCTAACGCATTCACTCTCAATTCGTAAGGATTTTTATACTTTTTCCCTCCTTGATAAGAAAAATCACAGGCCAACCAGCTTAAAAATTTTTCATCTTCAGGAAACTTTCTTACTTGCCCTTTCTTGTACTTGCTCCAAGTTTCTAACTGTAGAATATTTAAAGGTACATATTCACTACCTTCACATAGAATTTCAAGCAACTTCCATTTTCTGTATTTTCTAGCTCTAATAAGATTTCGTTTAGAGCGTGCTTCTCTTCTGTCTCTTGTAGGCGAGCTATATCCACCTTGCCCCTTAACCATTCCCGAAGAAAATGTAATCACTCCTTTTTTAGTAATTTCATCTCCATTTCTAATTGCCCAACCTAATGAAGAGCTTCCTAAATCTAAACCCAATTTTGCCATATTATATTTTTTTCTTAATTTAGTGTCACTGAAAGACAATTCACAACAAGGCTTAAAAGCCACAGAAAATTCTAAACGACTGCCTAGGTAGTCGTTATTTTTTTAAAATTATCCAAATATTTCATTTTTACTTTACAGTTTATCATATAAGCAATTCACAATAAGGATTATTCCGTTGTGAAAACATTTAAGGCGGCATTTTATGTCGCCTTTTTTCTTAACTATGATTCTTGCCTTACAACTCTAAAAATTGAGTCATAAAATATCTATTAAAGGGGGAAAGTTTATAAATGTAAGAAAATTTATACTTAAATAAAAGAGCGTTTTTCTAGGCTAGACTACCTAATCATGTATTCGCTAAATTTTAAACTTTTCTATTAGATATTCTAAAGCTTCATCATCAGAAAACTTTAGAGTACTAATAGTTGCTTTTTTCTGGGGAGCTTGTGGAACAACTTCAGATTTTAGCATATTATATAGCCTTACACGTTCCTCATGAGGAAGTGCCATAGCTACATCATATACTACTGAAGCATCCATAAACTAGCTTAAACGCTTTAATGTATTTCCAACTATGCCTTCGCTAATTTTTAATCTAGAGGCTATTTGAACAGCTAATGTTAACTTTCCTTCAGACCAAAGCTTATCGAACAACATCTTAGGTACAAATCTATATTTTGCCTCTTCTATCCATTGATTCACAGGTCTAACATGAAGATAACCATTGTTACTTTCTTGATTATTTAGTTTTCCTTGCAGAAAATCAATATCATTATTTACAAGCTTCCTGCTTCCGTTCTGAATTATCTTTCTTTCTTCCATATTTATATTATTATGAAATGTGTATCCCATAGCAAATCTCTGACATATTTAGAAACTGTTTTATTGGTTCTTTCTGCCCTTTCAATAAGAACTTGACGTAGATCATCCTCAATACGGATGTTAAATCCTTTTTTATATAAATTTCATTTTTGTTTATAAAGCAAAACTATAAAACACTTCATAGTTGGTGACTGGCTTTGTTAGGGTTTTATTGGGTTTTGTTAGCTTTTGTTGGCTTTTGTTAGCTTTAGTGTAAACTAAATTCAAAACTTCTTTAATTAATTGGAGTATAATTATTCAGTCACGTCAAAAACTAAAGAGAAAATATCTTAATAGTTTTCTCTTATAAACACCTATTGGAATCCTTCTATAATAAAAAAAGTATCCAAAAAAATGGATACTCTTTACATTATACAATTCCTCTAAAATGTAGTAACACAATTATTTAATAAAAATATTTACTCTTGTAAAAAATGTGAGAAGTCTTGCGGTAACTCTGCGTCTATGTCTCTCAAGTATTGTTCTAAAGCTTTCATTGTAGAGTGTCCTGTTATAAGCATCAATTTACTCTTGACAGCATACGGTGTCATGTTAGCTTCCTTTGAAATCTCTTTATATAATTCTGTTATTGTAGTGTGTCTAAAACTATATAAGCCATAATCTTTATTTAAGTTAAAATGGTCTTTTACCTTTTTAAAGCGTTTTGTAAAATAATCTCTTTTACTTGCTTCACTAACCCTCCATTCTCCTCCAATACTTTCTGGAGTAAATAAGTCGGCTTCCTTTGAAAACTTTGACAAATCGGGTAGTTTGTCAATTAATATTTGTGGTATAATTTTCTCTTTAACAAGCTTGTTCTTAGCCTGCACTTGCATTTTCTTATCTTTTAAGTTAAGGTCTTTTACCTTTAAACGACATACCTCTATTGGTCTTAAGAATCCATAAGAAACGAAGTCTACAAATAATGAGAGTATTTCATCATTTTCCTTCATATACGCCTTTATATTTCTAAGTTGTTCAGAGTTGTATGTTTTATTCCTTTTAGGAGACGGATTTTAACTTATTTATCTTTTTTACAAAATTTGCCTGTAATACATCATTATCTATTAGTGTTTCGATAAAGGAGCTTAAGTCTATTCTTGTGTTATTTCTATTTCGTGCACTTGTCTTTTGTAATACATCGTTTAAATATTGTATTACAACTTTTTTGTCTAAAACCATAACACTATCATGCTTCTTAAAACCTTTATCATACAACCATCTATAAAATTGGTTAATGCGACTCTTATACTTTGGATAGGAGTTTTCGTTAAGCACCTTTTTCTTTGTCTTTAGCACTAAATCTTTTGCTTCTTCTAAAGATATTATATTCTCATCAGGAATATTGGTAAGACTTTTATCATGATTTACATGATTCTTTAGAGGCTCCTTAGGTGCCTGCTCTACCTTTATTGTTTCTGGTTCCCCCATAAGCCTCCTTTTAACATGAGAATTATCTTCTTTGTAAGGGTTATAACCAGCGTCCAAAACATTTAAGAGTTGTCGTTGTATAGGTTTTAGTATTTTAAGTCTATGTCTTTTAGTAGAAAAACGATTAGCTGATGCCTTAATCCGTTTTTGTTGTTCCAGATAACCCGTTTTAGGATTTCGGAAAGAATAATAGACATACCAGTCCTTTTTAAGAGCTGCTTTTTTCTCTTTTGAAGTAAGTTTAGACCAGCGAGTTACATCTACACCACCAGTGTAAATTTTAGGTTCGTTGTAGTTGGGTTTCATAGTAAAATCATGTACTGAATCATGTACCTGCAATATAAAACTTAAAACTGAAGACATAAAAAAAAGGATTGTGAGAACACAACCCTTTGATTTTACTGGCCTTAGGCCTTTGTAGCGGGAACTGGACTCGAACCAGTGACCTTCGGGTTATGAGTTTGAAACCCAAAAACGCAAACCTACTGTTTTTCAGTATTTTACTCTCACTGATTTTCCAAAATCGTATGCACTTTCGTATGCAGTTTGGAGTTGTAGTTAAACAATAAAACTTATCTGTAAATATAATTCATTTTTCTATATAATCTTGCCATTTTATCAATATGTATTTTTCAACATTATGTTCATTCTTTTTTAAAAGCCCATGTTCATAAATAGTTGTCTCCTTTATGGCTTTCCCAATAATGAGTAGAAAATTTGGGGCAAACCTCTCTTGTTATAACTCTTACAGTTACTTTAACCACCTTATTTTATTCCAATAAAGAACAATCCAATTATAAGGCACTCTCTTGCAAAAGTATTACACAATAAATAAATCTAGGTTTTAAGAATATCGGATATCTAATTTGAATAAATAATTCTTTTTAATATTTAGCAACTACTTTAATAGAATCTTTTATGTATTCATAAGACGCTATTAAGTCTCTTGATTTTAAATTTTCTACAAGTTTTGTATTATCCCTTGTTAATTTTATTTTAGGTCTCTTTCGAGTAACCACCATTTTATTATATGGATATGATAATAAGCTGACTAGAGTTTTAACTTCACCTTTATTCAAGTCTTCAAAATACTTATTCAACAAAATAATTTTTGACTCATTTTTCTTACCATTCACAAAGAGACTATTAAGCAACTTATAACTTAAAACAACTTTCCTTGAAGCAGATAAAACCTCACACAATAAAGCTGACAAATCTTTATTACCAACAATAAGGTTTTCACTTATTAAAGGTACTAAACTAGCTAAATCATCCTTATTCGTTTTATTATTTTTTATTAACTGAATAAAATCTTCCGAATCAAAATCATATTCAGAAACAGTCGTCAAAAACTCATTAATAAACTTTTCAATAAGATTGATATGCTTGTGAGGAAAATGAAGTTTCAGTAAGTTATAATTCGAAGTGGTCAAATTCAAAAACCTATCCTCAATCATAAAACCAACTTTATTACTAGATAAGTTTTCAAACCCCAAAGAATTATACTTATAGGGAATAGATTTTATTATTTTTGAAAAAGCTTCATCAGAAATCTCATTAGTCAATAATAACATCTTTGAAATAGTCTTAATATAGTCGCTATCTCTATCTTCAACATCATTAAGTTTGCTTTTAGAAAGCTCCTCGACCACTTCTTCTTCATTTAAATAACCAACCAAAACCTCATCAAATCCCTTACCTACGCCATCTTCTTCTTTAACACCAATAGAATCATAATATTCAAATACATTGTTCCAACTATTAGCAATCTTAATCTCATCGACAAGATATTCTTTGATATTCAAATCAACAACTTCATTCAAGTTTTCAACGTAAAGATTAGACTTATTTATTAATTCAATTCTTGAATCTTCATCAATATTAGAATTATTAAGAAGTTTTAAATAAGACCTTTCATCTTCATCAAAATCATCTAAATCAAAAACAACATCCTCAATGTAAGTATTAATTTTCTCTTCCACGTAATTAATTAACCCTGTTAATTTAGAGTTTAAAACATTTTTATAACTAGGTACAATTTCAGCCTCGCTAAAAACATCAGAAGCTTTAGCCAATAATAGGGTTTTAATATTATTTGAGTTTAACTCATACTGACTTTCATTATACACATAATCAAAAACAACCTCATTTTCATTAGTTGGACTAGTTAGATGTTTTAACTTTAATTTCAGCTCTTCAATTACCTTTATAAGTTTGTCTGCATTGACATTACTTGCAATTTTATCGAAAAAATCTATTTTATTTTCAACATAAGGTTTCAGGTTTGATTCATTCATCTGAATCCAAATATCATAAGCATCAGCATTATTCAACAATAATTGCAAGTACTCATCCTTTCTTTCAACTGTATAATCAGAATTAACTTCTAAAAAATTCCAAAAACCTTTCCATTTATTACATAATAACCTAATAAATGTAGAAACCTGTTTACCATTTTCAACATAGCCATCAACAAAACCATTGTCAGACTTTTTAATAATATTTTTAAAAAATAAATTTAGCTCCACCTGATAAGCTAATTCATTGGTTAGTATAAAATCAAGTAAACTATAATTAAAAATCGCATTAGAATTAAAGTTTCTTAATTGATTTTTATTTGAAAGTCGTTTTAGTAGTTTTTCAATATTCTTAAGCTTAAAAGAAAAATCATTAGCAACCCCACTTAAAACACCTTGAAGAAAGTCGTAATCTTGTTTAGTTAGACTTATTTCGTGAAAATAAGATATATAGTCAGAATATTGCTCATTAATATATCCTTCACTTACAAGATAGACAATCAACTTATCTTCTAAATAATTTCCAAAAACTTCCTTTTTATCACTCTTTTCAATAATATCACTTAAAGTTAACTGTCTAATTTTTTCCTTTTCCCTTTTTAAATCTTCAATTTTCTTTGAATGATTATCAAGCGTCTCTTTGTTTAAACTAGACAACCTCATATCAAATGTTAGATTGGGATTAACCTTTTTTTCAATATCATTAAAACCTTTACCAGACATCTCTTCTCTTCTATTAGATGTAAAAGAACTTCTAACAAGGTTGTGGTTACTAAATGTAATAATCTTGATATTTTTAGTTGATTTTAACTTATCAAAGTTTTCTTTCTTTACTAGTTCATTCCCTCCTAGTATTTCACCATCAATTTCCACTAATATGGCTTTAGGTATAAGTTCAAATAATGCATTTACATAAACAGCTCTTAATTCATTTTCATTTTTTATTTGCTCTTTTTTTACTTTTTCAATTTTCAGTCTTATTTCTTCAATTTTATTCTCAATCTCTTTTTCATTCTCTTTAATTAAGCCATCTTTTTTAGAGATTAATTCAAACAACTTTCCTTTATTATTATTTAATTCAGAAAAATCTTTAGGATATAGGTTTTTATATATTACCATAGCGAAAAGCTTATCTTGCAATAAGCTATCGCTTAAATTATCTTTATAAATTAAATATTCATTCCAAATATTCTTTAACAATCTCATATCATTTATAAAAAATGAAACCTCATCTATAAAATCTTCATCGGGTTTTTTATCTGAATCTAAATTGTTTAATTTCTCGATTAACTTTTCATTCGCATTAGAGGGATTTATTATTGGTATGACTGGAATAAGAAAATCAAAAAACTTTGTTCTATGTTTATAATCTTCAAAAAGGTCATCACGTACTGCATATACAAAGACTACTCTTTTACCAACTTGCTCAGAGCTGTTCAACAATAAATTAATCTCTCTTAATTTGCTAAATATCTCTGTGTTTTCAAACCTATCCAAATCCTCTATTACAATAACATTAAACGGAGTTTTCTCAAAAAAATAAATTATTTCATCAATATTTTTATTAATGATTGATTGGTCAATATTATCGTTAAGTTCAAAGTCCCAACTCTGAACATTGAGTTTATTTAACTTACTATTATTCAAAACTCTAACTATTTTTCCAGCAAACAAGCCTAGACCAAGTAAAATAAGTAACAATGCTACATACTGAAAATATATAAACTCCCAGTTTTCAGGAATGATTTTAAGCACTAAACTTTCCTTGAATAATATAAAATAAGAGATAATCCATAATACAACAGAAAATGATATTCCTCCTATTCTCCACTTACTCAAACTCTTAATCCTTCTAAATCTTGAATCAGGAATTTTGTTATGCTTTACGTGATAAAAAAGTTGTTGCAAAATACTTAACTCCAACAATCTTTCTAAATCATCAATCTCATCACTTTCCCCATTAGTCTCAACTGGTTTAAAAGCAGCTAATGAAATGTTTAAATAATGATATTTAGGTGGAGGATTTAGTTTTTGAAAAGTTTTTATAATACTACTTTTACCTGAACCATAAACTCCTGTTAAAGCAATATTCTTTATTTCTTCATCTTCTAGCGCAACTTTAAGAGCATTATTGTAAACAGAAATGTCTTCTTCACTCAAAACAGTTGGTGATAAAGAATCATAATCATTTGTTTCTTTCTCAACTTTTTCTTTTAGAAAACTACTCTTTAAAACTTTTTTTAGTTCTTTAAAAAATGATTTGATATTTTGGAGGTTGATTTTGTAATTTTTTAGCATTATGATATAGTTTTACAATCTACTTTACTTATATTTTTTAAATCGGTAGTTATAAAAACACAAATGAATTCTGATTTTTTAAAAAGTTAACGAGGTTATATATCTTGTTGTTTTTAATTTTTTACAGATTTGACTCAAAATACGTAAAGTAAGAATAAATTTTACTTTTTATCTACTTATTTAATTTCCTCAAAATTTGTGACAATGTATACTTCCAACTATAAATCTTACAGTTTCCTCTATGCTGATAAATATTAATCAAGCTTTTTTAAACACTACTTAATTCATCAATTATCAACCTTAATTCACACTTAATTTTTTAAAACAGATCGAAGCTGATAAAGGAATCGTTCTATTAATCTCAAATCTTCCGTAATAATTTCTGCTGAACCTCGCATTTCTTGCTTGAAGTCAATTTCTTTGTTATAGGATGTGACCAATTTTTGGGGAAGCTCAACATCTATATAATAAAATCCTTCAGAGTCAGCAATAAGCGATATGTTTTTAACCGTTCCGTTAAGTACTCCGAATTCAGTATCTGGATAATTTTCAAGTTTGATATTGACTTGTTGCCCAACTTTAATCTTTCCAGAGTTTTGAACTGGTGTTTTTAATTTGGCTACGTAAGATTCATTATCACTTGGAATAATCGTAAATACCAAATCCCCTTGATTTACCGTTTGATTAACGCTCCAATAGTTTAAAAAAGACACCTTACCTTGTATTTCAGATTGCAATACATAAAGATATTCCCAATCCTTAATAGCCTTTTTTAATTGGTTAAAGGATTGTATGACATTTTTAAGCAAGGTCATTTCTTCCTTGACCTGATTGATTTCTGTTCCTTTTGAAGTTTTGTGAGCATTACTTATGGCTTCACGGATTTGCGATATAGAGGACTCAAAATTTTTAAAATTGCGTTCTGCTTGAGCATATTCCAATTGTTTACTTTCAAAATCCTGTGCTGAAATAATCCCTTTTTCAAATAAAGACCTGTTTCGTTCTAAATCTTTTTCTTTAAACTCCAATTCTGTTCTGTTAATTTCCTTTTGCGATTGTAAACTCCGTAGTCTATTGTTTAATTCGGAAACAGAATAGCTATTGGCTATGGCTTCATTCGTAAAAGGCTGCAACTGTTTGTTCAATTGGTATTGGATGTAGCTATTTTCAAAGAGTGCATATTGCGATTCAATATCTCCTAAAAACAACATTGGAACACTATCAATAGGGAAGCTAAAGTTTCTTGTATTAACCTTAATGGTATCTATTATGGATTTTAATTTAAAAACATCTTGATAATTAGCGGTATTCTCTATAATGGCCAATGGTTGTTTTGTATGTACCAATTCGTTTTCTGTTACTAGGATAGCATCAAACTTGCCTGTAACTTTTGCATATTCTTTTTGAGGTGGCACTTGTGTTGTTACTGTTGCATCTGAAACAATAATATCTGGATATTTTACAAACCAGGAAATAAGCAGCAATAATATTATTAACGAAAGAAACAGCATATTTCCCCAACGAATCATCCAATGTGGTACTTTGGTCAGGATTTCCTGTACTTCCTCACTTCGTAATTCTATGTTGTCTAAAGTTTTGTTTTCTGGCATGAGCCCATCTGTCTTTCAAACATCTTCCCAAAGGGAAGAATTAATCTATATTAATTTTAACTCCCTAACTCTAATTGATTTTTGACCAAATTGTAATAATCTCCCTTATGTTTTATCAACTCATTATGGTTTCCGACTTCAGTAATTTTTCCATTGTCCAAAACCACAATTTGGTGTGCATTTTTTACTGTACTTAACCTATGGGCAATGACCACAACAGTCTTGTTTTCAAAAAAGGCATCGAGTTTTTCCATAATGACTTTTTCATTATTGGCATCCAACGCCGAGGTAGCTTCATCAAAAAACAAAAAGTTTGGGTTTTTATAAACCGCTCTTGCAATTAACAAGCGTTGTTTTTGCCCTGTACTTAATCCAACACCTTCCATCCCAATTTTGGTATTGTAAGATAATGGCAAGGTTTCAATAAACTCTTTAATATTGGCTACATCTACCGCATGCGCCAATTTTTGCTTATCTACATAATCTTCTCCAACAGCAATATTGTTGGCAATGGTATCATTAAAAATATAACCTTCTTGCATCACTACGCCACATTCATCCCTCCAAGTTTTTTGAGAAATGCTTTTAAGGTCATAATTGCCCAATTTGATGTTTCCTTCAATAGGGTCATAAAACTTTAAGAACAGCTTCATTAAAGTTGTTTTACCACTACCACTAACTCCTACAATAGCAGTCACTTTATTGGCTGGTATGCTTACATTTAATTCCTGAAGAACCATTTGGTCTGAACCTGTATAACGGAAAGACAAATTAGAAACCATAATATCAGCTTCTTCATCAATATCCTTTACAAAATCAATACCTGTTGGTTCTTCATCTTCCTTGCTATGGATTTCGGACAAACGATCCAAGGATATTTTGGCATCCTGAACCTCTCGAATAAAATTAATGAGTTGTGAAATAGGTGAGTTTAATTGTCCAACTATATAGCTTATCGCCAACATCATACCTAGGGTAATATCACCATCAATTACTAATTTTGCAGAAAGAAAGGTTATTAGAATATTCTTCAGTTCATTAATAAAACCAGAACCTACACTTTGATATTGTTCCAAAGCTAATCCCTCAATGGAAACTTTAAACAATCGTGTCTGAACAAATTCCCAACCCCAACGTTTTTGCTTTTCGGCATTGTGTAGTTTTATTTCTTGCATGCCATTAATGAGTTCAATGACCTTACTTTGCTCTTGGCTTACCTGTGCAAAACGTTTATAATCTAAATCCTTACGCTTTTTAAGAAATACGGTTATCCAAACAAAATACAAGAAGCTTCCCAATACAAAAACACCAAAGATTTGTAGGTTGTAATAGGCCAACACAAAACTGAATACAAATAAATTGACCATTGAAAATAAAACATTCAAGGAAGACGTTGTCAATATGCGTTCTATACGTTTATGATCATTTATACGTTGTAAAATATCCCCTGTCATTCTAGTATCAAAAAACGCAATGGGCAAGTTCATAAGCTTAATAAAAAAGTCTGAAACCAAAGAAATATTGATGCGTGTGCTTAAATGCAACAAAATCCAACTACGTATTACCTCGATGGACGCTCTACCTATAAACAACGCTAACTGCGCAAAGAGTATTAAGTATATAAAGTGAACATCTTGGTTTTTAATACCAACATCTACAACACTTTGGGTTAAAAACGGAAAAATAAGCTGTAATAAACTTGCAGCAATAAGACCAATGACCAATTGCCATAAAAATTGTTTATACTTAAAAACGTATTTACTTAAGAATGTAAGGCCTAACCCTTCGGTTTCAGTATCAAATTCTGTACTGTAAAGTTTAGGTGTTGGTTCCAATAATAATGCAATACCCTCTTGGGTTTGTTCATTGGCATTGTTACCTATCCAATGCTTCAAAAATTCCTCTTTATTATAATTTATTAAACCATGAGCAGGGTCTGAAATATAATAGTGTTCTTTTTTAACTTTATAGAGAACCGCAAAATGGTTTTTATTCCAATGTATGATACATGGTAAAGAAATATCAGTAATAGTATTCAAATCAATCTTTACACCTAAAGATCTAAACCCCACTTTTTCAGCAGCCTCACTTAAGCCCAATAAACTACTTCCTTCTCTTGTTGTTTCACTTAAAAATCTTATTTGCTGAATGGAAATAACCTTATTATAGTATTTAGCTATAATTTTCAAACATGTTGGCCCGCAGTCTTTTAAATCTCGCTGTTTGTAAAACGGAAATTTTTTTTTCAATATTCTTTTAACTTTTTAAACCTTCAGCAGGAGGAGGAGGAGGAGGTAATTTTTCTTCTTCCTTATTGTTTTTAACTTCTTCAAGATTACTCACATCAATAGGTAATTCTTCAATATTATTTACCACTTTTTTTATGGTTCCATTTTTGTCAACCAATATATGAGTTGGGTATGTACTTGTTTTCAGCTGTTCTTTAATAAACGTTTTTTGTTTCGGGATGACTATATATTCAAATGGTTTTTCAGCCAAAAATGCAGTTAATTTTTCTTTTGTATCAAGTGCTAAACTGATAAAAACAGTATCTCTTTTCCCTTCATGATTCTTAACAAGCTGATTGAGTATAGGAAATTCTTCCACACAAGGTTTACAACCGATAAACCAAGTTTTAAAAAAAATGGTTTTTCCTTTTAAAGATGCCTTGGTGTAGGTCCTTCCATTTATATCGGTAAAAGAAAAATCTGGAAAAGGGGTATTCTCCATCAAAAAATAATTAAGTCTGATTTCCGCTAGTCTAGACATATATGATTGAATTGTATCGTTAGTTGTATTGAAAAGTTGATAGTATGTCTTAGAATTTGAGGTGTTTTTTAATTTTATAGGTATAAACTTACCCGTTGTTAGCATTTTTAAAAAAGTTCCCTCGTCAACAATACTTCCTTTATTGTTTAAGGGTACAAATTCAGAAGAAAGTACCACCGATTCGTGCTGATAATTATACCATTTAAAAAAGTTAGTATTCAATGTGGTAACATCTATATTAGGAGTACCATATTTCATTTCAGAATTACATGAAATAAAAACAATACTAAATAAAAAAAGAAAAAAGATTTTGCATTTTACTTTCATGAGAATAAATTTTAATTAAACAATACATTTGTATTTTAAAATGTTCAACATTTCAATAGATTTTTTAAATTAAAATCATTAAGCATTATCTAGGTGCTAAAGATTCATAACAGTACTTTTTAATGAGGTGGTTTTAGAACCACCTCATTAATTACTACATTAGTTGCATGCTTCTTCGAGTCCGCACATTTTAGCAGAAGATCCTGATTCACAGACTGGAACACCCACTTCTGCACAAGTACTACAAACGCTTGGATTATTATCATAGCAACACTTGTAGCAATCTCCAATGGAACCACCATCCCTAACTCCACCACTTATAACCTTAAGTTGTGGCTTGTTCAAGACAGTTATCCCATCCATGTTTAAAACTTCTTTTAACATAATTTTAATGTTTAAAGTTAATAAAATAAAAATCGTGTGTTTTAAGGACCACACGACAGGTCCTTCCTTGCAAGAATATTTTTATTTTTAGCTTAATATATTGGTTAAGTCATCAATACTATATTGTTCCGGTAACTCATGACCGTCAATATATATTGTTGGAGTATGGCTTATACCCTGTAGAATACACCAATCACTCATAGCTTTTATCATATGTCTTTGAAGTTTCATCTCTCCGTTTAAAGCATACTGTTTAGCGAAAAGGGAATAGTCTTTCTTTTTCATACTATACCAATCATTTAGTGATTTATGTATTATATCTTCATCTCCTTTTTCGGCTAATGCTAACAAATGGCTAACAGGTGCCGTTTGCGTATAGCTCTCCTGAGGGTGTACAGTAAAAAGTATTTGTAAATCAATCACCCCTTTTTTATACAAATTTTCCAGAATTGGGTGTGCTTTAGCACACGGCCCACAATAAGGATTGCATACTTTTATTATTTTATACTTTGGATTCTTATTCTTAAGGCAGATTCCCAAGCCTGTTGGTTCATTTTGAATTTTTTCAGAATCCTGTAACAAAGCTTTAAAAGTATTTGGGTTGTCCTTAAACCTGTTAAGAGTTCTTTTATATAAAGGAAGCATTTTTCTTTGTTCCAAAAATGGTTTTAAAAACATGAATGACAACAATGAATAGATGGCAACACCAATAAAAATTAGAAACTGCGACAAAGTTTGATCAATATTCCCGTAAAACCCGCCCCAATAAGCTACAACAATCTCTAAAAGCATGACCCCCAAAAGCATCAAACAAAAGCGACACCACTTTTTTAAGATTACTGCCTGGGTATAAATAGAATAGATTATAACAATCAAGCTCAATATGCTAATATTGCCCAAAAGCAAAAAAGTATTTGTTTTGAAAGAAAACACTTGTAATAAAAATCCCGCTAAAAAATACGAAAAAGCGATTGTGCTTAAAGACAAACTACTACCTAATAATTGCGCTTGTTTGGAGTACAATACGGCCTCGCAGTTTAATTTCTTTCCTCCTTTACAAAAATGTTGAAGCTTGGGCTTATAAACCGAAATTTCATACCTAACCAATTCGTAGGATATAACTAACCCTAAAATATTTAAGATAAAAAACAATAAAACTGGTAATGATATTTCACTTATAGCAGTATTCCTAACCAAAATCATTAACAGGCAAACCAAAAGAATTGCCTTCAATACTTGCTCGACCCGTCGTTTTTTTAATTTCTCAATGATGTTAGGTTCTTGAGAATTTTCATTTTTCTCAACTAAAAGCGCAATACCAGTCCAACGCTCAATAAATTGTTTTTTTGTAGCTGTTTTCTTTTTATTAAGATAATTATAATATGTAACATCTTTATCAGTAACTTTTTCTATAGTGTGGAAAAAGAGTATAGCAGGAGCCCGCTCATCTTCTTTAACCATTACCTGAACAACACAAGGAAGCGGTAATTTGTCTAGGGAATCATTCTCTACTTTGACGGCAGCACTGTCTATCTTATAATGTGAAAGAGATTCTGAAATAGCTAGAAGATTCGGATAATCGGATTGAGAAAGGATTATATCAGTTGCATATACCTTAGTGTACTTAACCTTTAAAAGTTGTAGTATCTTAATAAAAGTGTGGAGTGCATTATCCATAGTTCAAAAAGTGTACTTTCTTTAATTAACCGTTACAAAGTATAAAATTCGAGGATAGGCCGAATAAGGATACACCTTACCATTTGGAAGGTTTTGTTTGGTGAAATCTAAAATTACAACTTGATGATGGAGGTTTTTAGAGAATTGCAGACCTACTTTTTAGACCAATAGCCTACTCATAACTATAATAAAGTTCAATCTATTACTCACATTAAAAACTATAACTTTTTCAAAGTTTTAGGGAATTAAGCAGTTCTAAACTGGTAATGTTTAAAAAAAATTAAATAACTATTTACTTCAAAACTAAATAATTCTATTTATTCACTATTACTTTTAAATCTATATTCCCGACTTCTTTAAGGTAGTTTTCAGTTACTCCGAGTAATGTCATAATACTTTCCGATACGCTCTGTTTGGACAAACTTGGTTGCACGATAAAAACCTCAAAATTCATTGGTTTTTTATTCTTGGCAATAGTCAATAGTCTTTCCAAATCATCTGAACTTCCTTTTTCAATTCTACTTCTTTCTTCTCCAGTTCTGACTTTAGTTTTTCTTTTTAGCAGATGTTCAAAAAATTCTGTTCCTTTTTTATGTTTCCAATGAATGGATTTTTGTGCTTGACCACAAACTTCATAAAAGTTGTCTATCCTTGTGTTTATGTTACCGTCTTTTGCAAATTTCAGATGATAGAACTGGACATCGATTCTCTTATCAAATTCTTTTATCGTTATTACATCTGCAATTTCTCCTGAATAGTCATCATCATATACTATATCATAATCTTCTGCAATAAGTTTTTGGATTGTAGCATATTGTATTGAATCGGTTCGCAAAGGAACTACTCCTTGCGCTTCTTTACTTAAATCAACATTTGACCAATCCCAAGCGATTAAATTCTCTGTTGGATATGGTAAAATTATTTGTTTTAATTCAACATATTCATTGCCTTCTAATCTTGAGCCATCAGCAAACCAAACTATTGGTGGATTAGCATTTAAATATTCAGTCAAGTCAAACTTCTTGGTTCCGATTAATATTTCTCCGTTATTGACAGAAGTTTTTACAATTCTAAAATTTGCTATTTGATTTTCTTCAATTGTTTCTATAAATAGCTCTTTTTTAAATTGAATAGAATTTGAAGGTGTTTTAATTTCAAATGTTATTTCTCCATTGGCATTTGCATTCGTTAGCCCAATTGAGCAATTCGTCAAACTGAATTCTTGGTTATCGATAACAAACGAAACTCTTGATTCAGAATTATCGTAAAAATTATCATCCCAATCTATATGAGTAGGATAAATTTTTGGAATATCACTTATAATTTGGGGAATCAAGGTTTCTTTTAAAACTTGGTTAGGGTCGATTGATTCATCTATTAATTTTTTTCCAAGTTTGTTACACCATTTAATGAAACCTCTTAAATCATTTCTTAAATAACTCCAAATACGACCTTTGTAAGAACAACCTAAAGTTATTTTATCTCCTTCATCGTAACCTGAACCAAATACAAACGCCTTTTGTCCTCTTTGCTGTTCTGCAATTGACAATGCTTCTTCTATATCTGTTCCAACTCTCATAGTAAATCGAATTTTTCGATTTAAAAATTCCTTTAAACCAACATTTTGAAGTGAAACTCTTTTTACATCGTAAAAACTTTTGAAAACATTTAATTGGTTAATCATTAAAGCTTTGTCATACAGAACAGCATTAGCTAAATCTTTATAGAGACTTGATTTATCTGAACTATGAATAAACAATAGATTGCTCTCTGTATCATAATAAAGAACTGTTAATTGCCAATTTAGACCAAATACCTCTTTATAGTTTACCCATTCAACTTCGCTTTTACCAGCTGTAATCAAAACCAAAGTTTTAGCTGTTTCATTATAGTCCGAAAACTTATATTCTAAATCATCATATCCTTTGATTCCTTTTTTAAATTTCTTTAAATCGTAAGTGTCATCTACAACAATATCTTGGTCATCTTTATCAAAATTGTTTTTATAAACTACTGTACTTAATGCAAACCGAATGTTCTGGAAAGGAATTTTTGAGCTTTCTAAATATTGGAATCCATCTATAAATTCATTAAAATCTATCTGCTCTTCAATTTCATCAGAACTCAATGTTGATAATAATGAGTTCCAGTCTGAATCTTGTGCGTAAAGTTCACTTAACTCATTTTCAACGTTTGAATCTGCTAAATTGGCAATAAAAGTAGCATTGCCAAGTTCATCATCGTGCGATGTCCTTGTAAATCTACCAGCAAATTGAAGTGTAATTGGTAAGCTCTTTCTAATATCGTGAAATGCTGCTATTTTGAGTTGTGGTAAATCAAAACCTTCTCCCAGCATATTTACAGCAACAATAATTTTATGTTCACAATTAACAATTGACTCTAAAATTGCTTTTTTATTCGCAATTGAAGAATGAACCATTATAGGATTTAAATCCTCAAATTCTTCATAAATTTCAAATATTTCTTTTGCTCTGGTTTTGTTTTCACATCGAGCCATTAATATATGATTGTAACCAGAAGCAATATCTTCTCTTAATTTCTCAACTGCTTTTTCTGCGATTATTTTATCTCCTTTTTTGAAGTCATACTCTCTAATTGGTAGAAAACTAATAGGCTTAAAATATCCTTGTTCTTGTGCTTTTTTTAGTGAAAAGTTAAATATTATTTTACCGTCAACTCTTTTTCTATCGTTACGGAAAGGTGTCGCTGTAAATTGTAAAATTTTTGATTCCTTGAAAAATAGCCTTACTCTGTTCCAAGAACGAGCTTCTGAATGATGTGCTTCATCTATAAATAAATGAGAAAAGTTTTCTGAAAGTAATACGAGTAGCTCATTTGAATTTTTTGAGAGAATACTCATTGTAGTAACAACAACATTGCATTCGTTAATAAACTCCAACAGTTCATCTGATTCCGTGAAATTTTGCTGTAAAATTCCAACTCTTGGATTTAAGGCATTTTCATTTACGATTCCAAATTTCTTAAGTAATCCTAAAGTATAAAATTTGTTGAATATTTGAGTTCTTAAGGCATCAGAAGGAACGGTGATAATTATCTTTTCGCACCTATTAGCTATTAGGGTTGTAAGCATAGTTTCAGTTTTACCTGTTCCTGTAGGCATAACAACTGTACCTATTTCATCTGAAATTTTTAAGTGGCTTAAAATTGAATATAAAGCAGCAATTTGTGGTTCTCTTAAACCATTTATTCCTTCTGGCAAGTCTTCTTCAATAAAAGAGAAATTTCCTTTCCAAGATTCAATTATTTCATCTGTCGTGTATTCTTTAATTTTAGGATGTTTAATCCATTTTTTGAATCTTATCTCATTATTTTCTAATCTTTCTTCAGTTGTTTTTTTATTAGTTAATAGAACGTAATCAAAACCTTCAGGCATTGTGTCTGGATTGCTACACAAACAATATTGAATTCCATTATTTTCAATAATCGTATAGCTTCTATGCGAAGAGACAAAGTTGTATTCTAATTTTGAACTAGGTTCTAATAGTTGTTTGGCAATATTTTTAGTCCTAACTTTCTGCCAATATATTTTCTTTAATTCGGGAAGTTTTAATTTCATAAGTTAAATTTATATCTATAGTTTTAAAAAAAACCAAGTTTTAAAATTCGATGATTCTCAAAAACTCATAAAAACTACTCAATAAGTTAATGAACCTATATTATATATAGTAGGAAATTAGATTTCTTTTTTAACACGAACTGTAATTCCAACAAAAAAATATTTTAAAATATATTGATCAAAGTTATCGATTCCCTCAATTAATGAGATTCGTTTGAAACCAATCTCATTTATTTGTGTTAAAACATCGTGTAATTTCTGTTCTTTATTATGAAAATCAATTAAACCTGCATTATGTATTTTTCTTGAAATCATTCTTGGTAAACCAAACTCCTCAAGCTGGTAAACAACTGTTGGTAGAAATGCATTTGATGCTAAAGAAACAAAACGTGAAATGTCATAGTTTTTATCCTTTAGTATCTCTTTTTGCAAAACATTGACATCACTCAACAATGAAGTTAATTTAAAAGTAACTTTTCTTTCCAGTTTAAAAAAATCATCAATACCTATTTCGTAAGGTTCTAATTCTTTTAAAAGTTTTGGTATAGGTTTAAACCAGTTATATTTCAAAATTTTAACAAACTCTACGAATTGTGTATAACTTGCTTCCCAACCGCCTGGCTGTAAGCGAATTATTTTAAATAGCATCCTGCCCCAATTTTGAGTATTCATTGAATTTAAATAACCTAATCCATTCCAACTTGTTGGGTCGTTTTTCATATCATAAGCGATTTTCTTAATCAATTCCGCATCACTTATTTGAAAAATATTTTGAGTCTGTAACCTTTCAAACTCTTCTTCTCCTAAAATAGAAGCCATTTCTTCTTTGTACATTATAATTTTGGTTACTTGCTCACTCGTTAACTCTCTTGCGAACTTCTTTTCATCTAAATCGCCAAGTATCTCTTCTGGAAATGGTATATCTAGTTGCGTCTGTTCTTCTTTAGGTGGTACATCTAAAATGTAAATTTTTCCAATAAAATGTTTAAACATTCTGCCGCTACGACCCATAATATTCTTATAGGTAAAGTCGTTTAATCTTGCCCTTCCTTTTCCACTTCTATTTGCCCAAATAATTACATTTTCTGCAGAAGTATTTACACCCTCAATTATAGAGGAAGTAGATATTACATTATTTAAGCCTTCTGGTTCTTCAAATAGCTTGACTTGGATTTGACTTAAAGAACGATGAAGTCTTCCATTATGAATTCCAGTTCCTCTCTTTATTAATTTTGTAAGACTCCAGTTAAAAGAATAGTTTTTACTTAACCAAGCTGAAAATTTATTAAGTAGTTCACGTTCTTGTTCAACATTACTTCCTATCAGCAATGTTGAAAGGCTTTCTATATTTTTATAAGTTCCCGCATAAATAAGAGATTTAGTTTGTGTTTCTTTTAGAATGTTAAGTAATTTCAAGCTTTTTAATTCTTCATCATTTTGAGTTCTTCGTGAAAATCGTGTTTTTCAAGAAAAACAGTATTGAAATCTAGCGAAAAGAATTCCATTCCGATTGTGAAAGGATTTTCTTTTAAATGACTAATATTGGGTGCTAAAAAATAACGTTGTTTAGCAACTTTACCGAGCTTTAAAATAGCTTTTACAAGAGTAGGGGAGCGATCAGTATCAAATTTTGAACTAGCTTTATAGAATTCATCAATGATGAGAATATCTAACTGTTCTATTTTTCCAACATAATTAATAGCACGCTCCTGTGGGAATATAAATATATTTTTATCTGCAAGTTCAACTTCGGTAGTTGTAATTATTTTATATTCATGCGCAAATTTTTTATAGAGTCTTCTTCTTGTTTCATCTGTTAGTGCTATAGTTGGAACGATAATAACAACGTTTGTTGGTTTTTTAATTGAAATGTAAGCATCAATTACGAAGCTTTTTCCGAAACTTGTAGGTGCACTAACAGCAACATTTCTTCCCTCAATTAATTTGCTTAAAAGACTTGATTGTTCTCTATGTAGAGTTGGTATTTCTATATCCCCAGTATCTACTTTAAATACTTCATATACAAATCTATCTTGCCAACTCGCACTATCGTAATCTATATATGGATATAAGCCAGTTTCTTTAATCAAATGATTTACTAATCCTGAATATTGAATATTATTTTGTTGATGATAGTCTAAAAGTTTGATTAGTTCATCTCTAGCTATTGATTCTTGATTATCAATTAAATAATCATTTATTTTATGACAGGTTTCGAAAATATCCATATTGTAAACTAATCTTGATTCTTATAATGTTGTACATTCTGGATGAACTTATCGACGATAGGCTTTTTCTCGGGAACAGGAAATAGTATTAGATGAAAGTGAATCTCTGAATACTTAAATATAGATTTGCTACATTTTTTTACCTGTTTTTTAAAATACGATTCTGCTCGCTCCTTATGATATTCTATGATTTCTTTCTTGTATTTAGGAGAAAGAGAATTATTTTTCGCCGTTATCTGGCATTCATATAACATAAGAATTGGAATATGTAGTTTTGGCTTTAATTCATCAATCGAGGTTTTAGATGCTAGTAGCTTTTTTATTTGTTCCAGTAAGTCTTTTTCGTCTTTTAGTAAATCATTCAAGTCTGAAACATTAGTAACAATGCTATTTTCCTTTTTAAGTTTATCTGATAATAAGGAGTTTTCAACAGAATTGACTATGCTATATAGTCTTTCGTCCTCGATACTATTGTAAAACTTTGCCTCCCCAAACCAAACGGTAAAGGTCTTATCATCATTTACTATTATATGGACGCTATCAGCACCTTTAGCGTTATCTTGTACATTTTGCTTATAAAAAATTTTAGGAACAACAGGTAGAGCTTTATAATGATGTTTCATAAAACCATACAATATAATTTCAGCCAGTTCACTTCCTTGTCCATCTTGATTTTTTGAAAGATCTGTTAGTCTTAATTTTTTAGCTGCTTCTGTAAGAGCAGAATGTGATTTATCAATTAGCGCCATTCTGTCCTTATAAGAAAGTGCTGTTTCTGCAATATTATCCCAAATGAAATCTTGGAATTTTCGAAATCTCCATTTGCCGTCTGCGAAGTCATTTATCAGACTTAAAACATTTTTGTTTTCGATATGTTGAATTTCCCTCTCTGACTTTAGGTTTACAAATGAATCATCAATCAATATTTCGAAGTCAATGCTTGTTTGAGCCACTTTTATCGGATGTATTAAATTCTTATTTAAATGATGCCTAACAATTATATGTATTCAAAGTTTAATCTCCTTTCTTATGTTTGTGTGGTTTTAGGGACGGTGTATTTCCAGACGTCTTTTTATTATCCCGTTGGCGTCTATCAGGTTTCCCTGTTGATTTAGCGATTCTTTTTGGTCCTTTTTTAATTCCCATAATAATGATGTGTTTTTTTAGTATTAATAAAAATAGGGATTTCAATAGTTTGCATTAGATAAGGAACCATATATCAAATAATAACATCAATACCATTGGAATAGTATTGAATCAACTAATTTAAGAAATCACAATATGTTTTTGATAAGGAAAACCCTTATAATAAGTAAGGGTTTTTAAGGTTTATTATAGGAATATATAGATTAAATAAACCCTTTTTCTCTTGCAATCTTCACTAAAATTCTATCATCCTTACCTGCAATATTGAAAACTTCCTTTAATAAACGTTTTCTTCTTTCAATACCACTAATAGACATGGATATAACATTAGGCAATTCAGACATTTTTGTTCCATTGGATAATTCATGGAGTATTAGTCTGTCTATTTTATCTAAAACAAAATCTGAAGTTATATGTTTACGAATTAATTTTCGAACAGTTTTACTGTAGTGAGGTGGTTCTTCAATAACTTCAATAATCCCTTTAATCAAATCCTTCGGCTGCATATCATTCTTAATTAAAAACCCATCCGGATTTAAACTTTTCAATATACTGTCAATCCTATAATTATCATTATATGTTGTTAGTACAATAATTTTTGTTTTGGGACTGATTTCCTTTATTCTTAATCCTAAATCCTCACCTGACAAGTATTTCCCATCTTTAGACTTTGGTAGTTTAATATCCAAAAAAATAATATCAAAAAAGGATGATGGATTTTTATTAATCTGAATTAATGCATCATCGATACTCACTACTTCAGTAGTAATAAAATTATACAACCCTGTTTCCTTTTTTATTTTTGAAAGCGCATTCTTATAAGAACTGGCAATAATAGGGTGATCGTCTACAATAAGTACATTAATATCTTTCATTATTTCACTTTATATGGGATTTGCATAGATAGAATAGTCCCTTTATTAGGTTTGGATTCTATAATAAACGTACCATTTAATTGATTAATTCTGGATTGCATATTCTTAAACCCTATCCCTTTACTTGATTTTTTTATATTGAATCCTTTACCATTGTCTTGAATAATAAAATTAAGCAATCTATTGTTAAATCCTAAAGTGATTTTAACTAAACTAGCATTTGAATACTTTATTATATTTT
This sequence comes from Mangrovimonas cancribranchiae, assembly GCF_037126245.1. Taxonomy (NCBI): domain Bacteria; kingdom Pseudomonadati; phylum Bacteroidota; class Flavobacteriia; order Flavobacteriales; family Flavobacteriaceae; genus Mangrovimonas; species Mangrovimonas cancribranchiae. The sequence goes on from NZ_CP136925.1 coordinate 2,237,507, forward strand.
GTAATGCCTCTTGCAAAATACGGTAACAGTTTAATTTAATAGTATCTGATGTTTCATTCCAAATCAAAGACTCATGACAATTTATTTCATATTTAAAACCTCCTAAAAGGCTTTTATCATTAACTAAAGTAGTTAATATTGAAATATAATCGGATATTGAAAGTAAATTTTCCTTTTTTAATTCGTGCGAAATATCTCTTATTTCTCCTTCAATATTTTGTAAACCATTAACTAAATTTTCATGTTTCATTTTTGTTTCTTCATTCCCTTCAATATCTAAAAACCCTAACTCCATTCGTGTTCCAAATATTTTACCTAAAACACTATCGTGTAATTCCTCTGAAATTCTATATCGTTCTTTAAGCCTACCCTCTTCTTGCTTGACATGTTGCTCTAACATTAATTTGTAAATTTCCTCGTTGGCTTTTTGTTGCTCTTTTTCTAATCGCAGTTCGTTATTTTTTGTTTTTTGTAACCTCAGAAAGTATAATAATGACAGTATAGAGATAACAGCAGTGCTAGAAATTAGGATAATATATTTTTGTAATGAGAGTTTTTCAGCTTGATGAATATACTCATCTGTCTCAAATCGAATCCTAGCAAATTTATTTCTTAATAAACGCTCATGTTTATATAGATTTTTTGTTAGTAAAACATGTTCTGTTAAATATGAACTTGAATTTTCTTTATCTATTTTGGAAAGCAACAACAAAGAGGCTAACACATCTCTTTTGTTCATTATTTTATTGGCCAGTTCGTTTGCTTCTCTAGAATAATCAATAGCTTTTACTGTATCTTTTGTAAACAAGAAATATTCAGCCAAATGCAGCTTGGCAATTACAATACCTGAAAAGTTGTATAAACTATCTCTAATATGCAATGATTTCTTTAAATGAAACTTTACTCCTGATGTATCTCTATTCAATAATCTAGTATAAGCAAGATTATCCATTAATCTCGCATATAGCTTAACATCTTGATCAAATAAATCATTATTTTTCAGTGCTTCGCTAAAAGTCTCTATAGCTTTTTCATAATTATTTTGCTTTTGATAAGTTAGTCCCAGATTATTTAGACTTTGTTCCTTAAAAGTGCCTTTTTGTTTTACTTTTGCTAAACTTTCAATAGACCTTGTGTAATAATCAATGGCTGCCACATAATCTTCTAAATCCATATAAATACTTCCAAGAAGATTATAAGATTTATAAAGTGATAGATTCTTATTTAATGATTTATAAATAGATATAACCTGAAATAATTTTGATTGGCTGCTTACATAATCCTTTAATCGGCTTTGAATAAATGCCATGTTATACATCATTTTAGCAGAATAGTATTTATGACCAATTAATTCATAAAAATTATTCGCTTGATAATAATGATAATATGAAGAATCTAAAACGCCCCTTTCAGAATAGTAAGAGCCTCTATTCCAACAAGTTTCAGCAATACCAAGAGTGTCTTTTAGTTTTACGGATAAAGTATATGCTTGGTTATTTGCTTTATTAAAAAGCAACGAGTCTTGGTGTTCAAGTGCTTTATAGGCTATTTTCAATGAATTTGAATTTTTTATTGCATCATTATTCAATTTGCAATTAATATCAAAAGCTTTTAAAAGGTTTGACTGTTCAATAAAAAACGAAATACTGTCATTCTGCTTATTAAATGATCTCGTGTTTTTTGTGTTTTCTGAATTGCAACTAACAAAACCATTAAGCATCAAACTAAATAATAAGATTCTAACGATAAATATGTTTGAGAAAACTTTCAAATATTTAATTAATGTTAAAAACAAATCTATAAAAAAAAGCCTTAAACAAGAGTTTAAGGCTATCAATAATATCAAGTACTATAATTAATCTCCATCTTCATCTCTATCATTATCAACTTCACCAGATTGATCATCTCCAGTACCATAAGTTTCAATTGTTTGATTAGGGTGGTCTCCATCAATACTACTTGGTGTGCATGAAAAAAATAAGGCAGCAAAAAACATTAGAACAAAAAAATTGTGTGCATTCTTCATAATAAAATATTTAGGATTAAACAATTGGTCATCCCAAGTATTAGGGTTGACCTGAAATACAGAGAGACTTGTATACAATCTCAATGCGTTATGAAGAAGCTTCTTACTCCAAACTAAAGTAGAGTAGAAATACAGCTAATTAAAGTACTCTTAAAGAGGTTTAGTGAAACCATCAAGTTTAAGAGTGAAAAGTATGTTTATGAGAGGAAAACTAGTTCTGGCTTGGAAAAGATATGTCTGCTAAAGAATTATTTATAAACTCTATGTTATCAAAATAGGTTTTGGTAAATGGAATAACATGTGAAGTATTGTCAATAGTACATTTAAGCTTACCATAATTAATCCTAGAGACATAATTTTTGTTAATTATATAGCTCTTATGTATTCGTAAAAAATTATTTGGAAGATTACTTTCGTAAGTTTTTAATGTTTTAAAAGCACTCACAATTGAACCGTCAGAAATATAAAAATCAGTAGTATTATTATCGGCTTTTAAAAAAAGAATGTCCTCAATGTTTATATACTGAAAATCTTTGTATGACTTTAAACATAGCATTTTACTGTAGTTCGTCAAATGTTTTTTTTTAAATTTTAAAATTGATTTTCTTATCTCTAACTCTGTAAGAGGGTTCAATAAAAAATCCACAAAATTATGTTTGATTGCAAAATATGCGGTATTCTTGTCTCTTGATATTCCAATTATGTTGGTTTGAGTATCCGTACAAGTGTTCAACTCTGATATAAATTCAAAAGAATTATTAAAAACATCATCTAAATTGAAGAAAACCAAATCTGGTCTTTTTTTAAGGATCGTGTTCATTGCCTCTTCATAAGATGATGAAAACCCAATAGAATTGAACATAGAATAGTCTGCAAATACTTTTTTTATTGTATTAGTGATTTCATCATTATTATCAATAATAAAATAGCTAGTCAAACTTCTGCTTTTAAAAACTCAAGGTATCAATTGAATTGCAGAACTAAATAAGGATGTGCCTTGTATTTTTTAAGGAAATATTTAATGTAACTAATTGTATCATTACTGTTCAATTCCATAAAACGATAATGAAATCTTTGTTAATAGTTATCGCCTTTAGTTGTATTCACCAAACATTGGGACAAAAAAGCTAGCAAATAGTGTAGAATCAACCTTTATTAGGTTACATCTGTAACCCTAATCAACGGAATAGTAGAACAAATCAATGGAATTAGTGACACTTTTTTTGGTTATATTCATAACCTTTAAATTGAAAATACTTTTATTTATGAATTTGCAAACCTTATTGTCAAAAAGAATACTTTTATATTTTTGTCTTAAAGAGGTTTTTTCTACTCTTTCGTTTTGCTCATTGTAATTTGAACGGTTAATATTAAGCTCTTTATTAAATCAACTATGCCTTCAAATTGTATATTTCTTTATTTACTCCAATAGAATCTGTATACAACCTGACTTGTTTCCATATCAAAATATGGTTTTCTTCCATCGGGCAAAGGATTAGCATTTAAAACCAAATGGTAACGTCCTTTAATTTCGGCTACAATTTTTCTAATATCACCCTTTGTTAAAGCTTTATCCGCTTCTTTTGTAACTAATGCCTTTAATCCATCAGCAGCTAAAGACCCTAAAGTAGCATTTCCAACTCCCGCAGCACTTAACTTCTCAACCTTGATCTTGGTTGGATTAGTTGAAACGGCAGCATCTGTTTTATCAAACTTTTGATCATTTGTAGCATTTTGAAGGCGATCGTTTTCTTGTTGTATTCGATCTTGATTATTCTTTCGGTGATGATACGCTTTGGAACGACAACTATTACTACAATACTTTTGTACAACACGCCTAGTTGGCACAAATTGCTCAAAGCAAAACTTACAGGTATAATATTTTGAATCTCTCATTATACGTCAAATATACGTTCATTTGACGTAAATTTACTAATTTTTGATAATATTTACACCAAAAACAGTTTCCAAAAGATAGTTTTCAGCTTTTGCTCTTGTATCTGCTTTTAACTTTTTAATATGTTCTCTCCTATCCAAACCTTTACTTATTGGTTTCTGAACAAACTGCTTATTTAGTTTTGGAACAATAGGCTTTAGATTACTCAAGATGGTCTTGGTATTTAACTTACTATTCGGAAATATTTGAGACTTTTTAGAGAACTTTTTTTCAAACTCATGCTTATGACTTAAAAAAAATTGGTGCTGTAAATTGAAAGCTGTTTTCTGGTCAGTTGTTATATTAAGCATATCATCCTGTACATGGCTGTTTAACCATTCACTTAAATACAATAATGAATTAACCATCTCACCATATTTTTCTAAAACATACTCAAATCCTCCTTTGCTATTGTTTTCCTTAAAATCATACAACAGAATGATATTTTCATCAAGGAACCGTTTTTTTGACAGAATGAACATGCCTGCCTTCGTATCTTCAAGATCTATTGTAAAGCCATCCTTATCAATCAAAACCAATTTGTTTATATCCTTTACCACGTCCTTTGTCTTTTGAATATTCATTAACTCAAGTAACGATTCTGGAATATAGAAAATACTAACCTTAAATAGGTTTACTGTAGTATCATGCAAAATTTGTTCTAACTTTCCTTTCATCTAGGTTCAATAAATTTTGAATAATCTTCAGGTAACTCTGCATCTATATCTCTTAGGTACTGTTCAAGAGCCAACATCGTTGAATGTCCTGTTATTTGCATAAGATAACTTTTAGTCTCAAATGGAGTCAAGGTCTTTCTTAATTCTCGATATAGTTTTGTAATATAGGTATGTCTAAAACTATATAGGCCATATTCTTCTCCTAATCCAAACTTATCCTTCACCACTCTTTTAAAGCGTTTGGAGAAGTAGTTGCGCTTATTGTCAGCTGTTGTTTTCCACACTCCACCAATGCCTTCAGGCGTAAATAGAAAATCTTCTGGTTTATGTCTATCCAGATCCGGCAAATCTCCCCATAATACTTCAGGAATTATTTTAGTTTTTAATGGACTATTCTTTGCCTTAAAACTCAAAGTACGGTTTTCAGCATTTATATCTCCTATTTTCAACCTACAAACCTCTATTGGTCGCAAAAAATTATAGGAAACAAACTTTATAAATAATAACAATGTAGGATCTTCATTTTCTAAATGGTCGAATATTTCCTGTTGTTGAATTTTTGTATACGTTTTATTTCTTGTTGTTGTAGTTTTAAGATTCTTTATTTTTTTAATAAAGTTTTCTCGAACCATTTCATGTTCTTCCAATGTTGAAAAAAAACTACTTAAACTAGCTCTATAATTATTCCTGTTTCTAGCTGATGTTTTAGTCATAATTCCAAGCAGAAATTCTGAAACTATTGCTTTATTCACTTGTTTTATATACTTAACATCCTTCTTGTTATCCTTAAGCCATTCCTTAAATATTTTGATATGGCTACCATAAGAACGTAAACTACTGGCCTGTAAGGTCTTCTTTTTAAGCACCAAATCAAAATCAAAAGCTTCCTGTAAAGTAGCTTCTACTTCCTCAATAGGCGTTTTTTTAACTTCTGCCTTGTTTGCTATGCCATTATCGTCTTGCTCAAAAGAACTTTCAATACTTTCTAGTTTTTCTTCAATTACTTTTGTTGGGTGTTTATCTTTACTTCCAAGATAAAGGGTCTCATTGTCCTGATATGGATTGTAACCTTGTCGTAAAAGCTTTTGTAACACTTGCCGTAAAATAGTCAAAACAGCTAACCGTTCTTCTTTGGTCTTGTATTTGTTTGCTTCACCATAAATTGGTGTCTGACGTTTTAACTTTCCTGTTTCAGGATTTCTAAAGGAAAAATACACATACCAACGTTTGGATAAATCGTTGTTCGCCGTGTAGATTTTGGGTGTGGAAAATTCTTTTTTCAATGACAAATCGTATGCACTTTCGTATGCACTTTTGTATTCTTGCTCAATTAGGTCGTTAAAATTACGCATAAAAAAACGGTTTGGCAACACCAAACCGTTTATATACGTGACTTTGTCATTTGTAGCGGGAACTGGACTCGAACCAGTGACCTTCGGGTTATGAGCCCGACGAGCTACCTACTGCTCTATCCCGCGATATTGGACTGCAAATATACTAGCTTTTTTGGTTTTAACAAGAAAATATTTCAAAATATTTATGAAATAAAAAAGGAGCCATTTTTTTAGCTCCTTTTTCAAATCAACAACAATATTTAGTGCTATTAATCATCAATATAATCTGTTGCTATAGCTTCATTTTCATTTTGTGGAATTCCTAATATACTAGAATCGTCTTGTTTAATTACCGATACATACTCCTTATCTAAATTATTATCACTTACCATTATAACTGATAACTTTTTTAAACCATAAATACCATATGGCAAACGCCCCGATAATTGATTGCTAGAAAGTACTAGTTCTTTCAAGTTATCTAAATTTCCTATTTCATGAGGAATACGCCCTTCTAATTTATTATCAATTAAACTCAGTTTTTCTAATTTTGATAACTCTCCTAATCCTTTAGGAATAACTCCTGTAAAAAAGTTGCTTCCTAATAACAACTCTTCAAGGTTGCTTAAGTTACTCATTTCATTGGGAATATGACCTGTTAAACTATTACTATATAGTTTTAACACTTTAAGGTGGCGTAAAGTAGTCAGTTCATTTGGAATCTCGCCACTTAATTTATTCATATAAAGCTCTAATATTTCTAACTGTTTTAATTGTCCTAATGTAGTTGGTAAGTTACCTGATATATTATTAAAACCTAGTTTTAGTTCTTTAAGGTGAGTTAAATTAGCTAACGACTCTGGTAAAATTCCATGAAGATTATTCATTTCTAAATGTAGCTTTACTACAGCATTATTTTCTATAGTAACACCATACCATGTGTTAACAGGTTTATTTATATCCCATGCGTTAACCCAATTATTACCTTTAGTTGCTTGATAAAAATCTAATAAGGCTTCCTTTTCTCGTGGAGAAATTGAAGCAAAGGTTAAAGTGGTAACCAAAAACAGTAAAAAGGCTAGTTTAGTTGTTTTCATATTCTTTTGGTTTTGAGGCTAAAAGCTAAGCAATAATAATTCATATATTGATTAAACGCAATTTTTTTCGACGAAATGCACGATTAAATATTGTACGTTTTTAAAGAATGGTAATATTGGGCAAGAAAAAAAGGATAACATGCCTGCTATCCTTTTATAAATATTGTGTTGATTTTTTTGCTTTTTAATCGTCGAAATAATCTGTTGCAATCATGCCTTCATCTTCAGGAATAATCTGTAATCCAGGAGGCGTAGATTTACCAGTTACTGTTACATATTCTTTTTCTAAATTATTATCACTCACCATCATAATTTCTAAATGGCGTAATCTAGCCACTTCAAAAGGTAAAACTCCTGTAAGATTATTGCTTGACAAGACTAATTCTTTTAATGATTTTAATTGCCCTATTTCAATTGGTATATGACCTTCTAAATGATTATCTAACAAAATTAATTTCTCTAATTGCACTAATTCACCTACAGATGTTGGAATAGTACCTGTTAAATGATTACTTCCTAAAGACAATTCTTTAAGGTTTTTTAAGCTCATTAAAGTTTCTGGTATAATACCTTCTAAGGTGTTGCTATAAAGTTTTATAACTTTAAGCTTTTTTAAATTGACTAAACTTTCTGGAATTTCACCTTCTAATTTATTCATAAATAACTCTAAACTTTCAAGGTTTGAAAGTTCTCCAATACTTTTAGGCAATTCGCCTGACAACTTATTAAACCCTAAGTTTAAATGTTTTAGATAAATAAGCTTTTTAAGCTGGTTAGGAATTTCCCCGTCTAAATTATTCATATGTAATTGTAAACTTACTACATGATTATTCTCTACAGTAACACCATACCAATTAGAAACAGGTGTATTTAAGTTCCATGTATTGGTCCATGCATCACCGTTTGTAGCTTTATATAGGCTTTTTAAGGCTTGCTTTTCTGAACTTGAAACTTGAGATAGAGCAAAAAACGGTATTAATAAAGAAAATAGAATTGTAATACTATTTTTCATAGTTGATTGTTTGGGGTTAACACAAACAAATTAAGAAAATGATAGGTATAAAACCAACTTTATTCGACCAACTACATGTATTTGAAAGAATTTATGTATAACTATAACGCATCTAATGCTTCTTGAATAGTTTCCCAATCTAGCATTAATTGTTCTAATTGATTTTTTTTAGCTTGATAGCTATCAAAAAAATTGGGTTTTGACACAGTTTCATCATAGTTTACAGCAAGCTCGACATCAATTGCTTTAATGTCTTTTTCTAATTGCGTGATTTTAGACTCTACTTTGCTTAATTTATTTTTTAGAGATTTTTGCTGTTTCTGCGCTTCGTAACTTAGGTTAATGCTTTGCTTAGACTCTTCTTTTACAACATCCCGTTTTTCTACTTCGCGAAGGTTTTCAACATTGCGTTGTTTTAAATAAAAGTCAATATCGCCCAAATATTCTTTAATTTTTTGGTCTTTAAACTCATAAACAGTATTGGTTAATCCTTGTAAAAAATCACGATCGTGAGATACTAATATTAATGTTCCTTCAAAACGATTTAAAGCATCTTTTAATACATTTTTTGATTTGATATCTAAATGGTTTGTGGGCTCATCCATAACCAGCACATTAAATGGCTGTAACATTAATTTGGCTAATGCTAAGCGATTCCGTTCGCCTCCAGACAATACTCTAACATATTTATCGACTTCTTCGCCACGAAATAAAAATGCACCTAAAATATCGCGCACTTTGGTTCTATTAGTTTCGTTTGCTGCATCAATCATGGTATCATGAACGGTTTTATTTCCGTCTAAATATTCAGCTTGATTTTGGGCAAAATATCCTATTTGTACGTTATGTCCTAAATTTAACTGGCCTTGGTGTTCAATTTCATTAACAATAATCTTAGCCAATGTTGATTTTCCTTGACCGTTTTGTCCAACAAAAGCAACTTTACTATCTCTTGCAATAGATAGATTAATATTATTTAATACTTGAAGTTCTCCATAATTTTTAGACACATTTATAGCTTCAAGCACGACTTTACCTGGTGTAATTGACACAGGGAAATTTAATGTCATCACACTATTATCTTCCTCATCAACTTCAATACGATCTATTTTATCTAATTTTTTTATTAAAGATTGTGCCATTGAAGCTTTAGAGGCTTTTGCTCTAAATTTTTCAATAAGTTTTTCGGTTTGCTGTATTTGCTTTTCTTGATTTTTATGAGCGGCTAATTGTTGTTCTCTTATCTCTTCCCTAAGTACTAAAAACTCACTGTATGGTTTTGGATAATCATAAATTCTACCTAATGAAATTTCAATGGTTCGATTAGTAACATTATCTAAAAACATTTTATCGTGAGATACAATTACAACGGCACCTTGATAATTTTTCAAAAAGTTTTCTAACCAAATTATCGACTCAATGTCCAAGTGGTTTGTGGGCTCATCTAAAAGCAACACATCGTTATTTTGTAACAAAAGTTTGGCTAATTCTATACGCATACGCCATCCACCGGAAAAAGTATCGGTAAGCTTATTAAAGTCTTCTCGTTTAAAACCTAGGCCTTGTAAAATCTTTTCGGTATCACCTTGATAGTTGTAACCGCCTAAAATTTCATACTGATGTTGAATATCATTTAAATCAATCATTAACTGGTTGTAACTCTCGCTTTCGTAATCAGTACGTTCGGCTAGCTGTAAATTAATATGTTCCATTTTGGCTTCCAAATCCTTAATATCCTTGAAAGCCTCGTAAGATTCTTCTAAAACAGTTTTGCCAAACTCAAAATCGATATCTTGTTTTAAAAACCCAATACTTAAATCTTTATCGGCTGCAATTTGGCCAGAGTCTGGCTCAAGTTCTTTAGAAAGAATTTTAAGCATGGTAGATTTCCCTGCACCATTTTTTCCAATTAATCCAACACAATCACCAACACCCAATTTAAATGTAATTTCTTCGAATAGAAATTCGCCTTGAAAACTAATAGAAAGGTTATGAATATTGAGCATTTGTGACTTTTGTTACAATTTATGATAGATAATATTGTAATTTTGTAATTACAATTTTCAGCGCAAAAGTACAGTTTTAATTATGATTAAAAAAGGCTCCAAACTATACAGCATTTTAACAGGTAGTTGTCCAAAATGCCATCAAGAATCTATGTATGAAACTAAAAACCCATACATTTTATCAGATGTTTTAAAAATAAATGAGGAATGTTCGCATTGCCATACCAAATACCGAATAGAACCATCGTTCTTTTATGGCTCCATGTATGTTAGCTATGCTATTGGTATTGCTTTTGGCGTCGCGGCTTTTGTTATAAGCTACCTCTTTTTAGGAAGTAGTTTAAAAACAGCCTTTTTTGCAATTATTGGAACATTGGTTGTTTTTGCCCCTATTATTATGCGTTTATCTAGAAACGTATGGATTAACATTTTTATGCATTACGATAAAAACTTAGTTAAGAAGAAAAGCGAGTAACATTAATCTCTTCTTCTAAATTAACATCCTTTTCAATAAGGTTGTAAAGCTGTTGGGCTACATAAGGTGCTATCATAACGCCTCTAGTACCAAGACCATTTAACACATAAAGATTATTATATTTAGGGTGTTGACCAACTAGTGGCCTTCTATCTTTTACGGTAGGACGAATTCCTGCTTTTTGATTAACAACTTTAAAATCGCACTGAATAAATGTATTTAGCTTATCTAAAAGCTCCTTTTTACCTTCCTCTGAAGGCTTGTTTGTTTTATCGGTCCAATTATAAGTAGCGCCTACTGTATAATAATCATCCCCTAACGGAATTAAAAATGCACTGGATTTTAACACAAAATCTATTTTTAAATCTGGAGCATGAATGGTTAATAGTTCACCTTTGGTGCCATTTAATGGTAAATAGTTAAAATAAGGGTTCTTTTTTAAACCAAAGCCTTCACAAAACACGATACTTTTTGCTTGAATATCTTTATAAATTACATAGTCTTCCTTAATTATTAAATCATCATAATTAAACGATTCATTAATATATGTGCTCTCCAACTTGTTCTTAAACGTAACCAATAAATGTTCTGTATCTATTCTTCCTGTATGTAGCACTTCACCTAAACCATATGGGGCAGGAACAGCCACATTATTATTGCTACAAATTTTTGGAGACAAATATTTTTGTAGGCCATATTTATCGGCTGCTACAAACCAATTGTTTTGTTCTTCTACCGAATTGAATAACCGTTTTACAGGAAGTTTATAGTCTAGAGTAGTCTCTAAGTAAGCCTCTAAGTCGTTATAAACACGATTTACCAACTCTAACTGCTTATCACTTTTCCACACTGGTGTAAATCGTTTTAAAACTACTGGGTTATATAATCCACCAGCAACTGTAGATGATTGTTGGGAGTTATCATCAAATACAACAAACGACTTGTTCTGCTTTAGCAATAAATGGCAAAAATTAACCCCTGCCAATCCTTGACCAACTATAATATAATCTACTTTCATATTCTACGAAGGTAACATAAAAAAAACGCCCACTTAAAAGTGAGCGTTTTCATTATTTGTTTATTAGATAAAAGCTTAATAAGCCCACATATCTAATTCAAAGTTTCTTATTTTTTCTTTAATTCTTTCAGATTCTAGAAGTTGCATTAAAGCATTATCAGAAATGTATTCTGTTACTTTTCTATCACCATATACATTTTCTTCTTTAAAGATATAACCGTTAAATCGTCTTGAATTTAAGATATGATCGAAAGAATATGGCATAGCACTATTTTCGTTGTTAAACGATTTTGCTTCGTGCAATACTTCTCTAGCATCTGGATAGAATACCCAGAATAAAGGAATAGGTTCTTTGTTAGCTTCGTCATCAGAATCTAAGAAGTTAACATCTGGTGCTGCTGGTGCAATTCCGAGAAGTCTGTACTTTAATTCTCCTTGACGTTTATCAAAATACCATAATCCTTTTACTAAATAAGCGCTAATATGGTAAGAAGTAATGTCGGTTTTAGTGATATACTCTGGATCTACACGTCCTTCGGCATTGAATTGTTCGTAACCGATATCTAGCGTATCTACTTTAGACATTGAGTATTGTAAATCTTCTATAGTACGTTCTGCTGTGAAGTAAGAATCGTCGTAAATTTTCTCGATTTTTCCATCTTTAACAGCCTTCCATAGTACATCAAATAAAGAGCGTCTATTTTTCCCAATATTGTTTGTATCTATAGGATAATATAATGGAAAGTTAACACGTTCGTCAAGAACAACGCGTTCCCATGTCATTTTAGAGAACATAATATCTCTATCATCTACATAACCATATTCTAAAGGCTTATCATTATCTACTGCTATTTGGGCCTCTGTTTTTACACCAATCTCTTCTGGAGCTTTGGCATTTAAAATATTGGCTTGAGAATAAGCAGTTACACCAAACGATATGGTTACAACGGTTAATAAAATACTCTTTAAATTCATCTTCTTCTTTTTAATTATTAGGGCTTATCAATTTAAGATATAAAGCGCTTAGTTTGTAATTTCTACTACTACAGGAGAAACACTTTTTAACTTATAACTAGAGTTTCCTCTAATACTTGCTTTAATATCGAAAATTGCAACTTGGTCTCCTCTTCTTGCTTTACGTAAAGCGTTTTTAGCTTGTGAGTTAAGTTTTGTTCCACTTACTCTTACAGAAGGTTGACCTGGCACTTTAATTTTAAATTCAGATACTACGATTGGTAATTCGAAGTCGAAATCTTCTAACTCTGCTCCAATTGTTGCAATCTGTACATTGTTTCTTGGTAACTTAACAATTCCTGTTTGTCCAGCAATAGTTCCAGTTGGTTTTGGTATATCTTTAATACGAAATGTTTTTCTGTCTGCAACAGCAGAACCATCGCCTAAAGTAGCAGTTACATTAATAGTAACCTCTCTACCTGTTCCAGGTCTCATTTCATATTTACCATTACCTGTTTTTCTTAATCCGGTTGCACTAGCGTTAACTTTGTTATCTGGCACACCTGCAAACGAAATTGTCATTGGGTTTACAACACCTCTATAAACAACATTCATTTTATCTGCAGAAATAGTTGCAGAATTAGGTTTTGGTACAACAACGTATTTACCATTAAAGTCGATTGGTAATTCTTTACCATCCTCTAAGAATGTAAACTGTCCTTCTACATCGTGTTCACCTACATTACCTACGGTAAATTCGATACGAGCAGCTCCAGTAGAATCGATAGCACCTTCTCTATCTAAATCTAGAGACTCGCCACCTACGCTTAATTTGGTTGGTGTAACGTTAGCATATTTACCTAATACTACTTTACCTGTAAATTTCTCACCAGCGAAAAAGGCATTTTTGTCTGGTACTACAATAGCAGTATAGTTTTTTAATGATACCGCTTCGTCTAATGTGTTTCCTAAAAATAGGTTATACATATTAGTTTCTGTCGCTTTAACATCGTTTTGCATTGCAGTTAGCTTTGTATACGATGCAATAGCTGGGAAACCTTGGAAATGGTAATCTAACCATTGTAGTTTTTTACCATCTTGGTTTACGACTTCTTTAGTATTGAAACGTTCTTCAAAGTTTTCAACAGCTTTTTGGTATTTTACATCGTCTCCTAAAACAGCTTCAATATCAGTCTTATATTTGTTAAGACGATCCATAAAAGCCTGTCCTTCTTTGGTTAAACGATCTCCTGTAAACCAGAACTCATCTAAGAAATCACCTTTATCCATCTTTTCTGATGGTAAGTCACCGTTTTCTTCTCTTTCAAATTTACCTTTTTCAAGGATCATTGCTTTTTGTTCACCTAAATACTTAAAAAAGTCATCAGAGATTTTGCTTATTTGTTGCGCGTTGTTTGAAGCTACTCTAAATTCATCTGGTTTTTCTTCGGCTTTTTGTTTTAAGCCTTCAAGCATTCCTGTGTTTGATGTAGACGCTAGTTCGTTAGCTCTTACAAATTTATCGTTCATTAACCCGAATGCTGAAAGTACTTCTTTACTCATGGTCATTGCAATCATTGCAATAAACACTAAGTACATTAGGTTAATCATTTTCTGCCTTGCAGATAATTTTCCTCCTGCCATGTTTTAATTAGTTTTGTTTGTTAGAAATTAAAATTTACTAGTAAATAATACTAATTAAGACTTATTCATAGCTGTTAACATACCTCCATAAACACCATTTAAAGAAGATAAGTTAGATGCTAATGATTGCATTTGTTCTTTTAACTTTTGAGCATTCTCAACAGTTTCTTCATTAATTGCTGCTTGACGGTTAACACTTTCTAACTGTACTTTGTACATGCTATTTAAAGATTCCATTTGTGCTGCTGCTAAAGATAATTCTTCACCATATTTTTTAGTAGCTGCAATAGAGTCTACTGTTGGAGAAATTCCTTTTGCTGCGCCTTCAAAGTTTTTAATGCTATTTCCTAAGCTAGACATTAAGTCTGCATCGATTTTAGCTTCTTTTAATAAGTTGTCTAATTTTTTAGATAATAATCCTTCTGCATCTTTAGGCTCTTCTTTTTTAGTTTTCTTAGCGCCTAATGATTGCCCGCCAGCTAATTCTGGAAATACCAAAGACCAATCTAAATCACTCTGTTGTTTTTCGAAAGCTGAAACTGTAAATACTATTGCTTCAACGACCATCCCTAAAGTAAGGATTAAAGATCCGTAAGGCCAGTGCTGAATTTTGAAGAGTGCTCCAATAATTACGATTGCTGCTCCAAGCCCGTAAACCATATTCATTGTTGAAAGTTTTCCTTTTTGTGCCATAATTTTAGTTTTTAGTTTAAGTATGCTATTATACTTAAGGTAATTTAATATTTAGTTAATTGTTAATTGATTTTTAATTTAGTTAGCTTTTAGTTTCTAGCGTTTAAAGTTACATCTGTTCCCATGTAATCTTGCACGGTTCTAAACCCTATATAACTTCTTGCTGAATCAGCATATTCGTAGTCACGAGAACTTACTTGTAAGAAATAAGCAACATCTTTCCAAGAACCACCTCTTACTACTTTACGTTGGTTGTTTACATCGTTAACACTTGGGTTAATTGTTGATACGAACTCATAAGATGATTGATCGTAAGAAGCGTTTACCCACTCTGAAACATTACCTGCCATATTATAAAGATTGAAATCGTTAGGTTCGTAAGACTCTGCTTCTACAGTGTATAATGCTTGATCGGCAGCGTAATCTCCACGTAATGGTTTAAAGTTTGCCATAAAGCATCCTCTATCATTCTTAGTGTAATAGCCACCCCAAGGGTAAGTTGCTGCTTGCAGGCCACCTCTTGCTGCGTATTCCCATTCTGCTTCTGATGGCAGTCTATATTTATTTACAAAATGTTTATCTCTTTCTTTTCTATCAGCATTATGATACAGTGTTCTCCATTCGCAAAAAGCTTTTGCTTGTGCCCAAGACACGCCTACCACAGGATAATCGCTATAGGCTTCATGCCAAAAGTAATCGTTGTGCATAGGTTCGTTATAAGAGTAAGCAAAATCACGAATCCATGCAGTTGTATCAGGATAAATTTCTACTTCTTCTTGTATAATAAACTCTGAGCGTTTCTTTCCTTTGTTGGAAGCTTTGGCTGCTTTTTCCATATCCATATAGGTATATTGGAATTTAAACTTAGTAACATCCCAAGTTCTTTGGCCGTTATAAGACTCTTCCATAGGAAGATACATGGTATCCATAACTTCTGCATAGTACTCATCTGGATAATCATCTGTATCGAAAATTAAATCTATATCATGGTTTAATTTTCTACCTTCATACCCTGTTGGACCAAGTCCTACATAGTTATCATACATGTACTTTTCATATACGGTCATGTTTGCTGTATCAGCGTCTTTAAATGCAAATTCACCAATTCCTCCATTACCTGGAGTTTCTCCAATCTCATCAGCTAATATTGCCAACTTAGTTCTAATAGTAGAATCTCTAACCCAATTTACAAATTGACGGTATTCGCTATTAGTAATTTCTGTAGCATCCATGTAAAAAGATCTAACCGTTACGGTTTTTGTTGGAGCATCATGAATTCCAGCAAGATCATCATCTGCTTTACCCATGATAAATGCGCCACCAGGAATTAATTCCATTCCGTAAGGTTTTTCGGGGTGCCACTTCTTTCCTTTAACTCCTACTAGCTGGCCTTTATCTCCTGACCCACAACTAGTTAGAAAAGCTAAAACTGCGATTAATAATATAAGTTTCTTCATATCCATAGAAAACTCGAGGTTAAATTTTGTGCCTTTAAAATTTTAAGAGCGTAAACATATCTATATATTTTTTAAAAAACAACTTTTTTACTAAAAAATTACACATTTCATCGTTGAAAAGTGCATTTCACCGATGATATTGTACGTTTTATGCTCATTTTATTATATACAATTCTTTTTGAACGCTTTATACCAACGCTCAGGTACTTTATTATTACAAGCATCTACGTAATCTTGATGCATGCACGGTAATAACGTATGTTTTTTTAATTTATTATTAACGTTTGATAAAAAAGGAATTTCTATCCACCATCGTCCAGTTTTATTACTTTTAAAGAAGATAAGTTCTTGCTCCTCTACTAAAGTGATAAATTTCTGGTAGCTCTTTTCATCTGAAAAATCATCATCACTAACTCTAAAAGAAAATCCTTCAATGAAATACCACATAATTTGAGCTACTAACATTGGCGTTACATCGTCATCGTTTGATGGTTTATATTCGTAAACACCAAAGGAGGATACTTTATTACTTATCCCTGCATATCTTGAAATAGCACAAATTTCTTTCCCATCTAACCCGTTAGGCGACAGCTGCTGTCTCCCTCCTAATTCTGATGCCTTTACTGCATTTAAATCAACACTTACAATATTAGCATCTCGCATTACAGGTTCTGCTAAAGTTATATTGTTTGACACCTCTCCTAATCTATAAGATTCGAAATAGAGTTTCTCCATTAAATCTATTTCTTCTTGTGAATTAAAATAGGTTTGGTAACCAATTGTTGAGTAATTGAACAAATTATATGGTTGATCTACAACAATTTTCCCAACAAAGCTATCACTCTTTATTGGTTTTGCAGAATCACCCAAGTTAAATTTTGAATCTACATTTACAATATTAACCATAGGAATAATATTGTCGTAAGCGCGATAGTTAGCAAATGTTAAATCCTGACTTCCTCCTAATATGATAGGTATAATTTTTTTCTGGATAAGAATTTCCAGAATTGTTCTCAGCGCATAATAAGTATCTTCAACAGTCTCTCCTTTATTAATGTCGCCTAAATCGGCTACCTTAACATTCCAATTACCTGGAAATAATTGATAGAACGATTTTCTAATATTATCGAGATAGATTTCATCACCAATATAATCAATATCATTTCTATTCTCTAAAACGCCAATTATAGCTAATTGAACGTGCTCTAAATCTGGAAAACCATTCTGATTGGAGTGAATTAACACCTTTCTCCCTAGCGCCTGCGAAGCCAGTAATGTTGTATGCGCCATTACTGAATCGGAAACAGGAGAAAGAAAATCAAAGTTCATTTAGGATTATTTCTTTTTGGTTGTAGACTTTTTTCTGGTTGTTTTTTTCTTCTTTTTTGGGGCATTCTTCTCTAGATGCGCTTGAGCTTCTTCTAAAGTCATATCAGACACATCTACTGTTTTAGGCAGTTCTACTTTAGTTTTACCTTTTATAATGTTATGTCTTCCCCAACGCGCTTTCTCTACTCTTATGCCTTCTTTTTCCCAATTATGAATAAGCTTATCGCGTTCTTTTTGAAGCTTATCTTCTATTAAGGTTTCAATGTCATTATCAGAAAGATTATCCCAATCGTACTTTTTGTTTACATTAATGAACATATTGTTCCATTTTATAAATGGTCCAAAACGCCCTTTACCTTTGGTTACATCGTGATCTTTATAATTATAAATTGGGGCATCGGCTTTTTGTCTCTCCTTAATAAGCTCAATAGCATCACTCATCTCAACATCCAACGGATCTTTTCCTTTTGGCAGTGAAATGTATTTTTTACCAAACTTTACATAAGGCCCATAGCGACCATTATTCACTTCTACCGTTTCGCCTTCATAGTCGCCAAGCTGTTTTGGAAGTTTGAATAAATCCATAGCTTCTTCAAACGTAATAGTATTTAATTGTTGATCTGGGCTTAAGCTAGCAAATAGTGGTTTTTCTTCCTCCTCGGCTGTTCCTATTTGAACCATTGGTCCAAAACGTCCTAAACGCACACTTACTTGACGTCCAGTTTCAGGATCGGCACCAAGAATTCGTTCGCCAGATTCACGTTCGGCATTCTCTTGAACATCTTCTACTATTGGATGAAAATCTTTATAAAAAGCTTTCATCATATTTTCCCAATCTATTTTTCCATCAGCAATATCATCAAAGTCTTCTTCTACTTTTGCTGTGAAATTATAATCTAAAATAGTGTCAAAATGATTTACTAAGAAATCGGTTACTATCATTCCTATATCTGTTGGCACCAACTTCCCTTTATCCGAACCTACTTTTTCTGTTAAAGTAACATCTTTAACATTACCCTCTTTTAAAGTTAGCTGAACATAATTGCGTTCTACACCTTCTACAGTACCTTTTTCAATATAGCCTCTATTTTGAATAGTTGAAATAGTTGGCGCGTAAGTAGATGGTCTACCAATACCAAGTTCTTCAAGTTTTTTAACCAAAGAAGCTTCTGTAAAACGATATGGCGGACGTGTAAAACGTTGCGTAGCGGTAATGAAATTATTGAAAAGTGCTTCGTTGACAGTTAGTTTTGGCAACATTCCGTCTTGCTCGCCATCTTCATCATCAGTACCTTCAAGATAAACTTTTAGGAACCCATCAAATTTAATCATCTCACCATTTGCAGTAAACAATTCTTTGTGGGTTGTAGCGCTTATTTTTACATTGGTACGCTCTAATTGGGCTTCGCTCATTTGCGACGCTATAGCACGTTTCCAAATTAACTCGTATAATCGTGCTTGATCGCGATCTACATTTACGGTATGTCTTGAAAAATCGGTAGGACGAATAGCTTCGTGAGCCTCTTGTGCGCCTTTAGATTTTCCTTTATAGTTTCTTGGCTTGCTATAGTTAGAACCATAAGCAGCTTCTATTTCACGTTGCGCACCACTTTTTGCTTCGTCTGATAAATTTACACTATCGGTTCTCATATAAGTAATCAAACCAGCTTCGTATAAACGTTGCGCCATGGTCATGGTTTTGCTCACAGAAAAATACAATTTTCTTGACGCTTCCTGTTGTAATGTTGATGTTGTAAATGGTGGTGCTGGCGATTTCTTTGCAGGTTTTTTCTGTAAATCGGCAACGCTAAAGTCTGCAGAAGCATTAGCCTCAAGAAACTTTAATGCGTCTTCTTTAGTATCAAAATTCTTTGGAAGTTTGGCTTTAAAAGTTTGACCTTCTTCTGTTGAAAATTCAGCATCTATTCTGTAAGAAGCCACCGGTTTAAACCCTTCAATTTCTCGTTCACGCTCAACTATTAAACGCACAGAAACCGATTGAACACGCCCCGCTGACAACCCGCCTTTTACTTTTCGCCAAAGCACAGGTGACAATTCGTAACCCACAATTCTATCCAATACACGACGTGCTTGTTGTGCATCTACTAAATCGTAATCTATACTTCTAGGATTCTCTATCGCTTTTTTAATAGCTGTTTTAGTAATCTCGTGAAATACAATACGTTTTGTTTTTTCTTTATCTAAACCTAGCGACTCTGCCAAATGCCATGCAATAGCTTCTCCTTCACGATCCTCATCACTAGCTAGCCAAACTGTTTCGGCTTTTTTAGCAAGTTCTTTTAGCTTTTTAACAACCGCTTTTTTGTCTTTAGACACTTCATATTTAGGCTTAAAATCTCCTTCTACATCTACTCCTAATTCTTTTGAAGGTAAATCTGCAATATGCCCAAAACTAGACTCCACTTTAAAATCCTTTCCTAGGAATTTTTCAATGGTTTTGGCCTTTGCAGGTGACTCCACTATTACTAAATTCTTCGCCATAAATCGATTTTTAAGGTTACAAATGTAATTGAAAAAAAACTTATGTTCCTAATTTTTGATGGTCTCTGTACGTAAACCCTATCATTTTCAGCAATAAATTTTTAATTTTTATAACAAAATCTCATTCTGACACTTTGTCATAGTCTATAAATAAATTGTATCTTTGCACACTTATTGACAAGCAAGTACTATTCAATATTGTATATGGAGAAGATTATAGACGAAAACAAACAAGGCGAAAACCTAATTACAGAAAAGAAAGCAGGAAACAACCGAAAACTTTTTATTGAAAGTTATGGGTGCCAGATGAATTTTAGCGATAGCGAAATCGTGGCTTCTATCTTATCTGAAAATGGTTACAACACCACGCAAGAACTTGAAGATGCCGATTTGGTTTTAGTAAACACCTGTTCTATTCGTGATAAAGCAGAACAAACTGTAAGAAAACGACTTGAAAAATACAATGCCGTAAAACGCGAAGTAAACCCTAACATGAAAGTAGGGGTTTTAGGTTGCATGGCAGAACGCTTAAAAAGTAAATTTCTAGAAGAAGAAAAAATCGTCGATCTCGTTGTGGGACCAGATGCTTACAAAGATTTACCTAATTTACTTTCCGAAGTGGAAGATGGTCGCGATGCCATTAATGTGATTCTTTCTAAAGAAGAAACCTATGGAGACATCGCTCCTGTGCGTTTAAATACTAATGGCGTTACGGCTTTTGTATCTATTACACGTGGTTGCGACAATATGTGCACATTTTGTGTTGTACCGTTTACCAGAGGACGTGAACGTAGTCGCAACCCACAAAGTATTGTTGAAGAAATTAACGATTTATCCAATAAAGGCTATAAAGAAGTCACGCTTCTTGGTCAAAACGTAGATAGTTACCTGTGGTATGGTGGCGGACTGAAAAAAGATTTTGACAAAGCTACCGATATGCAAAAGGCAACGGCTGTTAATTTTGCCAAGCTCTTAGAACTTTGTGCCCAAGCACAACCAAAAATGCGTTTTCGTTTCTCAACATCTAACCCACAAGACATGACTTTAGATGTTATTGAAACCATGGCCAAATATCAGAACATTTGTAAGTACATACATTTACCTGTACAAAGCGGAAGCAACCGTATTTTAAAAGCCATGAATCGTCAACATACACGTGAAGAATATTTTGAAATGATTGATAATATTCGTCGTATTATTCCAGATTGTGCTATTTCTCAAGATATGATTGCAGGGTTTCCAACCGAAACCGAAGACGATCATCAAGATACTTTAAGCTTAATGGAATATGTAAAATACGATTTCGGATTTATGTTTGCTTATTCTGAAAGACCAGGAACATTAGCCGAACGTAAACTAGATGACGACATTCCAGAAGCGACAAAAAAGCGTCGTTTGCAAGAAATTATTCAATTACAACAAGAACACAGCCATTATAGAACACAACAACACCTTGGTAAAGTTGAAGAAGTTTTAATTGAAAAGGAATCTAAAAAATCGGATGCGCATTGGGCGGGACGAAACAGCCAAAATACTATGGTGGTTTTCCCTAAAGAAAACTACAAACCTGGCGATTTTGTAAATGTAAAAATAACCGATTGTACAAAGGCTACCTTAATTGGCAATCCAGTTGGGTATTCAGAAAATAATTAATAAAGTTTTTCCTTTTAAAAAGGAATCTAAAGACACTCACTTTAGTGAGCAATATTATGGAATCAATACAAGCTATAAAACAACGCTTTGAAATTATTGGTAACGACCCTGGGTTAAATCGTGCTATTGAAAAAGCCATACAAGTGGCACCAACCGACATCTCTGTATTGGTTACAGGTGAAAGTGGTGTTGGTAAAGAAAGTATTCCAAAAATTATTCATCAATTATCACACCGTAAACACGGTAAATATATTGCTGTAAACTGTGGTGCTATTCCAGAAGGCACCATAGATAGTGAGTTATTTGGTCACGAAAAAGGCGCTTTTACAGGTGCCACACAAACACGAAACGGGTATTTTGAAGTTGCCGATGGCGGCACCATTTTTCTTGATGAAGTTGGCGAATTACCTTTAACTACACAAGTACGTTTATTACGTGTTTTGGAAAATGGCGAGTTTATAAAAGTAGGTAGTAGCAAAGTACAGAAAACTAATGTACGTATAGTAGCGGCAACAAACGTGAATATGTTTGAAGCCATTAAAAAAGATAAATTCCGTGAAGATTTATACTATCGTTTAAGCACTGTTGAAATTCATTTACCACCATTACGTGAACGTAAAGACGATATTCACCTATTATTTAGAAAATTTGCCAGTGATTTTGCTTTAAAATACAAAATGCCCACGGTAAAACTTATAGACGATGCTGTTAATATGTTGCTAAAATACCGATGGAACGGCAATATTCGTCAGCTTCGTAACGTTGCAGAACAAATCTCCGTCTTGGAGCAAAACAGAACCATTTCACCCGATACGCTTAGAAGCTACCTTCCAGATGCAGGAAGCAATTTACCTGCGGTAGTTAATCAAACCAAATCGGAAAGCGATTTTAGTAACGAACGTGAAATTCTGTATAAGGTTTTGTTCGATATGAAAAGTGACCTCAACGATTTGAAAAAACTCACCATGGAATTGATGAAAAGTGGAAATACGTCTGAAGTTGCCAAAGACAACGAAAGCTTGATTCAAAAAATATATGGTGAAAATGAAAATGAAGCCACTATAGAAGACTTAGAAGTACTTTCAATCCCAGAAAAACACGAACCACAACCTATTGAGCAAGAACCGCAAGAAGATAAATATCATTTTGCTGAAGATGTTGAAGAAGAAGAAACCTTATCGCTCCAAGACAAAGAATTAGAACTCATAAAAAAATCTTTGGAACGGCACAACGGAAAACGTAAATTGGCAGCACAAGAATTAGGCATTAGCGAACGCACACTTTATAGAAAAATAAAACAATACGACTTGTAAATGAAACGATATACTAATTTTATAATTACTTTTTGTTTTACCATATTACTTTTTGGTTGTGGTATATATTCATTTACTGGCGCCTCAATACCAGCAGGAACAAAAACATTTCAGGTTAATTATTTTCAAAATAATGCCATGTTAATAGAACCTGGTTTAGATAGAGATTTTACGAATGCGCTAACCGATTTACTTTTAAATCAAACCAATCTAGATTTAGTTAAAAGTAATGGCGATTTAGTTTACGAAGGCGAAATAACAGAGTATCGTATTTCACCAACAACAGCAACTGCCGAAAATACAGCTGCTCAAAACCGTTTAACTATGAGTGTTAATGTTAGGTTTTATAATAAAAACTCTGAAGACGACTTTCAAGAACAACGCTTTTCGTTTTTCTACGATTACGGCAGAAACGAGCAACTTATTGGTCCAGCAAGAGATGAAGCTCACGAAGTTCTTTTTGAACGCTTAACACAAGACATTTTTAACGCCACATTGGCTAAATGGTAGTATGGAACATTTCAATTTTAAATATATACTACAAAATCCCAAACATATGCTTCCGGCATATACAGAAGATTTACAATCTATAATTGATAAATATCCCTATTTTCAATCACCTAAAGCTATTCTTTTAAAAGCGCTAAAAAACAAAGGAAGTTTTAAATACAATAAAGCACTAAAAACAACAGCCGCTTACACTACCGATCGTAGTATTTTATTCGATTTTATAACCTCTGAAGACTTCCTGCAGAATCAAATTTCTGAGTCTATTAAACAAAACTCCTCTAGTTTAAAAACATTAGACGTAAACGCTGAAGACATTTCTGTAAACAAGCATGTTACTATTGATGATAATTTAAAACAGCAAATACAAGAAACCTCTAGCGTTTTAGATCCAGAATTATTCACGCCTAAAGAATCATCAAATCAAAAAGATGACAATACTAGCAAAAAACACGATTCTTTAAAACCAAAAGAAGATGTTCCAAATAAAGTTTTGAAAATTGGAGAACCCTTAGAGTTTACTCAAAACGAAACACATTCTTTTAACGAGTGGCTTAAACTTACACGTTTTTCTCCCATTGAAAGAGAAGATACACAACCAGAAATACCAACTTCCGAACGCGATAAAAAGTTTAAACTAATAGATAAGTTTATCTCTAAAAACCCCAAACTAAAACCAGAGAAAACAGCAAGTAAAAACAAAAATTTGGCTGAACAGCAAATGATTCAACCAGATACATTAATGACTGAAACACTAGCCAGAATTTATGTTGAACAAAAGAACTACAAAAAGGCGATTCAATCTTATAAAATTTTAAGTTTGAAATATCCAGAAAAAAGTGGTTTCTTTGCAGACCAAATTAAAGCAATACAAAAATTACAAGAACAAAATAAATAAATCATAATGAGTACGTTTACTATATTTTTAGCATTAATTGTTGTCGTAGCCTTTTTATTGGTTGTAGTAATCATGGTACAAAACCCAAAAGGTGGTGGCTTATCGTCTTCTTTTGGTGGCGGTGGTACGCAACAATTAGGTGGTGTAAAAAAGACGACTGATTTCCTTGACAAAAGCACCTGGACATTGGCAGCCTTAATGTTAGCCTTAATATTATTATCAAATGTAGCCATAGAAAGAGGTCCAAGAGCAGAATCTAAAGCTCTAGATCCTGATGCCACTACAACACAACCTGTAACGACTCCAGATGCAGCTCCAGCAACACAAAACGAGACTGGAACTAACAATAACGATACCGAGTAAATACTAAGAAATAACACTATTTTAAATGCCAACTTAATTAAGTTGGCATTTTTTTTTACTAGTCAATTAAGAACATCCTTTCCTAAAATTGAAAAGTAGCTTCTTAACCAAAAATGAAATTTTGTCAGTCATTATCTATTGGCACATTTTTAGCTTAATGCATAGCATTAACTAATAAAAATAAATTTAAAAACATAACACAAATGGCATTAAACATTAAACCTTTAGCAGACAGAGTTCTTGTAGAGCCTGTTGAAGCTGAAACTAAAACTGCTGCTGGAATTATTATTCCAGATAACGCCAAAGAAAAACCACAAAAAGGCAAAGTAGTTGCTGTAGGCAATGGCACTAAAGACGAACCAATGACTGTTAACGTTGGAGACACTGTGCTTTACGGAAAGTATTCTGGAACCGAATTAAAACTTGACGGTAAAGACTATTTAATTATGCGTGAAAGCGACATTTTCGCGATTGTGTAAACCACATTAAACAACCAAACAACTTAAAAAATAAATTAACCGCCTAAAGCTTTCCGCTTAAGGCATAAAGCAAAAACAAATGGCAAAAGATATAAAGTTTGATATTGAAGCACGCGACGGACTTAAACGTGGTGTCGATGCTTTAGCAAATGCAGTAAAAGTAACTTTAGGTCCTAAAGGACGTAACGTAATCATTTCAAAAAGTTTTGGAGCGCCTTCTGTAACAAAAGACGGTGTTTCTGTAGCTAAAGAAGTAGAATTAGAAGACGAGCTTGAAAACATGGGTGCGCAAATGGTTAAAGAAGTGGCCAGTAAAACCAACGACCTTGCTGGTGATGGTACTACAACCGCAACTGTTTTGGCTCAAGCTATCGTGAAAGAAGGACTAAAAAATGTTGCTGCAGGTGCTAACCCAATGGATTTAAAACGCGGTATTGACAAAGCTGTTGAAGCTATTACTGCCGATCTTGAAAAACAAGCTAAAAAAGTTGGTAACTCTTCAGAGAAAATTAAGCAAGTTGCTGCCATTTCTGCTAATAACGACAACACTATTGGCGAACTAATTGCTAAAGCATTTGGCAAAGTTGGTAAAGAAGGTGTTATTACTGTTGAAGAAGCTAAAGGCCTAGATACTTATGTTGATGTTGTAGAAGGGATGCAATTTGATAGAGGGTATTTATCACCTTACTTTGTAACCGATTCTGATAAAATGATTGCAGATTTAGAAAATCCATACATTTTATTATTCGACAAAAAGATTTCAAACCTACAGGAAATCCTTCCTATTCTTGAGCCCGTAGCACAATCTGGTCGTCCATTATTAATTATTGCTGAAGATGTAGAAGGACAAGCTTTAGCTACATTAGTAGTAAACAAACTACGAGGTGGATTAAAAATTGCCGCTGTTAAAGCTCCTGGATTTGGCGACAGACGTAAAGCCATGCTAGAAGATATTGCTATCTTAACTGGTGGAACAGTAATTTCAGAAGAACGTGGATTCTCTCTTGAAAATGCCGATTTATCAATGCTAGGTACTGCTGAAACTGTAACTATTGACAAAGACAATACAACAATTGTTAATGGTTCTGGTGATGCTGAAAACATAAAAGCACGTGTCAACCAAATTAAAGCGCAAATAGAAACTACAACAAGCGACTACGACAAAGAAAAGCTTCAAGAACGTTTAGCTAAATTAGCTGGCGGTGTTGCCGTACTTTATGTTGGTGCAGCTAGCGAAGTGGAAATGAAAGAAAAGAAAGATCGTGTTGACGATGCGCTTCACGCTACAAGAGCTGCCGTTGAAGAAGGTATTGTTGCAGGTGGTGGCGTTGCTTTAGTACGTGCTAAAAAAATGCTTGAAAAGTTAACTACCGAAAACCTTGACGAAACAACAGGCGTTCAAATTGTGAACAAAGCTATTGAGTCGCCTATTAGAACTATTGTTGAAAACGCAGGTGGCGAAGGCTCTGTGGTTATTAACAAAGTATTAGAAGGTAAAAAAGGTTTTGGCTACGACGCTAAAAACGAGCAATATGTAGATATGCTTGAAACTGGTATTATCGATCCTAAGAAAGTAACACGTGTAGCCTTAGAAAATGCGGCTTCTGTTGCTGGTATGATCTTAACTACCGAATGTGCTTTAGTAGATATTAAAGAAGATGAACCTGCAATGCCTCCAATGGGCGGCGGCGGAATGCCAGGAATGATGTAATAGCGAATCGCTACAAATAAATTATTCGCTCTTACAAAAACAAATATTAAGAGTTGAATTCTATAAAATAAAAAGCCTTTGAAAATAAATCAAAGGCTTTTTATTTTATAAAGATCTAGCAATTTAATGCTTATGCTTTGGTTCCCATATAAGTCTAATAAATGAACTTAACCTTTCATTTTCTCTACTTATAGGAATACCGGCAATTATGCCCACCATCAAATCATCGGCAATACCCAAACGCATTTGTGGCCGCATCGTCATATCAAAATCTTTTTTATCAAATGTCTTATTGAATTCGACACCTATAAAATTTCTAGTACCTGTTATCATATAATGAAAACTCGTATTAATATCATAAGTTGTATGGAACTCATTTGTACTTAAGTCTTGTCCTATCATTGGACCTGTATAAATTAATGAGTGAAAATTACGCCCCCAACGTTTAGCTACTACAAAAAACGGATTATACACGTTTCCTTTGATAAAAGGTTTACCAAAGTCTCTAAAACTAGATAACTCAAATTCATTAATATAACCAATTGCCATGGATGTTGCCATTGGTTCACTTACAAAAAACGACCATTGTGCCGCTATCTTTATACTATTAAGTTGATTTGACGGAATATAATTTATATCTGCTCCGTTTATTGGTGAGTAAAAAGTAAAAGGCAACTCTACTTCTAAACCTAGTCTATCTGCTGGTGCCCATTCATATTCTATTAAGGCTTCATAAGAATCAAATTCAGTATTATCTGTAAGTCCTAATCCAAGATTCCATTCTCTTTCACCTTTTCTAGCACCTAGATCTCGTATTAAATCAATATATAAAGGTTCTGCATGTAAAACTTTATCAGGTTCTTTATCGTTCTCTACTTGTTGAATATAAAGACTGTCTTTTGCAACATCTGAAATTTGAGCAAAAGCATATGGTGATGATACTAATACAACGATTAGCATCAGTATTTTATTGATGTTCATTTTTGATTTGTTTATTGTGTATTAATAATTTATCCAATACCAGAAGTAAAGGTATTGGACTATAAAAGCGTTATAAAAACAAATCAAACTTTGGGAGGTGGACTATCTATTTCCTTAAAACCATTAAGTAAATGAGAACTATGGTCAAGGAAACTATTTTTCTTTTTGGTTAACCACAAGCAAGGCTTAACTTCATTGTCTGAGTTTTGGTAAACCAAAAAATCAATTTTAGAGTGCTTCTTTGAATTGTGGTCTTCCGAATCATAATCATCGTATTCTTGAATAGCATCTTCATAGCCCAATACTTTTTCTAAAACAAATTCAATGATACTTTCTTGATCATTAAACGATAAATCTTCAGGAATATATTCAGGGTAAGGATCTGCAGCATCAATACTTATATTGAGGAAATAAAGCCCCATAAAGCACCAAATAATTTTAGAAAAAACACTATTTCTTATACTTTTCATTACAATCTAAAATTACTGTTTTGATTAAAAAATCAAAACAGTAATCAGAAAAAAACAGAATCTTCTTCTACCTTTTAGTTATTATACTTAATCCCGTATTATTCTTTTTTAGTCAGCTCCTACTCTTTATGATCATCCTTAACTTCTTCTTCGCGGTATTTGCAGCAAGGATGAACGGAATTATATGCTTCGTCCGTTGCTTTCATATCCTTTAAGTCGTGACCAACCGCTAATATGTTTTTCTTAACATCGTCTAAACTGGTTTTACCCTCATTATAGATTAAACGCAACTCGTGGGTTTGCACATTCCAATTAGCACTTTTTACGCCTTTTGTTTTAATACACGCTTTTTCAATACGATCTTTACACATCATACACACACCATCAACCTCGAAAGAAGCTTTGGCATTTTTATTTTGTGCAAACGATACTGTTGCTATTAAAAAGGTTGCTATTACTAGTATTTTTTTCATTGTTATTTAATTTTATATGTTTTTATTTAATTCTGAATCGCAATCCTGCGTAATACATACTACCAAAAATTGGTCCGTACACATAAGTAGTATCAAAATTCGCTCCAAACGGATCTTCCGCTCCCATAATTGGGTTATCTTGACGTACATTAGTAATGTTTTCACCTCCTAAATATACTTCAAATTTAGAAGAAAACACTTTGGTTATCTGTGCATTTAAGGTACCTACTGTTGGTGTTTTTTCTGGTAATTGATATTGCACTGGATTAGTAATTGTTGATGAAAACCGCTGTTCCCCTAACCAATTATAAGTTGCATCAAATTTCCATTGTGCACCATTTTCTTTTCTGTAAGTTTCATAACCTGCATTGGCAAAAAAGCGATGTTTTGGTGTTAATGGTCTTGGTTTTTTTCCGGTTAAATACTTAGTCTTTACGTCGTAATATTTATATGCCAAACGCACATCAAAACGTTTAAACATATTATAATTTATTTCTGTTTGAAAACTATTAGCATAACTATCATCCTCTAAATTGTAAAAACTGATTTCTTGCGGATTTTCCCAATCGGCAACGACTTGGTTTTGAAAATCGGTACGGTAAAAATCAACACTAACATCGGCTTTTCTTTCAAAGAGATTAAAGCCTTGTAAAAATGATACGCCATAATTCCACGCAATTTCAGGATCCAACCCATAAATCTCGCCACCATTTGAACCTATAACATTAATAGCTCTTGAGGTTGCAAATAGGCTTTGATTTTCTGCAAAAATATTAGCCGAACGTTTTCCACGACCAAACGATGCTCGAAACGCCGATTTTTCCCAAGGTGTGTAACGTGCGTGCAATCTTGGGGTAACAAAAAAGCCTAGTTTATTATGATTGTCTACACGTATGCCAGCGGTTAGATTTAGTTTGTCTAAATTATCAAAATTATACTCGAAAAAAGCACCAATCGAATTATCTATACGCTCAAAAGTATTTAACTCAACAAGCTCATCATAATGGTCGTAAGTAAAGCTAACACCAGTTTTTATTTTATGTCGCGAATCGCTGATTATGGAGTTATACATTACGTTAGAGTAAATACTATTATGCTCAATATTGTACTCTCGCAACCCAAAATACGAATCTTGTTGATGATTGCTTACTGCAAACTGCACACCTACACTTCGCCAAGGTAACTCTGGGTTAACATATCCTAGCTTTCCAGAAAAATCGAAACGTTGCGTATCTATTTCGCTTCCCCAAGCGTTGGTAGTTAGTTTATCGGTGTTTGGATTGAAATCCAATTCGCCTGTTTGTTTTTCATCGGTTAAATATCTAAAGTTGAAAAAGCCTACAAAGCCGTTTTCGGTATCGGTATATTGCCAACGATTCATCACGTTTATTTGATGGTAAAGTGGCATATCCAAAAAGTTATCATGATTAACATCGTGTTCTTTTTGATGCATATTTCCGTGTAAATACAAACCCGTGCTCCACTTATCGCTTAACTTAGCATTAAAATGTGTGTTTAACTCCAAACGTTCATTGCTTGCACCATAAAGGTTTACAAATAACTTGTCGTCTTTTGTTGGCTTTTGAAGTTCGGCATTAATTTGCCCTGCAATACTTTCGTAACCATTAACCACACTTCCAGCACCTTTGGTAATTTGAATACTTTCTACCCAAGTTCCAGGTGTAAACGTTAACCCATAGGCTTGCGAAGCACCTCGAACCGAAGGAATATTCTCTGTAGCAATTAAAATATATGGACTTGTAAGCCCCAACATTTTTATTTGTTTGGTACCTGAAACGGCATCGGCGAAATTAACATCGATTGACGGGTTGGTTTCAAAGCTTTCAGATAAATTGCAGCAGGCTGCTTTTAAAAGTTCTTCGCTACTTACATTCATCACATTTTGGGCTTGTAAATAAGATTTTGAAGTAGCTTTTTTACGAGAGACTATTTCAACTTCATCTAACTCGCTTGTCGCTTTTAAAAAGTGTTTTATAGGCTTATTGGAGTCATTTACCGAAATGGTATCGGTTTTATAGCCAACAAAACTAACGACTAAGTCTTTGTACTCTGTTTCATAAGTAATAGAAAAGTTACCCTCAAAATCGGTTACATCACCAATACTTGTATTTAACCAATACACATTGGCGCCTGGAAGTGGTATTTCGTTCCCTTGGTTGTCTATTTCCAAGATTTTTCCACTTACATTTTCTTGCGAAACCATTACTACAGGTAAAACAAATAGTATATATAATAGTTTTTTCATTGTTTACATTGTTTTTTGGATTACGCATACATTTGAACAAGCATAATGATCGCCATAACAATCATAATGCTATTTTCGATAAAGGTGGCTTTGGTCATAGGGAGTTTTAATGCCGTACCCAAACACGCACATTGAATGGCTTTTTTATCCAGCAATGTTTTGGTCACGCCAATCGTAGTAATCCCCAAGATTATTAAGGTAACGATCAACGCCAACGGAACTTGAATACGCATTAAAAACATAATTCCTAAAGCGGTTTCAATGAAAGGATACATCCACGCGTAAGCTGGAATAGCTTTTGCCAATGGATCGTACATTTTAAAACTCTCAGGAAAGCCTTTTAAATCCAATAATTTGAAAAAACTAAAAATAATATAAAACAAGCCCATAAAATCGAGCATAAAATCGCTCCAATTCCAAGACTTAATATTTATTAATACTGAAGCTACAATGATATATCCAAAGATTAAAAACAATGGAAAAAGTTGTTTTAAATCAGATTTTTCTTCTTCTAGGTTTGTTGCTGATGTAAATACGTTTTGCTCTTGCTTTTTAGAAATTTGGTATTTATCAGGCAAAGCGCCTTGCAAGGTTTGCAAAGCAACGTGTTGTGACATTGTAATCACAACCTCGCCAGAGCTTAAATCGGCGTTTGCCTCATCAATATGATCTGTGTTCTGTAAAGCCTCTTCTACTTTAGCCTTACAGCCATTACAGGTCATTCCTGTAACGTTGTATGTATGTGTCATTTTTTTGATTTAATTTTTGATTGAACAATCTGTTATCCTATCCGTTTTCACGGAACTGTTCTATTAAATCAAATTAAGAAAACTTGGTCGCGCACTTGTATATCGGCAACCAAATTGGGAGGAGAATAATATTTGTGAGGAATTGTGTGTCGTGATAGATCCTCAAAAACACTGAGATAAGAATAAGTAAATGCTGTTAAAAACAGCTGTTGATTCAATTCAAGGTCTTCAAACTTTTTAATAGTTAATTGGTCTTGACCTTTTACAAAATCAATCGTGTCTTTACAACAATGCTTTTTTGTAATTGCAGCTTGCTCTGCCTCAAAAGCTTCCATATCGCATTTTTGCGCTTTGGTAAACACCGAGATATCGATTAAAGTGTCACCACAAAAATGCTTTTCTACCGTAAATGACACTGTAGAAAACAACACTAAAACAGCTAGCGCTACTGAAAAAATTTTATGAAACATAACTACTTTCACTTTGCAAAGGTATAAAAAATTAAAAAGCTACCTTAAAAATTAAGATAGCTTTAGTAACTTACTGAAAAGTCAATTATTTTTCATCCTAGATTATCGAAATATGTTAAGGGGTCATAATTTCGTAAGTAACATTTTTTGTTATCAATCCCCAATTATCTGTTCTAAATGGAACCGCTGGAAATCCTTCCTTATTATACAAATTACAGTTACCTGCATCGTCTGCCCAACCATATCTAACCGCAACTGGGGCTTTAACTTGGTTACTAAACATTTCAACTTTACCGTTTTGTATTATTGCTTGAGCTGGAAAAAACACTTTATCTGCACCTGCAATTTCAAAACCTTTTAATTCTGAATTGTTTTTAGTAACTAGCCCACTTCCTATATCGGTAAAAACTAACGTTATTTTATCCTTCTTAAGCTTCATTTTTTTAAATTTAGGTCCAGAAAACACATTGCTATTTCCATAGTCTTTATTTAGAGCTATAGCAGCAAGCCGCTTACCTACATCTTGTTTGTTCTTGGGGTGAATATCGGTGGCATTACCAATATCGGTAGTCACACACATTCCTGTATTTTTTACAGTTTCTAAAGTATAGGTTTGTGCCTCACGTAACTCGGCCCAACGACTTCCTTTGTTACTATTACCATTAAATTCATTAAAACTAGATAATTGCACAAAATAAAATGGAAAATCGCCTTGTTGCCATTGGTTACGCCAATCGGAAACCATTAATGGAAAAGCCCTTTTGTATTGAACAGCACGATGTACATTTGCTTCACCTTGATACCAAAGAACACCTTTTATAGCATATGGAATGATAGGGTTAAGCATGGCATTATACAATAATGATGGTTGGCTATTGGGGTCGAATCTTGTAATAGCTTCAACGACATTGTATTTCCAGTTTCCTGCTAAAGAATAAGTTTTACTTCCTACAGTTAAACTAACATTGGAAGCATTACCATAAATACCACCACCGCCAGCGTAATCGGTAACTTTTACAGCTATAACATTTTTACCTTCTTGTAATACACCTGCTGGTATATTATAAACTCTATCGGCATCGTATTGCGCTGTTTCACCAACTTTTACTCCATTAATGTAGGTGATATCATGATCATCTATTTTCGCCAATTTTAAGACTGCTTCTTTTCCTATATCATTTTTTGATATGTTAATGGTTTTACGAAACCAAAGCACACCGTCTAAACTTGGAAAATTTTGATTCTCCCATAATTCTGGTACTTTCATCTCTGGCCAAGTACTGTCATTAAAATTGTTTTCTACAATAACTTCACTCGCTAACGTGTTTAATTTACCTCCTTGTAATGTTTCAATATGATTGATTAATTTTTTACGTTGAATTTTCATAATCGAATCAACATTTACTTTAGGTGCTTTTTCTATAATACTAGAAAACTCGTCACTAGAAGTCAGCGCTTCATTACTTGTCCAAGTTTCCACACAAGTACCGCCCCAAGTAGTATTAATTAGACCAATAGGTACGTTTAATTGGTTGTAAATATCTCTTGCAAAAAAATAACCCGCAGCTGTAAACTGTCCTACGGTTTCTGGACTACACACACTCCAAGAAGCGCCTTTTAGATGCTCTTTAGGTGCAGACGATACGTCTTGTTCGATCCAAAATTGACGTATTAATGGATAATTGGCATTGGCAATTTCTGCTTCGGCATTGTTTGATTGCTTAACCGTAAACTCCATATTAGACTGCCCGCTACACACCCAAACTTCACCTACATAAACGTCTGAAACCACAATACTATTACGTCCTGATACTTTCAGCAAAAATGGCCCTCCAGCAACTTCGGGTTTTAAAACAACTTTCCAACGGCCATCTTTATTAGCTATCGTTTTTTGGGTTTGATTCTTAAATTGAACGGTAACTTCTTCATCAACATTTGCCCAACCCCAAACCGGAATATCTTGCTTTTGTTGCAACACCATACCTTCTGAAAACAGTTTAGGTAACGTAACTTCGGCTTGAATAGTACATGTTACTAAACAAACTAATAAGATGATTATGCTCTTCATTTTAAATTATTTTTGAAGTTCTATTTTATATACAAAGGCTTTATCGTCTACTTTTTGGGTTGGTGTTTTAAGATGCAAACCATCTTCTTTTAATGAAAACTCAATGTTTTCATTTGTACCCAATATAGCAATTGAAGCAATACTTTCTTTTAAATTTTCTTTAGAAAAAGCCGACAAAATTATATTGTCTTGCTCTGGAACTCCCATAACAATAGCGTAAATCACACCATCCTTTTGTGTGTAACGCACATCGCCTGATGTATACGTAAGCCAATCTAAAAACATGCCTGATTTTTCTTGTTTTGTTGGCCCTTCGCCAAACACTTGCCATGGGTGTGAGGCATAAATAGCTTCACCATTTGTATTTAACCACTCCCCAACTTCTAGCAAAATATCTTGTTGCTCTTGAGGAATTGTTCCGTTTGCCATGGGAGACACATTTAGCATCAAGGCACCATTTTTACTTACAATATCAACTAGAACATCAATAATATCGTTAGCTGTTTTATAGGTTAAGTTTTCAACGTAACTCCAACTGCCTTTTGTTACCGTCTCGTCGGTTAGCCAATATTCGTCTTTAATTTTATTGGCGCGACCTTTTTCAAAGTCCTCTAAGCTAACAGTTTTAGGCAACTCGCCTTCTTTATGTGTAATAACTACTTCTTGTCCTCTTGCTAAAGATTCATTTATATAATACGCGGCAAACTCACACTTGTATTGATTAGGAATCTTATCTAATTTACTATCAAAATAAATAAGATCTGGATGATATTTATTGATAACTTCTTTTAATTCGCCTAACCAATTTTTATAAAATTGCTCTTTAGGAATATTTCCATACATAATTCTTAACAATGAATCTTCTGATGATGTTGGCATTTTGGGATTATATGGAAAATAAGACGTATCATCTAACCATTTTGTAGAGTCATTTTGAAAAATTTGCAAGTTTCTAGCTTTATGAAAAGACGTTACAAACTTCATATTGTTTTTATGAATGGCTTTTCCTAACTCACCTACAATATCTCTTTTGGGACCTTTATCCATAGCATTCCAAGGATTAATATCACTATCCCAATTAGACCAACCGTCATGATGTTCGGCCACAATGCCTGCAAACTTAGCACCAGATTTTTTAAATAAATCTGCCCAAGCTTCGGGATTAAATTTTTTAGCATTAAACATAGGCACAAAATCATGATAGCCAAATTTAGAGAAGTCTCCATAGGTTTTAACTTGATGTTTGTTTTCATTTGTACCTTCTATATGCATATTTCTAGGGTACCAATCGTTAGCATAGGCTGGCACTGATAATACACCCCAATGGGCATAAATACCAAACTTACCTTCTTTAAACCATTTTGGCGCTTCGTTATATGCCGCTAAGGAATCCCAATGGGCCACAAAACGAGGTGTTCCTCCCTCGTTTTGCGACTGTCTCTCTTCTTTACAATTGTAAAAAAAAGCAGAAAGTAGTAATGTATATAATATTGATTTAAACTTCACTTAAATCCTCTTTCAGTAGTTTTTAATTATTTGTTATAGCGTCTATTATATCTGGGAAATATTCAGCACCATCATTTCTGTTAAAAAGTCCCATTTGATGATTGTCTGGATAGCCATTATCCCAAATTACGGGAACCATACCATGCTCTAAAGCAGACTGTGTTGTTTTTTCGTAATAATATGCGCGGTATGTTTCGGCTCCATCAACCTCTCCTCTATAACTTGCACCATATTCACCTAAAATAACCCCAATACCTTCTGCTACGAAATTATCATACATACTTTGAAATTTAGTTTCTAACCAGTCTTCGTCACCCCAACCTGCTGTTGCGTCTGGGTTGGTAGCAATTTCACCCCATTGCCAAGTATCATCATTATCAACATTTAAGGTATAATCGAATGGATCGTAATAATGTACTTCCATAAGCATACGGTTTTCTGCTGTATCTTCTGGAATTTCGGCAAAATTAACAGTATGATCTATGTTTGTGTTAAAGCCTTGCACTGTTAAAAAACGATAGGCATTTCTTCCTCCTGTTGCTCTTACAGTATTAATAAACGTTTGGTTAAAGCTGTTTTGAACGGTGTAATACTCTTCTGTTGGTGTACCATAATCACCTTCAACCATTACTTCATTTGTTCCTGCAAATATTAAATGGTAATCGTAATCTCTAAAATAGATTGCTATTTGCTTCCACATTTTATCCAATCTATCATTAACATACGCTTGGTCGTTATAGGTTGGTTGCATCCAACCGCCATCCCAATGGATATTAATAACAGCAAACATGTCGTTATCTAATACGTAATTAACAACTTCTTCTACACGCGTAAAACCAGCTTCGCTTATGGCATAATTATCATCGCCTTCTTGAATATAGTTACTCCAAGCAATAGGTATTCTAACGGTGTTAAAACCAGCAGCTTTTACGGCATCTATTAATTGTTGATTAATGGCAGGATTTCCCCATGCAGTTTCACCTCCAACAGCATCAAGTGAATTTCCTACATTCCACCCTACACCCATTTCTGATGTAAGTTGTACTGCTGTTAGGTCACTCATTTCACTAGGATCTGGTGTAATGTTTGATATTGAAGCTTCTTGTGTTACTTGGATATCGAATGATGTTTCATAAGTAAACACCTTAACGGTTGTGTTTCTTTCTTGATCTGAACTATTAGATTCTGCAGTTACAGTAATTTCTCCATTACCAACACCAGAAGTTTCCGAAATAGTTAACCAATCTGCCTCGGTACTAACGCCCCAGCTTATACTATGAGAAGCATTGACATTAAAACTTCTTTCACCACCATTAGAGGTGTAATTAAGTTCGTTTAATCCTACTGAAATATGACTATCTGCATATCCATCATCATCGTCATTGCAGGCTGAAAAACCAACCAAAATGGCTAATACAACCGTGATTTTAAGAATGTGTTTCATTGCTTTCATTGTTATCTTTGTTTTATTATTGAATAGTTATTGTTGTTTCATCAACTAAATTTCTTGAGGAATTACCTACTTTAATAACGTAATTTCCTTTTTCTACCTCCCAAGAGGCTGTGTCTACATTGTAAAATGCTAATTCCTCAACTGGGATTTGAACAGTCGCCGTTGTTTTATCTCCAGAAGCTACAGTTACTTTGGCAAACCCTTTAAGTTCATGAATTGCTCTTTCTACTTTTGATTCTGGTTTAGACACATAAACTTGTATAACTTCTTTTCCATCCAATTCACCTATGTTTTCCACAGAAACCTCTACTGTTATAACTTCCTGTTCTGTATAAGATGATTTGTTAGTTTTAAGTTGTGATATATTAAAATTGGTGTAAGACAATCCATAACCAAAAGGATATAATGGTTCTATATTTTTTGTATCGAACCAACGGTAACCTACTAAAATGCCTTCTTCG
This sequence comes from Mangrovimonas cancribranchiae, assembly GCF_037126245.1. NCBI lineage: Bacteria > Pseudomonadati > Bacteroidota > Flavobacteriia > Flavobacteriales > Flavobacteriaceae > Mangrovimonas > Mangrovimonas cancribranchiae. Next base: position 2,275,488 of record NZ_CP136925.1, read on the forward strand.
TACTTCACTACGTCATCCCCTGGGAAACTATTTGTAGCGTGAGCTGGTGAGTCTGATAAATCGACAGGCATAGTCCATGGCAGTTTACCAGACGGATTTACGTTACCTAATAAAACATCGGCTAATGCATTACCGCCTTCTGAGCCATTAAACCATGACCAAACTACGGCTTTCGCTTTGTCTGTTGTAGCTTTAATATCAAACGGTGCTCCAGCAATGAATACCACTATAGTATTTGGGTTAACCTCAAGTACTTTCTCAATAAGTTTTTCTTGCCCAAAAGGCAAGGCTAAACTTGCACGGTCGGAAGCCTCGGTTTCATAGTCTCTATTAGACCCTGCAAAAATGACTGCCACATCAGAATTTTTAGCAGCATTTACAGCTTCTTCAACTAAATCTGGATTTAATTCATTAATAGTTACTGGACCATTTAAGGTAATATCGCCTAATTTGGCTTTCTCATTTTTTGCATAACGTTCTTGATAGCCTTCTGCATAATTTATTTGGATGCTTTCTGGCAATCTATTTTTTAAGCCTTCCAATGGTGTTACTTCGCGTTTTGTTTTAACACCAGCGCCAAAACCACCTAAAGCATTCTTTTTTGTAGCATTATTTCCTATAACTGCTATGCTCTTCACGCCATTTAGTTGTAATGGTAATGCGTTATTCTCATTTTTTAATAAGACAATACTTTCTGCAGCAATATTGTAGGCGTCTTTAAAATGTGCTTCGGTATCTATACTTCCTTTAGCACGACCTTTATCGTCAATACTTTTTAAGGTATACATCAATCTTAAAATTCTTCTTACAGATTTATCGACTTCTGTTTCTGCAACAGTGCCTTCCTTTACAGCTTTTATTAAGGGGTCGGCAAAATAAAACTCGTTAAATGGTTTTGGTGTTCCCATTTCTAAATCGGTTCCATTTTCTAATGCTTTTTTGGTATTATGAACAGCAGCCCAATCTGAAATAACAATACCTTTAAAGCCCCATTCTTCACGAAGGACTTTATTTAGCATATAATCGTTTTCGCATAAATAATCGCCACGAAATTTATTATACGCTCCCATAAAACTATATGCTTGTGCTTCTTTTACAGCAGCTTTAAAAGCAGGCAAGTAAATTTCGCGAAGTGTACGTTCGTCTATTTGAACATCGACAAAATCGCGATTAGTTTCCTGGTTATTAGCCGCATAATGTTTCACACAAGCGGCCACATCGTTTTCCTGAAGTCCCACAATAAACGGTACTGTTAGCTTTTTATTTAAAAAAGGATCTTCGGTAAAATACTCGTACGTTCTTCCTCCTAAAGGTGTTCTAATAATATTAATTGCAGGTGATAGCAATACGTCTTTATCTCTAGCAATAGCTTCTTCTCCTACACTATAACCAAACTCATAAGACAGTTCTGGACTCCATGTAGCGGCAACACCTCCACCAGCTGGATAATAAGTTGCAAAATCGTTATCCCAACCTGCTGGCGCCCAATTATCACGAGATATTTCTTCACGAACACCTAACGGGCCATCGGCCATTGTTAGCTCAGGAATACCTAATCGCTCGATGGCCTTAGTTGCAAACATACTATTACCATGTAGCATACCTATTTTTTCTTCAACAGTCATTTGGGAAATTAAACTATCTATTTTAGCATCAAAATCACTGGTTATTGGTTGACCTTTATAGGTCTCTTCTTGTGTGTTATTCAAGACATTAGTTGGTTCTTGTTTGGAACTTTCCTTGCAGGAAAATGTTAAGAACACACTAAAAAGTAATGCTGAGTAAATTATATTTCTTTTCATAACAGATTTTATAGTGTTTAGTTATTGATATTAATTGTTTTTTTGAGTTTTATTTTATTTGATGCCGAACCTATTTGAAGCTCTATTTCCCCAGATTCTAAAACAAATTGTTGTTTATTTTTATTCCAATATTCCAAGTCTTTCGCTCTTAGCTGAAGCACAACAGTTTTTGATTCACCTTTTGTAAGATGAACTCTTTTAAATGCTTTTAAAGCTTTTTGTGGACGAGTGACTTTAGAATTTGGATATGACACATACAACTGTACAACCTCATCGCCATCATAATCACCTTTGTTTTTAATTGTAACTTGCACCTCTAAAGTATCGTTCTTTTTAAGAACTGTTTTATTTGTTTCGACAGTTGAATACTCGAACGTTGTGTAGCTTAATCCGTAACCAAAAGCATATAAGGGTTCGCCTTTAAAATACATATACGTTCGATTGTTTGTGATATCGTAATCCATTAAAGGAGGTAAATCGGTAATCGATTTCACCCACGTTTGTGTTAAACGTCCCGCAGGGTTATACTCACCGAACAATACATTAGCTAAGGCATATCCCATCTCTTGACTGTTCTGAGTCATATGTACAATAGAAGGCACATGCCCTTGAGTCCAGTTTATTGTATACGGAAAACTACTCGCCAAAACCACAACGGTATTTGGGTTAGCCTGGTGCACGACTTTTACAAGGTCTTCTTCTTCCAATTCTAACGATTGCCTATCGACCGACTCTTTACCGTGACTTGGCACAGGACAATCGGCCCAACCAGCATCGCAAGTCGGATGATTTCCAACAACAACAATAACAACATCGGCTTGTTTTGCGATAGTTACAGCTTTGCCATCAGCATTATTTTTTGCGTAAAGCACTTCGGTCGTTTCATTAACCTTTTCCTTTATACCTTGCAATGGTGTTACTGTATAAGGTGGCGTACCACTATACCAATCTAAAAGCACCTGATTAGCCCGCTCGCCAATAACAGCAATGCGTTTTATTTTATTTTTTTGAAGTGGTAATAATTTGGTGTCGTTTTTTAGAAGTACAATTGATTTTTCGGTAGCTTCTAAAGCTAAATCTTTATGCGTTTTTGAGTCCCAAGGATTTTCATGGCTGTTAATACCTATTTTTGAATACGGATTGGCTTCGGAGTTATCTAAAAGTCCCAATTTAATCATCACACGATAATTACCTCGTAACTCTTTATCGATATCGGCTTCGGTTAAATATCTGTTTGATATGGCACCATAAACAGCTTCGACATATTCATCTAAAAACTGATTAATACCTGCTTTTATCGTAGCTGCTGCACCTAAATATTTATTAGGGTAATACTTATGATCGGAAAGCAATAGCTTAAACGCCCCGCCATCGGTACAAATAATACCATTTTGTCCCCACTCGTTTTGGGTAATGTTTTTAAGCATAGGATGCACCATGGCAGGCACACCATTTACTTTATTATATGCAGCCATATACGCACGTGAACCACCTTCCACTATGCCCATTTTAAATGGTACCGCATAATACTCACGCCATAATCGTTCACTAAAATCTGATGATGTATAGGTACGCCCATCTTCATTACTATTGGCCAAAAAATGTTTCATTAATGAGGCCGTTTGCCAGTATTTAGGATTTTCGCCTTGCAATCCTTTAACAAAAGCAACCGTTAATTGCCCTGTTAAAAAAGGGTCTTCACCAAAACTTTCCTCGGTGCGTCCCCAACGCGGGTCTCTTGCCAAATCGGCATTAGGCGCACGAACCACCAAACCGCCTCGTTTGTATTTTTGCCAAGCATAGCGCGTTTCGTAACCTTCGGCATTGGCTACTCTTTTTAGTAAATCTACATCCCACGTTTCCCCTAGTCCATAAGCTTGAGGAAACGTAGTTGTAGGTAAAGGTTCTTTATCTTTTCCTCCCCAATCTGCTGGTCCTCCTAAAGCAAGACCATGAAGTCCTTCTACATGCGATGTTCCTACAATTCCTAATCTAGGCACCGATGGATTGGTACTTAAAGCATTTATTTTCTCATCGAGTGTCATTAAAGACAATAGGTTGTCTATACGTTTTTCAACATCTAAACTTGGATTTTGAAACGGATAGTCATATTGCTTTTGCCCGATAAGTTGAGATACAACACCTAAAACACATATGTAGAAAAAAAGAGGTTTCAACATTTATAGTTTTTTAAATCGTACAGCTGCTCCGCCACCAGCACCTAAGTGTAATGGCAATTTATCGTTTGCTGTTACTTCTTGTTTAGAAATAGTTACTTTTGCTGGATTGTTATCGATATCGGTGCCTTCGGCATCAGCATAAATTTGTGCTTCGTAAGTACCTTCATCTAAGAAAGATAAATCGATTTCAAAATCTCTTGCTTCTTCATTAGTTATACTTCCTAAGTACCAATCGTTGCTATTAATATCTTTACGAACTGTGGTTATATATTCGCCTATTTCGGCATTAATCACTTTAGTATCTTCCCAATCGGTTGGCACATCGGCTAAAAATTGAAATTCTGGCTTACCAATATAATTTTCTGGTAAATCGGCTAACATTTGTATAGGCGAATAAAACACCACATACAATGCTAATTGTTTGGCTGCTGTGGTATGCACACGACGTCCATTAAAGCCAGATTCTTGCATTATATCGATTACACCTGGTGTGAAATCCATTGGTCCAGAAAGTAATCTTGTAAATGGTAAAAGAGCTGTATGACTTGGCGGATTACCTTCGCTCCATGCATTATATTCTTGTCCACGTGCACCTTCGCGTGCCATCATATTTGGATAGGTACGACGCTCGCCTGTATCTTTAATAGGCTCATGGAAATTAACAGTCAATTGATATTGTGCTGCTTTTTCTAACACCCAACGATAATATTCTACTCCAAATTGGCTACCATGCCACTCTTTCATGTTAAGCATATCGCCTACTTGACCAATTTTCACATCGTGAATACCTAAGTCTTTATACAATTGCATACCAGCATCGATTTGCTTTTTGTAATTGATGATATTTGAGCCCGTTTCGTGGTATCCTATAATTTTCACATCGTTTTTATTGGCATAATCGACTACTTTATTGTAATCAAAATCGTCTGTTGGTTGCGTAAAACTAAATTCATGCATTTTGTTTTCGTACCAAGTTGGTGTCCAACCTTTGTTCCAGCCTTCAATTAACATATGATGTACGCCTAGTTTTTTGGTTTGATCAATATATTCTAAAGAGTTTTCGGTACTAGCGCCATGTTTTGGTCCTTCGTAAAAGGTATATTTACTAATATGCATACCCCACCAAATGCCTGTGTATTTATACGTTTCGATGTAACTTAAATCGTCTAATTTGTTTGGTTCATTTAAATTCAACACTAAATATGAATCAATTAAATCGCCAGGTTTTTCGGCAATTTGAAGTGTACGCCATGGTGTTTGAAACGAATCGGTAGTACGTACTTTTACGCCATCGCTCCATGGCATAAGATCTAAATCTAAATGTGTACCTTGTTTTTTAGCAACTGTGTAGCTTGCATAATTTTTTAAATCGGCTTCGTGTAAGCTTAAATATAATCCACCATTACTTTTAATAGTATATGGTGTGTGAACAGAATCGATTTGGCTTACTTTTGTTTGTGTAAACAAATGCTCGTAACGATTGGTTTTGTATGCAGGAATCCACCAAGAATCGCCATCGTCTTTTAAATTAAATTCGGTAAGCTCGTTCATGATGAAAATACTATCCTGAACATTTTGCTTTGGAAATATGTAACGAAAAGCCACACCATCGTCGAACGCACGGAACTCGATGTTTAATTTGCGTTTAGCATTTGTTTTTTCTTGTAACTCGACTAAAAGTCCGTTGTAATTGTTGCGAATATTATGTTTTTCGCCCCATACTTGTTCCCAAGTTTCATCGAAAGCCATTTCTTTAGTATTCACAACTTCTAAATTGCTAGCTAATGAATCGTTGTTTTTAAAGACAAAACCCAATTTCGAAGGTGTTAGCACTTCTTTATCACCATGGTTAACCATATAAGTTGGCATTCCATTATCTAAAGTAAATGTTATTGTATTTGCCTTTTCCGGCGATTGTAACACGTATTGTGTTGGCGTTTTGGTTTCTTTTTCACATGAAAAGAAAGCTACGGTTAGTAATAAAACTAAGAGAAAACGTTGTGTCATTGTTTAGTGGTTTATATTAAATTATTCCTGTTATTTTTTAATTGCTTTGTATTTAAAATTCTTAAAAGTCACCTCGCCTTCACCTATGGCAACCAAGCCAATTCGCAAGCTTAAAAAACCGCTTAATACGTTATGGTGATAACCAGAAACCTCTAAAGAACTTTCAATTTTCTGCCATGTTTTACCATCTAAACTATAATACATATCGACGATATGATTATTGTTTTCAATTTTTAGAAAAACTCGGCGATTAATTACATTTTTTTCGGTTACAAATTGCCAGCCTCTTAAGTTAGCTATGATGTTATTTTTGTCGGCTAAAACCCCTGAGGATCCTTTTTCGTTATAAAACATAACCAAACCGCCTACAGCACCGTCCTTTAATTCTATCTCTACTTGAGCTGAATATGAATGATGTGCAGGAATAATAAGCAGGGGAGAACTTTCTGGTATTGAGTTACCTTTTGCTTTAATAGTTAAACTATTATTTTTTACTTGAAATCTATTGGCATCATAATTTTTAAAGAATTTCCATTTTGGATGTAAAGAATTGCCCTCAAAATTATCACTAAGTCTATAATCTGATTTAAACTCAGGTAAGTTAGGTTTGTTTAAAGGCTTTTCTAAATCGAAATCATTTGGTAGTTTAAACCAGCCATCATCGGTCCATTCAACAGGTGCTAACAAGGTTTGTCTTCCCATGTTATAGTGATCCTTTTCATACCCATGAAACACCATCCACCAATCGTTAGGTTTAGCCTCGATAATTGTAGCATGACCAACCGACCACCATTTATCTTGTTGACTTTCGGCTCTAATAATCGGGTTATATGGTGAATTTTCCCAAGGGCCAAGTGGTGATTTAGATCGCGCTGATATAACCATATGTCCCGTTGCTGGTCCAGCTGTACCACCTTCAGCAACCGTTATATAATAATAGTCGCCGCGTTTAAAAAACTTAGGACCTTCAAGGCAAAAACATTCAATGGTCCAGTCCCTAGGAATTTCCCAACCGTCATACGAAGGTTTAAAATCACCAATAACAGATAAGCCGTCTTTCGATAAAGGCACATAGCCACCATCGTTAAAGTATAAATAGCGATTACCATCATCATCGGCAACATGCCCTGGATCTATACGCCCTATTTTTAAGTCGATTGGATCGCTCCACGGTCCAGAAATATCATCTGCAACAATGACATAATTAGTGCTATTTACAGGAAGATAAATGTAGAATTTATCGTCATATTTTACTAAATCTGGTGCCCATACCGAGCCTACATTTTTTGTTAAGGGGTTTGCAATAGGATTCCAATTTATCAAATCTTTAGAATGCCAAATGGTTAACCCTGGATAATAATCGAACGACGAATGTACCATGTAAAAATCGTCGCCATCTACCAAAATACTTGGATCTGGATAATCTCCTGAAAAAATAGGATTTATAAATTCACCAGATTCAACTAAATCTTGATTGTATTGTTTTTGTGCGTTTACCACAAATACAGAAAGAATCAACCAAAAACTTAAGGTTAGCCTTTTTTTATGAAATAGAAGGATATTCATTTTACTTATTGTTTAATTAGTTTTAATAGCACCACATCGTTTTCGTTAACAGGAATACTTTTTTCGAATGCTGTGTTTTTAACCTTTATAGTTTCGGTTAACACTGGTTTTCCTGAGCTTATTTCTTTAAGTGCTTTTACTTGCGCTCGTGTTAATTGATTTGGGCTTCCCATATTAAGGTAAGCCGTATAGGCATCGTTATGTTTATAGCCTACTTTATACAACTCTAAAATATAAGTGCCTTTTGAAAGATTAGAAATGTTTACTTGCACATTTCCTTTTGATTTTGAAGGTAATTCTTGTTTGTAGTAGGTTTGATTTAACTCGTTATCACCAGGATGTGTATGGGTAAAATCCCATAACAGGATTTGAACATTGTTATCTGTTTTGGTTGCCCACGATTGTGTATCGGTATTTTTTAGTTCGGTGGTTCCAAGTTTATTCATAAACTCGTACGCATAATAGGCTGGTTTTTTAATGCCCTGATAATTTAACAAACCAAACCCACCGTGAAATGGTGTAAATCTCGGTCCAGCTTCTTCAAAAATATCGGTAAACACCCAATACGACATCGAGTTTGCCGCATGACCTATTTGTTTTATTTTTTGAAGAATATAAGCCGCTTGGTGATAACTATCGTGAATAGGATCGGCTGGTGTATAAGACGAACTCCACTCGGTATAATGCAATTCTAAATGTTGTTTAGAAAGGCTATCCATTTTTTTTCGCACATCAATTACTTCGCCACTTACACTCCATGGATCTTCATTTAAAATGGTTCCTGAAGTTCCTAACTCATCTAAATAACCATGTTTTACGCCGTAGGAATGTGTCGATATATAATCGATTGGCACATTGTTTTTATCTGTAAATTCTATGGTTTCATTTACCCAACCATTACCTGCTGTTGCTGGTCCACCAATACGATACGCTGGATTCACATTTTTTACAGCTCTAGCTGTATAGTCGTATAGTTTAAAATATTCGTTTTGTGTTCCTGACCAAAAGCCATCTAGGTTAGGTTCGTTCCAAACTTCAAAATACCATGTTTTTACTTCATCGCTGCCATAACGTTCTGTCCAGTGTGTTATTAAGTTTTCGATAAGTGCTTGCCATTTATCATAATCGTTTGGAGGTGTTATATTACCTTTCCACCAAAAAATAGTTTTATCGTCGCTTGCCAAATAGTTAGGCATAAAACCAAGTTCGACAAAGGGTTTCATACCAATACTTAATATATAATCGTACAACACATCGATATATTGATAATTGTATTGCGGATTACCATTTTCGTCTTCTTTATAAACCCCCATATCGTCGGTAAGCAAACCATGCATGCGTATGTATTTAAAATCGCAATCTTGCTTTACCATGGCAAGTTGTTGTTGCCAATCGGCTCGTAGACCTTCGTTGGCACGACCTGCACCAATGCACTCTTTAAACATGGTGTTTAACTCGCCCAATGGTTGATTAACATCTACAGAAATAAGTCGCTCGTTTTGACTAAAACTCATTAGTGATAAAAAACAAGTTGATATGAATATTAATACAGATTTCATGTTATTTTGTTATTATTGAAATTTCTTGAGACTTTAACCCTTCGGATGTTACTGTTAATTTTATATTCCCTTGGTTATTTGTTGCTTGGACTATTACTAGACACTTTCCGTTTAAGGCTTTATGCGTGTCTCCTTTAAATGACTCATGATTAGTTGGATTGCCATTAGCTACGCCTACAATTTTGCCCTCGCCTTCAACTGAAAAATGAAGTTGATTTTGCGCTGTTGGTACAATAGTCCCTTTGTCATCAACCACATCAACTGTTACAAACGACAAGTCGTTTCCATTGGCATTAAGAGTTTGCCTATCGGCTGTTAACTTAAGTGTTGATGGTTCACTTGCCGTTTTAATTTCTTTTTCTAAAACCACATGACCATCTTTTCTAGATACAGCTTTTAGTGTTCCAGCTTCAAACGGAATACGCCACATAACATGTAAATCGTCGCCTTCTTTTTTCCGTATGCCTTGCGATTGGTCGTTTACAAATAATTCAACCTCATCGGCATGGTTGTAATACGCCCAAACATCGACAGTTTCTCCTTCGCTCCAATTCCAATGTGGAAACAGATGTAATACATCCTTATCTGTCCACTCGCTTTGGTACATGTAGTACACATCTTTTGGAAAACCAGCCAAATCGACCACTCCAAAATAAGAGCTTCGAGACGGCCAAACATATGGTGTTGGTTCTCCTATATAATCGAAACCTGTCCAGATATACATACCTGATAGAAAATCATATTTTTTAATTATTTTCCAAGTTTCTTCGTGAGTAGAGCCCCAAGGTGTACTCACTTGATCGTAAGCTGAAACGGTATTTCCTAGATTTCCGCCGTCGAAAGGTATATCCCAACGTACTGGCCAGCGTTTTAAGGTATCGGATATTTTATCGTAATAACCACGTGTTTGCAACCCTGAAGTCGTTTCAGTTGCAATAAAAGGTGTATTGGGGAAGTTTTGCTGATGAAATGGATATGTTTGGTGTGCATAATTATACCCTATTATATCTAACTCTCCTGATGCTGCAACGGGATTTAAATGTACGGTAGACGCATCGAACTGCGTTGTAACATCGGTGTTAGGCATATTTACCGGCGGATTCATTGCCACTGTAATTGGGCGCGTGGTGTCTAAACTTCTAACAAGTGCTTTTAACTCTTTTGCAGTTTCAACGCCTTGTTCGTTCCATTGTTCCTGGATTTCATTACCAACACTCCAAATAAAAACACTTGGGTGGTTTCGGTCGCGTTTTATAAAATCTTCAAGGTCTTTTTTATGCCATTTACCCCAATTGTTGGCATAATCGAACTCTGTTTTGGTGTTGTTCCACATATCGAAAGATTCGTCCATAACAATGAAACCCATACTATCGCATAAGTCTAACAGCTCTGGTGTTGGCGGGTTGTGTGCGGTACGAATACCATTTACACCCATATCTTTCATGATTTGTAATTGGCGTTCTAAAGCTCGTGTATTTACGGCTGCGCCTAAAGGCCCTAAATCGTGATGTAAACAAACGCCTTTTATTTTTACTTGCTCACCGTTAAGTAGGAACCCTTTGTTTAAATCGAATTTAAAATATCGAATTCCAAAAGAAGTTTGGTAAGTATCGACCACTTTCTTATCGACTAGTATTTTAGTAATTGCAGTATACAAGTTAGGTGTTTTAATCGACCATAATTCGGGATTTTCTACTGCTAATTCTTGATGAATAGTTTTGTTTTCGTTTTTATTGATTGATAGAGCTGAGCTTGTTGTATTAAGTTCTGTATCGTGATTATAAATTGTGGTTACTATCGTAGCTTCCTTAGCTTCTGAGTTATTATTATTTATATTGATATCGATTGATACCGTTGCTTTTTTATCAGATACTTTTGGGGTTGTAATAAATGTTCCCCATTGGCTAATATGAAGTTTATTGACTGTTTTTAGCCAAACATTCCGGTATATTCCTGAACCTGAATACCACCGTGAATTGGGTTGTTGCGAATTATCGACTTTCACCAACAATTCGTTGTCTTGTCCATTATATTTTAAATATGGTGTTAGGTCGTACTCAAAAGAAATATATCCATTAGGTCGGCTCCCTAAATGATGTCCATTTATCCAAACATCGCTGTTCATATAAACGCCATCAAACTGGATAAAGGTTTCCTTTGAAGCGTCTTTAACTTGAAATGTTTTTTTATACCAACCTAAACCTCCTGGTAAGTATCCGCCGCCTAAATTGGCTGGATTATTTTTGTTAAAACCGCCCTCTATACTCCAATCGTGCGGCACATTTAAGTGTCGCCATACAATATTTTCCGAGAGGGTGTCATCTTCTGTTAAAACAAATTGCCAATCGTTACTAAAGTTAATCTTGCGATTTGCAACTTTGTTTTCGGTTTTCATCTGTTTACAAGATGATAGTCCCAGTAAAAAGACAAAAACACTTAAATATTTTATTTTGAATTGGCAAAACATTATTGTAGTCTGAGAAACCTTTTTAAATTAGGTAAGAAGCAGTAAATAAATACTACTTCTTACCATAAAAAACACTAATTGAAAAAATATATCTAAACAACGTTTAGTATAAAACAATACTATCTATCGTCGCTGTTACTGCTGTCATATCTGGTATATCATTACCCATACCAACAATATCTACAACAAATACAACAGCACCTTCTGCTGCTGTTCCTGGCACATAAGATACTGTATATGTACCATCGCCTGTTACAGTTATATCGGCACCATTACCATTAGGGTTCCAATCGGCATCTGCATAATACATATGTGCATCATAAGAGCCTGTTACTCCAGTACCACTTATGGTAAATGTTACTTCGATAGACGAATTAAAATTTAAATCGGCTGTATTTAAACCTGGATCATTTACTGTGGTTCCAAATTCATTATAGATTTCTAGGCGAAGGTTTCCGTTTCCTTCAAGATCTCCTAAATCTAATTTTGAATTATCAAAAGGGACTTCAGTTCCAGTTTCTTCGCCACCACCGTTACTTGAAACATTTGGTTCTAAGTGAAAAGCAGTGTATTGAGTAGGTTCATTAACATCATCTGCTGCGCCTAACCATAGATCGGAAATATTACCTTCGGAATCTGTTCCTATGTTTAAAATCCTAAGTTCATTATTCGTATCGGGAGCAAAAGACGCCCAATTAATTATAGTGAATGTAGGTACGGTAATATCGAAAGAATAGATTCCTGAGCTATCTATACTATACGTTCCTTCGGTAGTTGTACCATCTGGCGTTACAAACACCACTGAATTATCAGCAGAATCCATAGTCATAGAGAAATCGCCATAAACTGCTGGATCTGGTGTTCCTAACCAATCTGGGTAGTCGCTTGGTACTTGCCAACCATTCATCATAGACCCATCTAAATTGGCCCAATCTATTGGGTTATCTTCAGATAATTTCCACTCTATAGCTGTTGTTGATATAACACCAACGGTATCCTCCCAACCATCTGGTAGTTCTGGTTCTACTGGGCCTTCTTCTTCTGGCACCCAGTTATCGTAATAATCTTGTGAGATAAAGTTATATACAATCATGGCTGGACCTTCGCTTGCACAAGCTCCTATGGCTTCACGAACAACACCTAATTGCATGGTATCTTCGGTTAAAGAGAAAACTGTAATGTTACCCCAGTTAGATACGCAATCGTCGTAACCTACGTTGTGCAACATTTCGGCGTCGAACATAGATAAGGTATATGAATCTACATCTAGATAATATGTTCCTTCTTGTGTTCCTAAAGCTGGTAACGTAAGGTGGTCTACTGTAACATATGGGCCACCATCTAGACTAAATTCCATATAGCCGTAGTCTGCTGCATCCATAATCCAGGTGTTGCTTGGCCAATCTGGATTCCAATTCCAACAGTCGTCACCATAACAACCAGATTCTTGAGATCCGTCTGCAGATGGGCCTCCACCTTCTAGCCAACCGTTATTAGTTCCATAAAAGAACATTGGTCCTGCAAAATATCTAGAAACGCCTTCGCTATCTAAATCTAGAAGCCATCGTTTTGAGTTACCAACACCTCCAGAAAGATTATTCCATAGTTCGTGATCGACATAATTTAAATTGTCATCAGTAACTGTAATAGTAACTGGATCTGCTTCTACAACGCCACCTGCTGTAATGGCAGAAAACTGTATGGTATATTCTCCTGCAAAAGCATATCGTACAGTGACAGATTGTTCTGTTGATCTTCCTGTTCCATAATCCCAAACAGCAACTGTTTCTGGTGTGTTATTGGTTAAAATTACGGTGTTTCCTCCTGGATCTACAGAAAAATCTTGTTCTATAGTGAAGTTCAGTTCAGATTTGCTTAGCTTTTCTCCTAGTTCGTATTCTTGTTCGCTACAAGAAAACGTTAATACTAGCATACTCAGCATTAAAATTTTAACTATAGTTTTCATACTTGATTTTTTAAATTAATATTACCAACCTGGATTTTGCTCTAATGTGCCTCCAGATAAAGTTATTTGTGTATTTGGTATTTGTGATAAGCCTTGCGTTTCAAGAAGGTTACCTCCATCTATGGTTTTAACAGTTTCAATTCCACCATTTAAAAGTGTGGTAGATTCTGCTATTTCCGCTGCTGCTTCACCTACGCCTTGACGTAATAAATCCCAATATCTTATTCCTTCTAAGGCAAATTCTAGATGACGTTCTTCTAAAATATTATCTTGATTAACAGATAATGGTGTGAAGTTATTACCATAAGCGCGTTGTCTTACTTGATCGAAATATTGTTGCGCGCTTCCACTTCCTAATTCTGCTGCCATTAACAAGACATCAGAATATCTTATAGCAAAGTAATCTTGAAAGTTTCCTAATTGGAAATCGGCAGCATTTACTATTTCTGTTGCATCTACTAATGCTCCTGTTTCTGGATCATACTCAGAACGTGGTGTATACTTTTTATTATAATAGCCTGTATATTCACGTTGTCCTTCTATGTTATCGAAAGGAACTTCTTCTTCGTCTACAGCTATTACAGTAGCAAAACGTCTGGAATCGGTATCATCATATAAATCGTATAGTTTTGAGTTTACTGTAACACCCCATCCTCTTCCGTAAGGATAAGACATAAACTCTCGCATACCAAATAAAACCATCCAATGGTTTCCATCTGTATTACCATTGTAATCACTTGTGTATGTATATTTTATTGAAAATACTATTTCTTGATTAGCCTCTCCGACATAAGTTGATTCTTCACCATCAATTTCTGGGCAAGCTGCAGGCCAAAGATTTTTAAAATCGGATACCAAACCATGACCACTTAACGAAATAACATCTTCTAAGTGTGCTAAGGCTTCAGATTGTGAAACTAAGCCAACTAAATCTGACTGCCCATAGTACCCTGTATAATATAGGTACACTCTAGCTAACATGGCTTTAGCTGCCCAACGTGTTACACGTCCATTAGGAACAGCAGAATAACTTTCTTCTGGGATGTTCTCTGAAGCATACATTAAATCTTGAGCTATTACTGTATAAACTTCGTCTGGAGTTGCAGGTGGTATAATATCTTCTGATGGTTCTGTTAATAATGGGATATTCCCCCAAAGTTTCACCATATCGAAATATAAATACGCACGAATAAATCTTGCTTCGGCTTCATAACGATCTCTTGTTTGTTCGTTATTTGTCCAGTCAATTTGATCTATTTTTTGTATTAGTACATTACAACGATATAAGGCTTGATAATATTTTATCCAAGTATCGTTAAACAAGTTTTGGTAACCTGGCGCTCTATTAATATCAAACTCATCTATAGCTTGGTGATTAAATCCATCGTTATTTCCTACACCCCCAAAACAGTCATCAGACATAATTTCTGAAGCTGTATAAATAGATAATCCAGAGGCTCCTGTAACAACTTGTAATCCATCGTAACAACCAACTAAAGCTGCATAAGCATGTTCTGGTATTTGATAATAGTTAGAATCTGTTGGTTCGGTTACTGGCTTTGTGTCTAAAAAGTCATCGGAACAACTTACTATAGTAAGTAGTCCTAAAACAAACATGTATTTATTTAATCTTTTCATGATACAATTTTTTAAAATTTAACATTTAACCCCATCATATAGGTTCTAGGTCTTGGGTAATATCCTATATCTACTCCTGATGTAAATGTTGGACCATATCCTACTTCTGGATCCATACCGTTATATTCTGTAAAAGTAAATAGGTTTAGTGCGGAGAAGTAAATTCGAAGTTGCTCTGCAAACATTGTTTTTTTACTAAATGCTTGTGCTATATCAAACCCTAGGGTTACCGTACTTATTCTTAAGAAATCACCATCTTTTATATAGATATCAGAAAATCGGTTATAGTTTCTATTATCTGTTGTTACTCTTGGCATTGTATTAGATGATCCTGGACCATGCCAGCGATCTAAAATCTGGGTTGTCCAGTTTTGATTTTGCCCTGTATTTCTATATGATTGCACTAATTGATTTCCTGCCACACCATTAGCTTGTAATGAAAAATCCCAAGCCTTATAGTTAGCCCCTATTGAAAATCCGTAAGTAAAATCTGGATTAGGGTCTCCTATTTCTGTTTTATCGTTTTCATTTATCACACCGTCTCCATTTTGATCAACAAGAATTAAGTCTCCTGGTGCAGCATCTGGTTGGATTTGCGTTCCATTTGACGATACATAACTATCTATTTGTTGTTGTGTTTGAAAAACACCTCCTGTTTCGTACCCCCAGAAATACCCCATTGGGTGCCCATCTTCGGCACGATAAAATATTGGTGAGTTATCCCATAATTGATTAGGATCCCCATTTATAACACCACTTTCGTTTGGTATTTGTTGTACTTCATTTTTATTATAAGCGCCATTAAAGCTTACATTATAACTAAAGTCATCTCCTATTTTATTTCTATATGAAACAGCTAATTCTGCACCTGTATTTATAACACTTCCGCCGTTTATCCAAGGTGCATCTGCTCCTGCTGTAGCTTGCACAGAAGGATTAATTAACCAGTCTTTTTGTTCTTTTCGATACCAATCAAAAGTTACATTTAATTTAGAATTAAACAGTCTGGCATCAAAACCAAAATCTAGTTCTTCGGCTGTTTCCCATTGTATATTTGGGTTTGCCAAACGATAAGCGTACGATCCTGGTGTTAAAGCACCTTCTTCGTTACCAAATGTGTAATTTGTATTACTTATTCGTATTGGAGATAGGTATTGGAAATTGCCTGCATTTTGGTTACCTACTTGCCCCCAACTAGCTCTTAGTTTAAAATGACTTAACCAATTAGCTTTATCTTCCATAAAGTTTTCTTTGGTTATCACCCAACCTAAAGAAAACGACGGGAAGTATCCCCAACGTTTACCATCGGCAAACTGTGAAGAGCCATCGGCTCTAAAAGTGGCATTTAATAAATATTTTTCTTTGTAATCGTAGCTTAACCTACCAAAATAGGACATGCGTTTTACAATGTTTTCTGGTCCACCAGATAATGAAATATTAGCGCCTTCGGTATTGGTTGCTGTACTTAACCAAGCATTGGCTAAATCGTCGTAAATAACTTGTGTATTAGAACCAGACATAAAGTGCCCATCATATTTAAATGACGATGTTCCTACCATTGCAGAAAAATTATGTTGATCTTCATCTCCTAAATTAAAATCGTATGTTAATAAGTTATCCCAAATCAAGCTTTTACCTTTATTCATGTATTGCGAAACGTTTCTTACTCTATTAAATGAGTAAATAGAAAGCTCGTATAGTGGGGTAAAAGAATGCCCTTGTGAAGCATAGTAATCGATACCTAAACTAGTTCTAAAGTTTAAGTTTTTCATTAATTCGAAGTTGAAATACACATTACCTACTAGCTTTTGCTCGTCAGATTCGTTCTGGTTAGAATACACCATTTGTGCGTATGGGTTAGACACGCCTTGCAACCAAGGTTCGTTGTAACCTGTTGTATTAAAATATTCACCATTTTGATTGTAAACTGGTAAAAGCGGATTGGTTTGAAAAGCTGGTCGTAAGGCATTATTATACTGCCCGCCTACACCTATACCATTTCTATTTATCCAGGCATAACTAAAGTTTTCACCAAAGGTGATTTTATCTTTATACAATTTATGCTCTGAATTAAAACGGATGTTATATCGTTCGTAAAAGGAATTATCCTTTCCGCCTACAATACCTTCTTGATTTAAATATGATAATGAAGAAGAGTATGTTGATTTTTCTGATCCACCAGAAACACCTAAGGTATAATTTTCGGTAGCTGCATTATCTTCAAACATCTCATCCATCCAATTCGTTCCTACACCTGCATTTGCAATATCTTCATTAGAATATATCATGGAGCTACCAGAGTTTAAAGCAGCCTCATTCATAATTGTCATATATTCTGTAGCATTTAACAAATCGACCTCTTTTGCTAAAGTTTGGATACCGTAGTACTGATCGAAAGTAATTTTGGCATCGCCTTTTTTTCCTTTTTTGGTTGTAACTAAAACAACTCCATTTGCTGCTTGCGAACCATAAATTGCCGCAGAGGCTGCGTCTTTTAAAATAGAGATACTTTCAATGTCTGCATTATTAAGGTATGAAATATCTCCTGTTTGAACACCATCTACTATATACAACGGCGAGTTATTACCTATAGTTCCTAACCCTCTAATAACAACATTCAATCCTTCTCCTGGTTGCCCTGAACTAGATGTAATTTGTACACCTGCAGCTTGCCCTTGCATAGCCTGTAAAGCATTAGTGGTGCTCTGCTTTTGTAACGACTCACCTTCTAATTGCAAGTTGGCTCCTGTTGTTAAATCCTTCTTTTTAACACCGTAACCAATTAAAACGACTTCCTCTAGCGCTTCTGTGCTTGGTTGTAATTGTACTGAAAGTGTGGTTTGGTTTTGCACATTTACTTCTTGAGTTGTATACCCTAAGTAACTAATTTGCAAAACAGCATTAGATAGCACTTCTATTGTAAAGTTACCATCAAAATCTGTCGAAGTTCCTTTGCCTTCCATGCCCATAACAACAACTGCTGCTCCTGGTATAGGCATACCGTCTGAAGCATCGGTTACTGTTCCAGACACTGTAATGTTGCTTTGCGCAAAAGTTGATTGCACACTAAAAAGTAAGAGCAACATTGTTATACTTAAGGTAAGTAAACCCGAAGAATAATAAAATCTACTTCTCATAATTTAAAAGATTAGTTAATTATATTGACTATTTTAAATAATACTAATAAGCGTTAGCAATAATTTGCTCGTACAATTCTTGCTTTCCACTTATTTGTTTTGGTTCTCCTTTTGATTTGGCTATAGCACTTAAATCTTCAAGGTTTAAGTTGCCTTGTTCGAATTTTGCACCATTTCCATTATCAAAAGATTGATAGCGTTCTTCTCTTAATTTTTTATAGTTTGTATTTTTCAATACATGATCGGCACAAATTAATCCTCTAGCAAAAGCATCCATTCCAGATATGTGAGCGATAAACCTATCGTCTAAATCTGTAGAGTTTCTTCTTACTTTAGCATCAAAGTTAATTCCACCACCTTTAATTCCGCCGCCTTCTAACAGGACTATCATGGCTTGCGTAATTTCATAAACATTAATTGGAAACTGATCTGTATCCCAACCGTTTTGATAATCGCCACGGTTAGCATCTATACTTCCTAAAAGACCAGCATCGATTGCTACTTGAAGTTCATGTTGAAATGTGTGCCCTGCTAATGTGGCATGATTAACTTCTACATTTAACTTAAAATCATCTTGAAGGTTATATTTATTAATGAAGCCTATTGACGTTGCCGCATCGTAATCGTATTGATGTTTTGTAGGCTCCATTGGTTTTGGCTCTATTAAAAATGTGCCTTTAAACCCTTGTTTTCTTGCATAATCTCTAGACATAGACAAAAACATAGCTAAATGCTCTTGCTCTCTTTTCATATCGGTGTTTAATAAGCTCATGTAGCCTTCTCTTCCGCCCCAAAACACATAGTTTTCTCCGTTTAGTGCTACGGTAGCATCGATAGCTATTTTAGCTTGTGCTCCTGCATAGGCTACAACATCAAAATTTGGATTTGTTGAAGCTCCATTCATGTACCTTGGATTATTAAACAGGTTTGAAGTTCCCCAAAGTAGCTTTATTCCTGTTTCCTGTTGCTTTTGTTTGGCATACTCTACCATGTGCTGAATTCTTTTTTCAAACTCGGCTAAAGTTGGTGCCTCATCAACAAGGTCGATATCGTGAAAACAATAGTATGGAAGCCCTAATTTTGACATAAATTCAAAACCAGCATCCATTTTATGCTTTGCTCTAATTAAAGCATCTTCATTTTTATCCCATGAAAACGTTGCTGTATCAACTCCAAACGGATCGGAACCTTTATCGCATAATGTATGCCAATAAGCCATAGCAAAACGCAAATGCTCTTTAAGCGTTTTTCCTGCTACAATTCTATTCTCATCGTACCATTTAAAAGCTAATGGATTATCACTATCCTTTCCTTCAAAAGGAATGGTATTTATATTTTTAAAGTAGGCTTGTGATGTTATCGTACTCATAATTATTATCTTGAATTTTTATATGTTTTTTCCAGTTTTGATATATATCTTGGTATTGTTTTGAGAGTTTCAAATCGGGCTCTATATGTTCTATAATATTTAAATTTGAAAAGGCTTCTTCTAAGGTGTTAAAATACCCCCAACCGTATGCAGCACCTCTAGCTGCACCCTCTGCACCTGAAGTTTTATAAAGTTCTAATGCTGTTTGAGATGTGTTAGCAAAAATGGATCTGAATACAGGACTTAAAAACAAATTAGCATGCGAGGCTTTAACGATATCTCCAGAAACACCTATTGACTTTATAACATCAAAACCATAATTCATGGCAAACACAATACCTTCACAAGCAGCTCTAACCAAATCTTCAGGTTGATGAATATTAAAGTTCAGGTTTTCAATTCCTGAGTTTACTTCTTTGTTGTTAAAAATTCGCTCAACACCATTACCAAAAGGGTAAAAACGCAAGCCTTTGCTTCCCACTTTGGCTTGAGATGCCATAGAATTTAGCAACTCATATGAAACCATTTCTTTTTTACCAACAGACAATAGTTTTCTAAGCCATTGGTATAAGATTCCTGAGCCGTTTACACAAAGTAATACACCGTTTCGTTTTTCCTCTATTGAATTATTAACATGTAGAAATGTATTTACCTTATTATTTTTATCGTAAGCATTTGTATTAGTAACCGCATATACAACTGCAGAAGTTCCTGCATTTGCCACTACCTCACCTGGTTTTAATGCGCTTAAGGACATCGCGTTGTTAGGCTGATCTCCTGCACGGTAAGTCACCATGGCTTTATTATTGATTCCTAATTGCTTTGCTATCGTGACGTCAACTTTAGCATGATGCCCAAATGTTTCTACAACCTCAGGTATTACTTCATCCGAAATACCCATAGCTTGTAATATTTCTATGGCTGGACGGTTTTCTTTAAAATTCCATAAAGCAGCTTCTGAAAGTCCCGATGTACTGGTTTGTGCAACTCCTGTTAATTTAGCTGCAATAAAATCTCCTGGCAACATCATGTAAGAGGCTTTAGAAAACACCTCTGGTTGATTTTCTTGAACCCATTTAAGCTTGGAAGCCGTAAAATTTCCTGGACTTCCTAAAATCTGGGACTGGCAAACCTCTTCACCTATTAATTGGTAATACTGCCTACCTATTTCTGCCGCCCTACCATCACACCATATAATGGCAGGCCTAACAGGTTCTAGATTAGAATCGACTAAGACTAATCCATGCATTTGATAAGCGATTCCAATACCTTTTATATTTTCGGTTACAACACCATGTTTCTTTTTAAGCTGCTGAATTCCATCTTTAATGTATTCCCACCAAAGATTTGGGTTTTGCTCGCCCCACCCCATTTTAGGTGAGTCAATTTTTGTTTCAAACTCAGGAACAGTTATAGCACATATTTCCTTTTGCTTATCGGCTTCAAACACCGAAAGTTTAATTGATGAACTACCTAAGTCTATTCCTAAAAAGTACATATATTATTAATTATTTTCTTTTTTAGATTGCCACAGCATTTCCATTTCCTCTAAGGTTTTCCCTTTTGTCTCAGGCACAAATTTCCATATAAAGAATGCTGACAACACACCCATTACACCATAAACCCAGTAAGAAAATCCGTGATTGAAAAGCGTAATTAGTTCTGCATTATTATTCATCATAGGAAATGTCCACGATACTAATAAGTTTGCTAACCATTGTGCCGCAACAGCCACTGCTAAAACGCCTTTAATTTTATTTGGAAAAATTTCTGAAAGTAACACCCAAGTAACTGGTCCCCACGACATGGCAAAGGCAGCAATATAAACTAGCATAAACAACAACGACACTACACCTGAACTTTGCAGGTACAAGGAGAACCCTAGACCTATCATACTAACCGCCATAACACAACTACCTATTAGCATAAGTTTTTTTCGCCCATAGTTATCTACAGTAAAAATGGCTACTATTGTAAATAACATATTAATAGCTCCAACAATAATAGTTTGCATTAATGAAGCATCGGTTTTCATTCCCATGCCTTTAAAAATTTCTGGAGCGTAATAAAGCACCACGTTTATTCCTACAAATTGCTGAAAAACAGAAAGAAGAACACCTATAATTACTATTCCCCAACCGAAAAACAACCAATGGCCATTTTTTTGTTTAAACGACTTTTTAATATCGGCAAGAATTTGTTGTGCTTTACTTTGCCCGTTTAAACCTGATAATACTTTTACTGCATCTTCCTCTTCACCTTTCATAACCTGAAAACGAGGTGTTTTAGGCACAAAAAACAGGAAAATAAAAAATAAAACTGCTGGCACATTTTCTGATAAAAACATATATCGCCAACCTATATTATTTATCCAATCTTCTGTTTGCCCACTAGCTATAAAATAGTTTACGAAATAAACTATTAACATCCCTGCAACAATAGCGAACTGATTAAAAGACACTAATTTACCTCTAATATTTGCTGGAGCCATTTCGGCTATATACAGCGGTGACAACATACTTGCTAGACCAACTCCAACTCCTCCTACAATTCTAAAAATCATAAAAGCTGTTAGTGTTGTACCGCCAAAAACATTTAAAGTATCTGGATAAGCAGAACCAAATGCCGAAATTATAAACAAGATTGCAGACAATAAAAGGCCATTTCTTCTTCCTATACTATTAGCCACCTTATCCCCCATAGACGCACCTATAATACAGCCCACGAGCGCACTACTAATCATAAATCCGAAGATGGAATTTTTCAGGTTATCTGTTAAAACATTCGCCCCTTTTAAAAAACCTAAATAATAAACTACGCCTATTAATAAAAAGAGTATTGCCACAATAACCGTTGCAGTTGATTTCTTGTAAAATTTATAAATAAATGACGCTATTAACACTCCTACAACAACAACACAAGCTGTTAATACTATTTTAAATTGTATTATTGCCTGAATAGCCATTTTGGAGTCCTCTTGTAATGTGTTTACAAAAAAGGATTCCAATGCTCCAACAGCACCAGAAATAACAGCTGTATCATAACCAAAAAGTAAGCCTCCTAAACTTGCTACAATTGCTATTAAGTAAACACTTTTACTATTTTTCATAAAAAACGCCATATTTATAGTCAATTAAACCATTTCTTATGGTTAATCTGACTACAAGTTTAAGGATGATTTTTATATTTAACAAAAAATTAAAGTTATTTTTTGCTTTTGTTAATAAAAACAACTGATAAATGAGGAATTATCAACATTTTGTTAAATGTGCTGATTTTCAAATTACCACATTTTTTTGTTTATAACTAAGATTTTGGCTTACTTTGCGCTTTCAAAAGTTTATTTTAAATCCTACTTAAACATTCAATAGCTAGATTTTAATTTATAGCTCTTCTTGTTTTCAAAATGATTATGGTAAAAAAATTTATAGACGAAGAGTCGGGTAAAGTAATTGAAAGATCGGTAATGAATTCTATCACCATAGACTGTGTTATTTTTGGGTTTGACAAAGGAAGCTTAAAAGTATTACTAGTCAAGCATGCTGATGGTATTAGCAAAGGCGAATGGGCACTTCCCGGCGGATGGATTAGAGAAGAGGAAAGTATAGACAATGCTGCCAATAGATTACTTAAAGAGCTTACTGGATTAGATAATATTTATCTTGAACAGCTTAAAGCCTTTGGAGAGCCCGATCGATTCCCTTTAGGGCGTGTTATTACTATAGGTTATTACGCTTTAGTCAAAATAGAGGATTACAATATTAAAGCTGGTTTTACAGCTTCAGAGGCTAAATGGTATAAAATTAATGATATTCCTGAACTAATTTATGACCATAACATCATCTTAAACTTTAGCCTTAAACATTTAAGAAACAGAGTCAAACAAGCACCAATTGGCTTTAATTTACTCCCTGAAAAATTCACATTATTACAACTCATGCAACTTTACGAAGAAATTTTAGGGGTTGAAATGGATAAATCTAATTTTAGAAGAAAAATCCTTCGCATGAAACTTCTTCAAGACTTAAATGAAAAACAAAAAGATGTCTCACATAGGGCTGCTAAGTTATATAGATTTGATTACGATATCTATAAAAAGCTAACTCAAAAAGGGTTTAATTTCGAGTTTTAATTTTTCCCTTCCTTTTATTATAATAAAACGCTGGCACTAAAAGCAGTAATAATATAGGCTGTATTAAAAATCGCCTAACATTAAAAAACAAAAAATAACCTTCCTGCTTAGGATTCAATATAAAATACAAGAAAAGTAAGATTAAAATAACATAAGAGATGGTGTAAATTAATAGCGAAAATTTCACCATTTCTTTATCTAGAAAAATTACAAACAAAATACCTAATGATATTAGGGTATTAAGCACATAACGCAATGTCGTAAATACTACTAAATTAAACGCTTCGTATTTGGGAGCGTCTAGATACAGATAATCGTTTTTAAAAAACTGCAAGTATGGATCGTAGAACAATTGTTGCTCGAAAACACGTATTAGAATCAAAGAGCCAATTAAAATAACTAAACCTAAAAGCCTATACTTTTTTTGCATGCTCACTAACTTTTGAAAATCTATTCACCCAAACAATCCATAGCAAGAAAACCATACCATAAATTATAGCTGGAAAAACAACACCATGCAAAACTTTTTCATATTCGGGAAAATGGTAAAATCCAATAGCCAAAATAGCTATCCTAAAAAGGTTAACTACATAAATTAACACACCGCCAACCAAACCAAAAATAATAGTTGTTTTTAATTTACCTGAAAAAGCAATTATAAAGGATAAAAAAAGAATGATTACACTCACAGCATTACAACCTTCTATCACTCTAGCCACATATTTATCGTTAAGAAATAACTTTATCGATGCCTCATTAGGATGCGGAAAAACTGTGGCATTATAGCCAAAATCGTTTAGCAAAATAGCACTCTGGTCTGCAACAAGCTTAGTAATATAATCTGGGTAATACACTTCACCTGTAGACATTTGCAAATAAAACTTATAGCCAAAAATTAAAACCACATAAACAATTAAGAAGGTTAAAATAAACCTTATTACCAATCCATATGTTCTAAAAAGTTGCTTCAAATCAATTTCTTTTAACGATGTTAAAGTTATATAAAATCAATTTTGAAACAGTTTCTTTTAAATACTTTTGACAAAAATTTCTTAACAATGCCATTTAACAAGTTAAAACCTCAAATTTCTCAAATAATTTCTAACGATAAGAAAACCACTGACGAAAAATTATTAGGAATTTGTCAACTTTTAGAGCTTAATGTAAATCACTACAACTGGGTGGGGTTTTACTTTAAAAACGGTGATAAAAATGAATTAAAACTTGGCCCTTATGTAGGCGCCCCAACAGATCACACCATTATCCCTTTTGGCAAAGGTATTTGTGGGCAAGTAGCCGTTAGCAACGAAAATTTTGTAGTTCCAGATGTTTCTGCACAAGACAACTATATCGCTTGTAGCATAACCGTTAAAGCCGAAATCGTAATTCCTATTTTTGTTAATGGTGAAAATATTGGCCAAATAGACATAGACTCGAATACACCAGATCCTTTCACAAAAGAAGATGAAGAATTTTTAGAGTTTATTTGTCAAGAAGTTGCCCGCATTTTATAATTATCAACACCTTTATTTTTTCGTTAAAAAAACACCCACTTTTTCAATAAAATCAGGGCTTATTTTCGGTTTGAAATAGTTACTTTTGCAACTTATTTCACAACATAACTAAAATGAGTACCACAAAAACCATTAAATCGGCATTAATTTCCGTATTTTCAAAAGACGGATTAGAACCTATTGTTAAACAACTTAACGAACAAGGCGTAACCATTTACTCTACAGGAGGAACAGAAAAATTTATTAAAGATCTAGGTATCGATGTTATTCCTGTTGAAGATGTTACTTCTTATCCATCTATTCTTGGCGGACGTGTTAAAACATTACACCCTAAAGTATTTGGCGGCATATTAAACAGGCAAGATAATGATAGTGATATTGCTGAATTAACAGATTTTGAAATCCCACAAATCGATTTGGTCATTGTAGACCTTTATCCTTTTGAAAAGACAGTTGCTTCTGGCGCATCTCATCAGGATATTATTGAAAAAATTGATATCGGTGGCATATCTTTAATTAGAGCTGCCGCTAAAAACTACGCCGATGTAGTTTGCGTTTCATCTGTAGAAGATTACAGTGAATTTTTAGACTTACTAAAAGCTAAAAATGGCGAAACTTCTCAAGAAGACAGAAAACGTTTTGCTACAAAAGCCTTTAACGTATCTTCACATTACGATTCTGCTATTTTTAACTTCTTCAACACAGATCAAAATATTGAATCGTTTAAAATAAGTGAAACCAAAGGAAAAACTTTACGTTATGGTGAAAACCCACATCAAAAAGGTTTTTTCTATGGCGATTTCGATGCTATGTTTACTAAGCTACATGGTAAGGAGCTTAGCTACAACAACCTTTTAGATGTAGATGCCGCAGTAACATTAATGAACGAATTTAAAGGTGAAGCGCCAACGTTTGCTATTTTAAAACACAATAACGCTTGCGGTTTAGCACAACGCGACACCATACATCAAGCATATGTAGATGCGCTAGCTGGAGATCCTGTATCTGCTTTTGGCGGTATATTAATAAGTAATACTGAAATTGATAAAGCAACAGCCGAAGAAATTCACAATTTATTCTGTGAGGTTGTTATTGCTCCAAGTTTTTCAAACGATGCTCTAGACATTTTAAAAGGTAAAAAGAACCGTATTTTACTTATTCTAAAAGACATTGAGCTACCAAAAACTACGATAAGAAGTTGTTTAAACGGTGTTTTAGTTCAAGACAGAGATAATAAAACCGATGCCCTTGAAGATTTAACTGAAGTTACCAACAATAAACCAACCAAAAACGAGTTAGAAGATTTAATTTTTGCTTCAAAAATTTGCAAGCATACCAAATCTAATACTATTGTACTGGCAAAAAACAAACAATTATGTGCTAGCGGTACGGGACAAACAAGCCGTGTTGACGCTTTAAATCAAGCTATTCACAAAGCTGGCTCTTTTAAATTCGACCTTAATGGCGCTGTTATGGCAAGCGATGCATTCTTCCCATTCCCAGATTGTGTAGAAATTGCAGACAATGCTGGTATTACAGCTGTAATTCAGCCAGGTGGCTCTATTAAAGATCAACTTAGTATAGATTATTGTAACACGAATAATGTTGCTATGGTATTTACAGGAACGCGTCATTTTAAGCATTAATTTTATTACATTTACAAGATTTGATTTTTAAACCTCAAAAACTACGTTAAAACGAATGGGATTTTTTGACTTCCTAACTGAAGAAATTGCTATAGATCTTGGTACAGCAAATACACTTATTATTCATAACGATAAAGTTGTTGTTGACAGTCCATCTATAGTAGCTCGTGATCGTATTTCTGGAAAAATTATTGCAGCTGGTAAAGAAGCTAGCATGATGCAGGGAAAAACGCACGAAAACATCAAAACTATACGACCTCTTAAAGATGGCGTAATTGCCGATTTTGATGCTTCAGAGCAAATGATAAGCATGTTTATTAAAAATATCCCTGCTCTAAAAAAGAAGTTGTTTAATCCAGCTTTACGTATGGTTATTTGTATTCCTTCAGGAATTACAGAGGTTGAAATGCGCGCTGTAAAAGAAAGTGCAGAACGCGTTAATGGCAAAGAAGTTTACCTTATACACGAACCTATGGCAGCTGCCATAGGTATTGGTGTTGATATTATGCAACCCAAAGGAAATATGATTGTTGATATAGGTGGTGGTACAACAGAAATTGCTGTCATTGCTTTAGGAGGTATTGTTTGTGACAAATCGGTTAAAATTGCAGGTGATGTATTTACCAACGATATTATTTATTACATGCGCACCCAACACAACCTTTATGTTGGAGAACGTACTGCCGAAAAAATAAAAATACAAATTGGTGCTGCTACCGAAGACCTTGAATTACCTCCAGAAGACATGAGTGTACAAGGTAGAGACTTACTTACTGGAAAACCAAAACAGGTACAAATTTCGTATAGAGAAATAGCAAAGGCTTTAGATAAGTCCATTTTACGAATTGAAGACGCTGTAATGGAAACCTTATCGCAAACACCACCAGAATTAGCAGCCGATATTTATAATACTGGTATTTACTTAGCTGGCGGTGGGTCTATGTTACGTGGGTTAGACAAACGTTTATCTCAAAAAACAGATTTACCAGTTTATATTGCAGAAGATCCGTTAAGAGCTGTAGTTCGTGGTACTGGAATAACTTTAAAAAACATAACTAAATACAAAAGCGTCTTGATAAAATAGCCATAACATATGCAACAAATCATTAACTTTTTAATAAGAAACAAAACCTTTTTGTTGTATATATTGTTGCTTTCTATATCGCTTGTTTTTACTATTCAATCGCATTCTTATCATAAAAGTCGGTTTATAAATTCTGCTAACTTTTTAACTGGTGGTATTTATAATTCGACTAACAATATTTCTGAGTATTTTAATTTAAAAACACAAAATACCATTCTTCAAGAGGAGAACAATAGTTTAAGAATGCTTATTCATAACGGTGAAAAACAAAACGATTCTATTCAAATAACCTATATAGACAGTACAAGTTTTGGCATTGCTTACAAATTTACACCTGCTTTAGTGTTAAAAAATAGTTACTCGGCAACAGATAATATTTTATTACTAAATAAAGGGCATAGAGATAGCATACAACAAGACTTTGGGGTTATTACACCTAAAGGTGTTTTAGGCATTGTAGACCAAACAAGTAAAAAGTTTTCTACTGTAATTTCTATATTAAACACCAATAGCAGAATAAGCGCTAAACTAAAACAAACCAATCATTTTGGATCGTTAATTTGGGATAGTAAATCGCCACACATTATTCAGTTAAAAGAAATCCCTAAAATAGCTCCTGTAAAACAGGGTGACACTATTACAACCTCAGGGCTTTCGGCTATTTTCCCTAAAGGAATTCCAATTGGTACTGTGACAGATTTTTCTTTAGATAATGCCGAGAATTATTATACTATAAACGTAAAACTGTTTAATGACATGACCAATATTGAACATGTTTATATTATAGAGAATGAAGACAAAGATGAAATTAACAACCTGTTAAATCCAGCAGATGAGTAATTTAATTTCTGGCCATACATTACGTTTTATCTTACTTGTGCTTCTTCAAGCATTAATCTTAAATCATATTAATTTTTTAGGATATATAAACCCCTATCTTTATATTCTTTTTGTGGCCTTATATCCTATTAAAAATAATCGCTCTATATTTTTATTTTTAAGTTTCTTATTAGGGCTTTTTGTCGATATTTTTTCCGACTCTGGCGGTATTCATGCTGCAGCAGCTTTAACAGCAGCTTACACAAGACCTATTATTTTAAAATTTTCATTCGGAGCTGCTTACGAACACCAAACTATTAGATTTAATACTATTGAGTTTGGGGCTCTGCTAGTCTATTTAATCACCCTAACGCTAGTCCATCATTTGGTTATGTTTTCTTTAGAAGTTTTTAACATAAAGAACATACTTTTAATACTTAAAAAAACGTTATTCTCTAGTATTTTCACTATAATACTAACCGTATTAACAATCATAATTTTTAGCAGAAAGCGTTAAATGAGACAATTATTACTATTCGCTTCTATTATTATTGTAGGAATCGTTTTTATTGGCAGACTTTTCTACTTACAAATCTACAATTCAGACAACTATAATTTGTTTGAAGATCCTGCCATACGAAAAGTTTACGATTATCCTAAACGTGGCTTTGTTTTTGACCGAAATGGGAAATTACTAGTTGCTAATCAGCCATCTTACGATGTTATGGTTATTCCTAGAGAAGTAAAACCTTTAGATACCGTTGAGTTTTGCTCGCTACTAAAAATAGACAAAGCTCAATTTATAAAAACCTATAATAAAGCTTATCATTATTCCCCA
Source organism: Mangrovimonas cancribranchiae (assembly GCF_037126245.1). NCBI lineage: Bacteria > Pseudomonadati > Bacteroidota > Flavobacteriia > Flavobacteriales > Flavobacteriaceae > Mangrovimonas > Mangrovimonas cancribranchiae. The sequence goes on from NZ_CP136925.1 coordinate 2,305,212, forward strand.
AGACTACCATCTGTGTTTGTGTCACACCTCTCAAAAGAAGATTATGCCGTTTTACAAGAAAAAATGCGTAAATACGAGGGGTTTTACATTCAAAAACGGTCGTTAAGAGATTATCAAACATCTATTGGCGCCAATGTTTTAGGGTTTATTGCCGAAGTTAATCAAGGGCAAATACAAAAAAACCCTTATTACAAAATGGGTGATTTAATAGGAAAACAAGGCGTTGAACTCTCTTACGAAGAAGAATTGCGTGGCGTTAAAGGCGTTAAATTTATCCAAAAAGACAGATTTAATAGAGATTTAGGACCTTATAAAGACGGTAAATTTGACACCATTCCTGCACCCGGAAAAGATATCACTATAACAATAGACTCCAAACTGCAAGCTTACGGCGAAAAGCTTATGGTAAACAAAAGAGGCGGAATTGTTGCCATAGAACCTAAAACAGGAGAGATTTTAGCTTTAGTTTCTGCACCTTCATACAACCCTAATCTATTAGTAGGGAGAAAACGATCGAAAAATTACACGAAACTCTATAACGATTCAATTCATCTTCCACTTATAGACAAAGGTTTATTAAGAGTTCACGAACCTGGCTCACCATTTAAAGCTCTAGTTGCCCTTGCAGCATTACAAGAAGATGTTATTACACCTAAGTTTTCAGTAACCTGCAGAGGCGCTTATCATTATGGTGGAAGACGCCCAATGGGCTGCCATTGTGGTGGTGGACGACGAGATTTAACAAAGGGAATTGCCAAATCTTGCAACTCCTATTTCGCAACTATCTTTAGGAAATCGATCGATAAGTACAGTAATGCCAGTAAAGGTATGGATGCATGGAGTAAACATATTAAAAGTTTTGGTTTAGGACAATACTTAGGCACAGATTTACCTATTGGAAAAAAAGGAAACATTCCAGATGGTGCTTATTACGACAACTGGTATCCAGATTTTCGTTGGGGAGCAACAACAATCATATCAAATTCTATTGGACAAGGTGAAATTTTAACAACACCTATTCACATGGCTAACTTTACAGCCGCTATTGCTAACCGAGGTTACTACTACACACCCCATATTATAAAAGGAATAGAAGGCGAAAAAATAAACAAAGATTTTGTTACTAAGCATGAAACAACCGTAGCACCTAAACATTTCGATCCCATTATTGAAGGCTTATACGATGTTTACGAAAACGGAACTGCTAGATTTTTAAGAATCCCAGGTATAGAGATTTGTGGAAAAACAGGTACTGCCGAAAATTTTATAAAAATTGATGGCGAACGCATGCAATTACAAGACCACTCTATTTTTGTAGCTTTTGCTCCTAAAGACAATCCTAAAATTGCCCTCGCAGTATTAGTTGAAAATGGACATTATGGGTCTATTTATGCAGGAAGAATAGCTAGCTTAATGATTGAACAATACTTAAAAGGAGAGATTACAAGAACCGATATGGAAACCTGGCTACTAAACAATAGCTTAGAAGACGAATATATAAAACCTTATTCTGGACAACCCTTTAGCATAAACTAATGTATAGAGAAACTAATAGATATTTTAAATTTGATTGGATTACCATTATCCTTTTTCTACTATTAGTAGGTTATGGCTGGCTTAATATTTTATCGGCTTCACATGTTGGAGAAACGGTTAACTATCTAGATTTTTCTCAGCCATATGGTAAACAACTCATGTTTATTTTTCTAACCTTTATCCTTATTGTGCTTGTTTTAGCTATAGATGCCAAGTTTTACGAGCGGTTTTCAAGTGTTATCTATATTATAGCAATGCTCTCTTTAATAGGACTTTTTTTCTTTGGAAAAAATGTTAATGGGGCTACTTCATGGTATGGTATAGGTGGCATGACCATACAACCAAGTGAATTTGCTAAAACCGCAACAGCCTTGGCTGTAGCCAAATACATTAGCGACCTTAACACCGATATAAAAACATTTAAAGATCAAATAAGAATATTTACCATAATTGCTATTCCCGCACTTTTAATTTTATTACAAAACGATGCAGGAAGTACTATAGTCTACGCCTCATTTTTTTTCGTTTTATATAGAGAAGGTTTACCCAAAATATACCTCACCATTGGCGTTTTACTTATACTCATTGCTATATCTGCCCTAAAATTTGGCACTCTAGCCACAATATTAGGAACGTCAGCAATTATTTTAACTTATCATTTTACAAGAAGAAGAAAACCCGCTTTCTACAAAACATTATTTACTATTGTGGCATGTAGTGTATTAGCTTTTGGTGTGAAGTTTTTTTACAATAATATCCTTCAACCACACCAACAAAATAGAATTACGCTTTGGCTACGCTTAGAAAAAGATCCAGCCAAACTTGAACTTATGAAAAAACGTGAGGCATACAACCTTATACAATCTGAGCAAGCCATTAGCTCTGGTGGTTGGACAGGAAAAGGGTTTTTAGAAGGCACAAGAACCACTGGAAAGTTTGTTCCAGAACAACATACCGACTATATATTTAGTACTGTTGGCGAAGAATGGGGCTTTGTAGGAAGCGTGTTTGTTATTATACTTTTTGTATTACTTTTATTAAGAATACTTCATCTAGCCGAACTTCAAAAATCGCAATTCAGTAGAATTTATGGATACAGTGTTGCCGCAATTATGTTTACCCATTTTATGATAAACATAGGTATGGTAATGGGATTAATTCCTACTATTGGTATTCCCTTACCATTTTTTAGCTATGGTGGTTCTGGACTTTGGGGCTTTACAATTTTACTATTTATTTTTATAAAGCTAGATTCTAATAGAATTAACGAATGGTAATTACTTTTTTGTGATTTCTAATTTCTCGGCAAAGTAATCGCAAAAATCCATCATTGTAGCACTCATTTTTTCGTCTTGGGTAGCGCGTTTAAAGGTATTGCTCATAGCTACTAAGGTTTGGTGAAAAAACACTTTCATCTCATCTACAGGCATATCTTTTGTCCATAAATCTATACGTAAAGATTCTTGCTTTTCGCTATCCCAAACCGATAGCATCATCGCTTTGGCTTCTTCATTTTTTATCCCGCCATCTTGCGCATTCCAAGTTAGCTTTTCAGGTACACGATTCTCGTCTAATTCTACGTTTAATTCTATGGTTGACTTTATATTTGCCATTATCGTTTTGGTTTAAATTTAGAGTTATTAAAAATATCTTCTGTTGACTTTAAAAGCATTTGTTTTAAAGAAACATCGTTGTTTTTCATATAGGCTTTTACTATTTGCCAGCCCATATATTTTCCTATTTCTCCAGGTGACTCACTATCTATTTCTTCTAAATAAAATTTAGAAAATGGTGCAGGATTAATAAATCTACTAGGAAGTTTGGAATCTGTACTAAACAACAATTCTCTTTCTAAAAAATAGCGCCAAATCTGGCTTTCATTCCTTTCTGCCCATAGGTAGTCATCTTCAGCATAGCCTATAATGTGATGCTTTTCTTTTTTTGGTAGCATGTTCTCTGCAAAATAGAGTTGTTTCCCAAAGTAAATCATCTCATCTAAAAGTGTTTTCTTTTGCTCTTGATAAATATAGTTTTCTGAGTACTTCTTAGCTAAATCAATACTCATTTGCGATTTATCAAAATTCGTTCTTAGATACTTTTGTATACCTTGATAAAACTTATGGTCTTCACCTAAATAGGTATCTAAAGAAATTAATACGATAGTATCTGTTACGATTACTTTATTTCGGTAATCTACATTCGATGTTGTAGTAACTACTCTAGGTACTTTAAATGCATTTGGAAAATAGAATTTTAAATGCTGGAATAAGCTTTCTATATCTTGACGTTCTTGTTTTAAATCGGGAAATGTTTTTTTGGTTTCTTCAAGAAGTTCTTGCTGCAAAGTGTCTCTCATCCTATCTACCCAAAAAGCATCTTTATATTGACGAGGAAACATAAACGGATAAGCCGACTTAAGTTTAGGCAAATCTTTGGGTGTGGCTTCTTTAAAAGCAAGATCAAATCGTTCTATAGTAAAATCGACATCTATACCTGCTATTTGTTTTTCAATACCGCTATCTTTATTACAGGAAAAGCATATAATCAAAACGATAAAAAGCAACACAGATTTTTTCATACAAACTTCGTTCAAGTTAATTTTCATTAATACAACGATTACGTTATTTTTGTGTGACAAAGGTACTAATTCTTTGTTTTAAATTTAGTCATCATGCAAACAGAAAAAGTAGTTAATCATATTGTAAATTGGTTAAAAGATTATGCTAATAACGCTAAAATTAATGGTTTTGTTATAGGGGTTTCTGGCGGAATAGACTCTGCAGTTACCTCAACCTTGTGTGCCAAAACAGGATTAGATGTTTTAGTTTTAGAAATGCCTATCCACCAAGCCCAATCGCAAGTTAATCGCGCTATTAATCATGTTAATTGGCTACAGTCTAACCACACAAATGTTTTGATGACTCAAGTTAACTTAACCCCTGTTTTTGACAGTCTTGTCCAGGCACTACCTTCGGTAAAAAATGAAGAAGACAGGTTTATGTCTTTAGCCAATACAAGAGCACGTTTACGAATGACCACACTCTATTATTTTGCAGCATTAAACAACTACCTAGTCGCTGGAACAGGAAATAAAGTGGAAGATTTTGGCGTAGGATTTTACACTAAATATGGCGATGGTGGGGTAGATTTAAGCCCGATAGCAGATTTACTTAAAACAGAAGTGTATGAGATTGCTAAATACTTAGGCATAAACCAAGAAATTATTGACGCCCAGCCAACCGATGGTCTTTGGGGAGATGACAGGACAGACGAAGACCAAATAGGCGCTTCTTATCCGGAATTAGAATGGGCAATGGCTATGGTAGAAAAAGGAAAGTCTGAAGCTGATTTTTCTGGAAGAGAATTAGAAGTTTTTAAAATTTATAAAAGATATAATAGCAATAATAAACATAAAATGGTCCCAATACCTGTTTGCGAAATTCCAGAAAGTTTAAAGTAGGCAACTTTTTTCGTAAAAAATTCATTATCTTTACTTTAGCACTTGTTTTACAGTGCTTTATTTTGCCTCACAACCATTTTAAATTTTTTATTATGATTAAACTATTGGTTGCAGATAGTCATCCCATTATTCGTAAAGGGATTGAATTAATTTTTGTGGCATCACAAAACATAAGAGTTGTTGGTGGTGTTAGCAATGGCGAGGCTATTTTCGATTTTTTAAGACATCATCAAGCCGATGTTATTCTTTGTGAAGTGGATTTACCAAAACTTAATGGCATTACTGCCCTTAGACGACTCTCAAAAGAATACCCAGACATTAATGTGTTAATATTTACCGCTCAACCCGAGGAAATTTACGCATTGAATACTATAAAAGCTGGCGCTTCTGGTTACCTGTCTAAAATGGCCAATATTATAACACTTAAAGAAGCCATTACTAAAGTAAGTCAAGGCGAAACCTATTTAAGTCCCAACTTAACAGAGCAATTATCGTATAGACGAAAAATAAACAGGCGCTCAGGATCTTACTACAAAAAACTATCCACTAGAGAAATTGAGGTGTTAAAATTATTATCGGTAGGTAAGAAAAATAAAGAAATTGCACAAGAGTTAGAGATAAACGAAAAAACCGTTAGCACCTACAAATCGCGTTTAATGAAAAAGTTAGACGTGAACAATATTGTTGATTTGGTTAATCGTGCAAAATTAATGAATGTTTAAAGCGGCTTATCTAGTTTTCTGGATAATAAATTATCTAATTTCTTATAGTTCATAACATCTTCCAAAATAGTAGGATGTTGTTCTTGAATATTGTTTTTCACCTCTTCACTTAACTCATCAATTTTTCTAGAAATTAAATAACTTCTTAAGTTTAAAATTGTTTGATTCACTAATTGTGCTACAGTATCGGTCTTCTCCTTAGGGAAAATATTTTGTATTTGCCAATTGGAAAGTTCATACCGTTCATCTTCCATAAGAATAGTCGTTATTTCAGAAGCGACGTCTGGCGAAACATCATTTACTAAATTCTCTACAGCGTACTCAGGGTTCTGATTTAGTTTATCAATTATATTGTAGTAAAGTGTTTTAAAATGATCGTTTGTAAACTCCATTTCATCCTCTTGTAAATCTAAATATATTTTCTGAAACACTTTGGCTTCCATTTCTTCAGACTCTAGTACAAGCTCATTCTCTTCGTTTTCTTTTAACAATAAATCATCGAAAGTTTCGGTACGATTACCATAAAGCAATAAAATTTGGATGATTTTTCGTTCCAATTCATATTGAACATCAACCGTTTTTCTTTGAGGTTCGTTTTTTACAACCTCGAAAGCTTTTTGTTGTTGCTCTTTTTTATATTGCTTATTAGCATTGCTAATTTCTTTTTGGGTTAATTGCTGAAGCGTGCTAAACAAAACCGTTTCGCTAATGTCCATTATTTTAGAACATTCTCTTAAATAAATTTCTTGCTTAATCCGGTCTGGTATTTTAGAAATGCTATTTACAATGTCTTTAATAGTCTCGGCACGTTTAACGGGATCGTCTTTAGCTTCGTTTACTAATATAGACGCTTTATAGCGTATAAAATCTGTAGCGTGATTTTCTAAATATGTGGCTAACTCTTCTAAGGTGTTTTCTCTAGCAAAACTATCGGGATCTTCACCTTCAGGAAAACTACACACTTTTACATTCATACCTTGCTCGAGGATTAAATCGATACCACGAAGCGACGCGCGTATTCCGGCTGCATCACCATCAAACAAAACCGTTATGTTGTTAGTCAATCTGTTAATTAACCTTATTTGTTCTGGTGTTAAGGCTGTCCCAGATGATGACACCACATTGTGTATTCCTGTTTGATAAAACTGAATAACATCGGTATAACCTTCAACTAAAAAGCAATTATCCTCTTTTGCTATAGCTTGTTTAGCATTGTAAATACCATAAAGCACTTTACTTTTATGATAAATATCGCTTTCTGGAGAGTTTAGGTATTTAGCCGCTTTTTTATCGTTTGTTAAAATACGTCCGCCAAAACCTAAAACACGTCCACTCATACTTTTTATAGGGAACATAACGCGCCCTTTAAACCTATCGAAGTGCTTGTCTCCTTTAACAATGGTAAGTCCTGTTTTTTCAAGGAACTCCATTTTATAGCCTTTTTTTAAGGCTTCGTCTGAAAACGCTTGCCATTCATCAAGCGAATAGCCTAAATCGAACTTTTCAATTGTTTCTGGGGTAAAACCACGTTCTTTAAAATAGCTTAAACCAATGGCTTTACCTTGATTGGTTTTATGTAATGTTTTCTGAAAATAGGTGTTTGCAAAATCGCTTACCAGATACAAACTCTCACGCTCATTAGCTTTTTCTTTTTGCTCGTTAGTTTGCTGGGTTTCTTCAATTTCAATGCTATACTTTTTAGCTAAGTATTTTATGGCTTCTGGATAGGTAAAATGCTCGTGTTCCATTAAAAAAGCGACGGCATTACCCCCTTTTCCGGTGCTAAAATCTTTCCAGATTTGCTTTACAGGCGATACCATAAAACTTGGTGTGCGTTCGTCGCTAAACGGACTTAATCCTTTAAAGTTACTTCCCGCCTTTTTTAACTGCACAAAATCGCCAATAACCTCCTCTACACGAGCGGTTTCAAAAACTTTATCTATGGTGAATTTTGATATCAAAATATGTATGCGATTAAGAGTGTAAAAATATAAAGATAAAAACAATATATGTAAAAAGGCTTCATTAAAAAATGAAGCCTTGAACAAGGTTGTTTTCACAAGGAAACTAATCCAAATCAAATCTTAATCCTAATGAAATATTATTTTGGTCGATGGCTTGGTCTTTAAATATAGGATTCAAATCGTACTTTGCATAAATTCCTACATTACCAAATCCAGCATAAGCACTCAACCCATATACGATATTGTTTGTATTATAGCTTTTGTATTTATCTTTTTCGCGATTACCGTCTAATTTATACTTCACCTTTTGTAGCGAGCCAATATTAAATCCAGCATAGCCACCTATACCAAATTTAAATTTATGATAGGTTGAATACCTAAAATAATCTTCTTTTTCAATTTTCTTTGAAGGTCCAAACTCAAAATGTACTGGGAATACTAAATTGGTTGTTCTAAATTTCGACTTTCTAACTTGATGAGGAAACTCCTGTAAAGTAATTATGCCTTCATCGTTTTCATATAGATATTTATCGTCTTTTATATCTAATTTATTCCACTGAAAAGACATGCCGTATTTCACCCTTAAAGCATTGGTGTTTTTAAACACACGTGTTTTCCAAGCCCAACCTAATTCTACAAATCCGGAACCTCCTAATTTATAAGGAGAGTCGTTTAAAGATTCACCTTCTATTATGGCATTATTAAAACCGATAGCAAACACTAAATCGCTTGTGGTTCGCCTGTCGTATTTTCTAGGTTTTAACTTATAATCTTCTTCTTCGCCAAAATAAACAACGCCTCTATCGTACGCATCAGAATCTTCATTTTTTCCAATTTTAAAAACATATTTTAAGGATTCTTCATCATTAAAATCGATTTCTTCATTGCGTTCTAACAAGGCTATTTTATTTTCTATAATAGCTATTCTATTTTCTATGTTTAAAGCACGTTTTTCGGCAGCTTGCTGTTTTAAAGCATCGGACTTTTCTTGAGTAATTTCACCATTTTCAAGACGTTTATTAATAGCTTCTACTTCTTGTTTTAGCAAGGCTTTCTCCTCTGATGTTACCTGTTTTATGGACTCCTGTAAATACTCGATTTTATAGTCAACTTTTTGAGATTGCAGGGTGTCTTGTGCCTTTACAAATGTAAAACTTAAGCATAAGATGAGCGGCACGATTAATTTTGTAATAGTGTTCATAACTGTTCGTTTTTTAATTGATGATTGTTTTTAATGGTTACGTTGGGCAACTGCAGTTTTTACCGTTTCGTAACTAGATAATAATGCTTCAAAAACCTTATCTCTAAAGGAGTGATCTATGTCTTCTTCAACGTCTTGAAGTAATGCCATAGCATCTACAGTTTTTGTTGCTTGATTATATATTCTATGATCTCGTATGTCGTTTTGTGCTTTTTTAAGAAGCGAATCTATCTCGGCATCGGTAACCGATGATTGATTTGCTTTCATTTTTTTAATACTAGCCACAACTTCTTTAATTTTTTTGTCTTCAAAAGTTTCTTCTACTTTGCTTTCCTGAACTTTTGAAATAGTTACTAAATCATCTTGATTCGTATTTACCTGTGATAATGTTTCGTGTTGTGTTTTTGTTTTATTAGCATTAGAGTTAGACACAACATGACTTTTATTCTCAGGAACTTTAATGTGTTCTCTTGATGCGGAGTTTTCTATTAATTTTTCACTCTCTACAGTTTTTTCTACCGTATTAGTTTCAATAGTATTTTCCAATGATTTTGGCGCTTGATTTACTATTTTAGTATCTGTTTCAATACTTTCTGATTGGTTTGTAACTTTAAAAAATAAGGTTGATAGTAAAAGTATCCCAATAAAACAGGCGGCAACGCCTATAATCCAATACCATTTTTTATTTGAACGTTTTTCAGCGGTATCAAGTTTGCCTTCTAGCTTATTCCAAGCCGATTGAGAGGGGGAAATATGTCTACCTTCTAAACGTTCTTTTATCTGCTCTTCAAACTTAAGTGGTGCCATTTTCAATCTTATTTTGCTTAATAATTTGTTGCTGTAGCATTTGTCGTGCTTTAAACAACTGCGATTTTGAAGTTCCTTCGGTTATTTGTAACATTTTAGCAATCTCACTATGTTTATACCCTTCTATAGCATAGAGTACAAATACCATTTTATAACCTTCTGGAAGCTGGTCTATAAGTTGTTGAATTTGCGCCACATTCATATTAGATGTTATATTATCTGAACATGTGTTGGGTAAAGACATCTCTTCCATAGAAAACTCGACATGCTTTTGCTTTCTTAAAAATGAAATCGCTTCTCTAACCATAATGCGTCTTATCCAACCTTCAAAACTTCCTGCCGCTTTATAACTTTTTAAGTTGGTAAACACCTTTAAAAATCCATTTAACATCACTTCTTCTGCTTTATGGACATCTTTTATGTAATACCTACAAACACTCAACATTTTGGGCGCATGCAAATCAAACAACGTTTGTTGTGCATTACGCTTGTTTTTTAAAGCCCTTTTTATAAGGTTTTCTTCGTTATTGTATAGTTGAATGACTTTCAAAAAGTTAATTTAAAGTTGACTTCTATTTATAAAGACGCAAAATATTAGCCAATGGTTGCCTGAATTAAAAAAAAATCAAAAACAAAAATTCAAAATACTGAATTACAGCAATATAAAATAGCTATTTTTTTCTATCAATAACATAATTCACCATAAGTTCTAGCGAATCTTTAAACTCTGAAGGTGGGTATTTTTCTAAAATACTTAAGGCTTCTCTTTGAAATTTTTCCATAACAGAAATAGCATACTCCAAACCGTTATTAGCCTTAACAAAAGCAATAACTTCTTTTACACGTTTCTTATCCTTATTATGGTTTTTAATGGAGTTTATAAGCCATTTTTTCTCTTTAGGCGAGCAATTATTAAGAACATAAATTAAAGGCAGTGTCATTTTTTGTTCTTTAATATCTATCCCTGTTGGTTTGCCTATTTTTTCTTCTCCATAATCAAACAAATCATCTTTTATTTGAAAAGCCATTCCTATAAGTTCACCAAACTTACGCATGGTTTCTACTTCTGGCGAATTAGGCTTTACAGAAGCGGCTCCTAAACTGCAACATGCGGCAATTAGTGTCGCTGTTTTTTGACGAATAATTTCATAATAAACAGCTTCGGTAATATCTAATTTTCTAGCCTTTTCTATTTGAAGTAACTCGCCTTCGCTCATTTCGCGAACAGCAACCGAAATAATTTTAAGTAAATCGAAATCGTTATTATCTATAGAAAGCAACAAGCCTTTTGAAAGCAGATAATCACCAACTAATACCGCAATTTTATTTTTCCAAAGGGCATTTATTGAGAAAAAACCACGACGCCTATTACTATCATCTACTACATCGTCATGTACTAAGGTAGCTGTATGTATCAATTCTATAACCGAAGCACCGCGATATGTTCTTTCGCTCACCTCACCATTATTCATCATTTTAGCAACCAAAAATACAAACATAGGACGCATTTGTTTGCCTTTACGGTTCACAATATAATGCGTAATCCTATTAAGCAGCGCCACTTTTGAAGACATAGACAGTTGGAACTTTTGTTCGAAAAGTTCCATTTCAAAAGCAATGGGTTGTTTTATTTGTTCAACGACTTTCAAAAAGAGAAATGTAAAATCCTCACAAAACTAGGAAAAAACAGCTTTATATACTATTTAATGGAGCATTTTGAAAAATTTAACATAAAGAAACTAAATATCTTTTTAAAAAAAATTACTTTTAGGTTTAAGCTATTAACTATTTTATTAAATTTTTTATGAAAAAAACTACTTTATTTTACACTATTTTTACTCTATTTAGCTTTTTCAGTATTAAAGCTCAGAATGATTGCGCCTCTGCCGCTAGCATTAGCGAAGGTGTTACTTCTGTCCCTGCTATTGATGGTACTGTTCAAACTACTATATGCGATGGTGGAGATACTCCAACACTTGCAGAGTGGTATTCTTTTAACGCTCCTTCATCTGGAGTTATTACAATTACAACTGAATTGGCAGTAAATACTGGAGACGACACCAACCTTTCTGTTTATACAGGGACTTGTGGTTCGCTTACCTGCTTAGTAAGTAATGATGATATTGACTTAATGGGAGGAAACTATTTATCTGAAGTCAGCTTTGTTGCTGAAAGCGGCACCACTTACTACATTGTTTTTGATGACCGTTGGTCAGCCACTGGTTTTGACTTTGAACTTACACTAACCTCGGTTACTTGCCCTACATATCCAGTAGCACCACCTTACACGGCAGATTTTAACCAACAATACGAAGTTATTACTTGTTGGGAGACAATTGATGCTGATGGAGATGGACTTGGTTGGGGACAAGTTGATTATGATTTAGATGATGATGGAAACCCTGATGGAAATCCGTGTTTAGTTAGTGCCTCTTGGAACTCTGGTACTGGTGCATTAACACCTGATAACTGGATTATCTCTGGTGGTATAGATTTAACTGGGTATTCGCCTACTGACGATATAGAACTAACTTGGAAAGCAAGAGGAATTGATGCTTCTTATGCTGATGAAAACTACACTCTTTATGTGGCGTCTGGCAATCAAACCTCAGACTTTACTGCTAGTGCAGTTAGTTTCAATGAAATTATTGGTCAAAATGGCGGTGCTGGCAACACATTTGTAGACAGATCGTTAGATATCAGTTCTCTTGCAGGACAAATTGTGTACTTTGCTTTTAGACACCATGATGTGTTTGATGAATTTGTATTAAACATAGATGACGTTTCTGTGACAGCTTCATTAAGTATTGAAGAGAATCAAATTAGTTCTTTCAAACATTTTTACAACTCTGAGACTAAAACATTAAAATTAAGTTCATCTAGTGTTCCTTTTAATAATATAACAATTTTTAATATGCTAGGGCAAACTGTTTTAGGTAAGCCATTATCTAAAACTGAAGAATTAATTAATATGTCTAACCAAAGTGATGGTGTATACTTCGCTAAGGTTAACTTAGGTGAAAAAACAAAAACGTTAAAGTTTATTAAGCAATAACTAATAATTCTAATTAGTTAAAAAAAAGAGCCACTTAATTAAGTGGCTCTTTTTTTTAACTCTTATTTGCTAATTGTCCGCAGGCGGCATCAATGTCTTTACCACGAGAACGCCTTACCGTTACGGTTATATTATTTCTTTCTAATGTATTTATATACATTTGAAGCGCTTCTTCATTAGCTTGTTGAAAATCGCCATCATCTATAGGGTTGTATTCTATTAAATTGACTTTGCTTGGTGCAAATTTGCAAAACTGTACTAAGGCATCAACATCTTTTTGTTTATCGTTAATACCTTTCCAAACCACGTATTCGTAAGTTATTCTATTTTTAGTTTTAGCATACCAATATTCTAAAGCTTCTCTTAAGTCCTTTAATGGAAATGTAGCATTAAATGGCATGATAGACGTACGAACCTCATCTATAGCAGAGTGTAAGGATACTGCTAATTTGAATTTCACCTCTTCATCGGCCATCTTTTTAATCATTTTAGGCACCCCCGAAGTTGACACCGTAATTCGTTTGGGCGACATTCCTAATCCTTCAGGAGAGGTAATTTTATCAATAGCTTTTAATACATTATTGTAATTCATTAAAGGTTCGCCCATACCCATAAAAACAATATTACTTAACGGACGATCGAAATATAAACGACTTTCGTTGTCTATGGCTTTAACCTGATCGAAGATTTCATCTGGGTTCAGGTTTCGCATACGTTTAAGTCTAGCTGTTGCACAGAACTTACAATCTAAGCTACATCCCACTTGCGACGACACACAGGCTGTTGTTCTTGTTGATGTTGGAATTAAAACCGATTCAACAATTAATCCATCGTGAAGTTTAACTGCATTTTTTATCGTACCATCGTTACTACGTTGTAATTGATCGACCTTTATATGATTGATAACAAAGTTATCATCTAACATTGTTCTGGTTTGTTTTGAGATATTAGTCATATCATCAAAACTATGTGCGCCTTTGCTCCACAACCATTCGTACACTTGATTGCCACGAAACGCTTGGTCGCCTTCTCCTATAAAAAAATCACGCAATTGCTCTTTACTTAAGGCTCGTATGTCTTTCTTTTTTGTCTTCATATAAATCTGTTGCAAAAGTACTATTTACAAATGGCATAAAAAAAACCTTGTCGGTTAAACAAGGTTTTATATTGTTGGTTATAAAACTTTTATAGAATTAACATCGCATCGCCATAGGTGTAGAAACGATATTTTTCTTTTACGGCTTCTTCGTAAGCTTCCATAATAAAATCGTGCCCTGCAAATGCAGAAGCCATCATCAATAATGTAGATTTTGGTGTATGAAAGTTTGTTACCATACAATTAGCTATACTAAAATCGTAAGGTGGGAAAATAAATTTATTAGACCACCCTTGGAATTCGTTTAAAGTACCGCTTGAAGATACCGAACTTTCAACAGCTCTCATTACCGTGGTTCCTACAGCACATATTTTTCGCTTTTCAGCTATTCCTTGATTAATTGTATTAACAGCTAATTTATCGATAGTGATTTCTTCGCTATCCATTTTATGCTTGGAAAGATCTTCTACCTCTACTGGATTGAAGGTTCCTAAACCAACATGCAATGTAATTTCGGCAAAATTAATGCCTTTAATTTCTAATCGTTTTAATAAATGTTTAGAAAAGTGAAGTCCAGCCGTTGGTGCTGCTACAGCTCCTTCGTTTTTTGCAAAAATAGTTTGGTATCTATCTTCATCTTCAGGTTCTACTTCTCTTTTTATGTATTTTGGAAGTGGTGTTTCTCCTAATTCGTTTAGTTTTTTTCTAAAGTCTGTATAAGAGCCATCGTATAAGAAACGTAACGTTCTTCCTCTTGATGTTGTATTATCGATAACTTCGGCAACTAACGACTCGTCTTCACCAAAATAAAGTTTATTACCAATTCTAATTTTTCTTGCTGGATCTACTAAAACATCCCATAATCGTTGTTCTTCGTTAAGCTCTCTTAATAAGAACACCTCTATTCTTGCACCTGTTTTTTCTTTATTACCAAAAAGTCTAGCCGGAAATACTTTTGTATTATTAAGTATCATGACATCGTCTTCATTGAAGTAATCTACAAGATCTTTAAAAAGCTTGTGTTCTATGGTTTTCTTTTCTCGGTTTAAAACCATTAAACGGGCTTCGTCTCTGTGCTCTGATGGATACTCTGCCAACAACTCCTTAGGAAGTTCAAAATTAAAATTGGATAATTTCATTTGCTTGTTTTATATTTTCAAAGGTGCAAATATACAATCTGAAAGTATGGGTTGTCAAGTATTTAACCGATTATTATTGAGATATCTTAAATCCGAGTGTTTTTAAATCATCCCAAAATGCTTTGTAAGACTTTGTAACCACATAGGCATTTTTAATTAAAATGTCTGTTTTTAGCGCTAATGGCGCAAAGGCCATAGCCATTCTATGGTCGTTATATGTGTTAATCTCTATGTTTCTTAATAGTTTATTTGAAGCGTGTAATTTTAATGAATTATCTGTAATATCAATTTGTCCTCCTAATTTTTCAATTTCTGTTTTTAGGGCTTGTAATCTATCAGTCTCTTTAATTCTAAGTGTATGCAACCCTACTAAATTACACGAAATACCTAACCCTAGACAGGTTACTGCTATGGTTTGCGCAATATCTGGGCAGTTTACTAAATTAAGTTCGACACCTTTTTCTAGAGTAACTTCTGATGTTTTTTCTAAAGTTATCGTATTCTTTTTAAAACTAGTTTGCACGCCAAATTGTTGGTATATGGTTTCTAGTTCAGAATCACCTTGTAGACTGTTCTTTTTGTAAGACGACAAGGCTATTTTACTACCAATAGGAGACATAGCTACTATGCTATAAAAATAAGATGCTGATGACCAATCGGACTCTACAATAATTTCAATCTCTTTATCCAAAACAGGCTTTGGGCTAACCGTAATTACATTATCCTTAAATGTTGTATTAACACCTATTTGCTCTAATAGCGACAAGGTCATTTTTATATATGGTACAGATGTTATTGCTCCTTTTAGTGTTAGCTCTAACCCATTTTTTAATTTAGGAGCAACTAACAATAATGCCGAAATATACTGGCTACTTACATGAGCATTAAGGGTTACTTTGTCTTTTACAAGTTCCTTTCCTAAAATTTTTAATGGTGGGCAACCATCGTTCTCCATATAGGTAATATCAGCTCCAAGATTTTTTAACGCATCAACTAGTATTTTTATGGGACGCTCTTTCATTCTTTCGGAGCCTGTTAAGACTACTTCTTTTTTTGGTTGGGTAGAAAAATAGGCTGTTAGAAAGCGCATAGCTGTTCCTGCATGATGAATATCTACAACATCAAAATGTCCTGACAGGCCTTTTTGCATGACATGAGAATCGTCTGAATCGGAAAGATTACTTATACTTATTTTTGGGTACTGAGCTTGTAACAGCAATAATCTATTGGATTCACTTTTAGAGCCGGAAACTGTTATATGACTCTCTTTCTTTATCTGTGATTGGTGAAGTTTTAAATGCATAATAGACCTCTTCTAAAATGGGTTATTTTAGCTTTTCGTTATTATGATGCCTATCGTGATCTCTTTTAGTTTTTTTGTCCATTTTTTTACTAAAAGCCTCTTGTAAATCGATCCCTGTTTGATTAGCTAAACACAATACCACAAAAACAACATCGGCTAATTCCTCGCCTAAATCTTTGTCTTTATCGCTTTCCTTCTCGCTTTGCTCGCCATAACGACGGGCTATTATTCTAGCAACTTCACCTACTTCCTCGGTAAGTTGTGCCATATTGGTGAGTTCGTTAAAATAACGAACGCCATGTTCCTTAATCCAATTATCTACTGCTTTTTGTGCGTTTTGTATGTTCATTTACTCTTTATTCTTAGTGTCTATAATTATGGTTACAGGCCCATCGTTTAGCAAGTCTACTTTCATATCTGCTCCAAATTCACCTGTTTGAACAGGTTTTCCTAAATCTGTTTCAAATTGCTTTACAAAAGCTTCATACATAGGTATAGCAACATCTGGTTTTGCCGCTTTTATATAACTTGGTCTGTTACCTTTTTTTGTACTAGCATGTAATGTAAACTGGCTTACAATAATAGCATCGCCATTAACATCTATTAAGGAACGATTCATAACACCTTTTTCATCGTTAAAAATCCGAAGGTTGTTTATTTTTCTTGACAACCATTCTATGTCTTGATTGGTATCGGAGTCTTCAACTCCTAACAACACCAAAACACCTTGTTGTATATTGGCTGTAGTATTGTTGTTTATTGTAACACTTGCTTTTGAAACACGTTGTATAACAGCTTTCATTTAATCCCAGTTATCGGTTCTATAATGTTCGTCTTCACCTTCTAGCATTTGCAAATAACTACGGTATCTTGAGTAAGCTATCTCATCATCATCTAGAGCTTGTTTTACAGCACATTTAGGCTCATCGACATGAATACAATTATTAAATTTGCAGTCTTGTTTTAACTTAAAAAACTCTGGAAAATAATCGCCCACTTCTTCTTTATCCATATCTACAATACCAAAACCTTTAATTCCTGGAGTGTCTATTAATTTAGCGCCAAAACTTAGATCAAACATTTCTGCAAACGTAGTTGTGTGTTGCCCTTGCTGATGTTGCTCTGAAATAACTTTTGTTTTCAACTCCAATCCGGGTTCTATGGCATTTGCTAGCGTAGATTTACCAACTCCTGAATGTCCTGCAAACATGCTTACTTTACCAGTCATTAAATGTTTTACTTTATCAATATTCTTACCTGTTTCTGCTGAAATCCCGATACACTCGTACCCTATTTTACGATAAGTGTGCGCTAAATACCTTACTTCATCTAGTGTTTCTTTATCATAAAGGTCTATCTTATTAAATAATAAAATAGTTGTAATACCATACGCTTCTGCAGTAACCAAAAAACGGTCTATAAAACTGGTAAAAGTTGGCGGATTATCGATGGTTACTAATAAAAAAACCTGATCGATATTGGCTGCAATAACATGCGTTTGTTTTGATAGGTTTACCGATTTTCTAACAATATAATTTCTTCTATCATGAATATTATTTATGATGCCAGTAGTTTCATCGTTTTTGGTTTCTAGTTCAAAATCTACCATATCGCCAACCGCAATAGGGTTAGTACTTTTTATGCCTTTTATACGAAACCTTCCTTTTATACGGCATTGGTAATTTTTTCCTAATTCGGTTTTTACGGTATACCAACTTCCTGTAGATTTATAAACTGTCCCTGTCATGCTTTTGGATCAATATGTTGCAAAATAAAGAATATTATTGATTGCTCCTAAAAGCATTTCATCCTTATCCATTTATTATCTTTTCTTGATGATTTATAGATTCCTGATGAATAGCTTTAAAGACTCTTAAAATAAATTCTTCACTTAACTTTTTCTCTTCGCCTTGTAAAATCATTTTTCCTAGAATTTCATTCCACCGCTTTGATTGTAATACAGCTACATTATGCTGTTTTTTTAAGTTACCAATATCATCAGCTATTTTCATGCGCTTTCCTAGCATGTCTATTAATTGATGATCAATAACATCTATTTGTGTTCTTAGGGTATTGATTTTATTTTTAAACTCGGCAGCTTCGCCTGTTTCCTTTCTAATTTTTAAATCCTCAGTATATGTTTTTAGTGTTTCCGGGGTGATTTGCTGTGCAGCATCACTCCAAGCTTTATCGGGATTATGATGTGTTTCCACCATAAAGCCATCATAATTAAGGTCTAGGGCTGTTTGGCATAAATCGAAAATAATATCGCGACGTCCTGCTATGTGAGATGGATCTAAAATTAATGGTAAATCGGGAAAACGATTTTGTAAATCGACGGCTATTTGCCATTCGGGATTATTACGGTATCTGGTTTTTTCATAGGTTGAAAACCCTCTATGAATAACCCCTAAGTTTTTTACATCGGCCGTATAAAAACGCTCTACAGCACCTAGCCATAACGCTAAATCTGGATTAACAGGATTTTTAATTAACACCGGTTTGTTCGTTCCTTTTAAGGCATCTGCAATTTCTTGAACAATAAAAGGACTTACTGTTGTTCTTGCGCCTATCCAAAGAATATCAACATCGTGTTTTAAGGCTAGCTCTACATGGTTGGCATTAGCTACTTCGGTTGTTGTAAGTAAGCCTGTTTCTTCTTTAGCTTTTTGCAGCCATTTTAAACCTAATGCACCAACACCTTCAAAGTTTCCAGGTCGTGTTCTTGGTTTCCAAATCCCAGCTCTAAAAACGGTAGTATCTGTTTCTTTTAACTGATGAGCTATTTTTAAGACTTGTTCTTCGGTTTCTGCACTGCATGGCCCAGCAATAACTAGCGGATGTTCTAAACCAAAGTTATCTAACCAAGTTCTTAGTTCTTTTTTGTTTTCCATAATTTCCTTTTTTATTCAATTCCGTTTAAAATGTCTTTTATATGATTAATGTCATTCATTTCTTTATAAACGTCTTCAAAAGCATTGGTTTTTAAACATGCTTTAAAACGTTCTAAGTTATTAATGTATTCGTCTAATGTTTCAATAATATTAGTTTTATTCTGCTTGAAAATGGGTGTCCACATGTCTGGTGAACTCTTTGCTAGACGCACTGTTGAAGCAAAACCACTTCCCGCCATATCAAAAATATCACGTTCGTTTTTTTCTTTCTCCATGACTGTTTTCCCTAACATAAATGAGCTTATATGCGATAAATGTGAGACATACGCAATATGCTTATCGTGAGATTCTGGATTCATATATCGAATACGCATCCCCATAATATTAAAAATAGTTAAGGCTATTTCTTGTAATTTAAACGCTGTTTTTTCAACCTCACAAATAATATTTGTCTTTCCTTTAAACAACCCTTGAATAGCTGCACTTGGTCCAGAAAACTCTGTTCCTGCAATAGGATGCGTAGCCATAAAATTTCTACGTTTAGGATGATTTGCAACTGCATTACAGATGTCTAATTTGGTAGAACCAGATTCCATAACCAAGGTATCATCTGAAACGAGGTCTAATATTTTCGGCAATATATTTACCGATGCATCTACAGGAATGGAAACAATAACAATGTTGGCATTTACAACATCATCTAAAGTTGCTTTTCCGTCTATAATTCCTAAATCTAAGGCCTGATTTAAATGAGCTTCATTTTTATCAATTCCTAGAAGTGTAATTTCTGGATTAAGATGTTTAATATCTTTTGCGATACTTCCGCCTATTAATCCAACTCCTACTATGTATACATTTTTTATATTCATACTTATCTTACTCTTGCTAGGGTTTCTTCTAATTCTTCTGTTGAGGCGCAAAGTGAAAACCTTACATAACCTTCGCCATTTGCACCAAAAACGGTTCCTGGCGCTATAAAAACGGCCTTTTCTTTTAATAATAAATCCACAAATTCTTCTGATTTTACTAATGGTGGCAACTTGGCCCACACAAACATACCTACACTATTTTCGTTGTAAGTACAATTTAAAGCATTGGCAATTTGCCACACATAATTCCGGCGCTTTCTATAAACACTATTAAGGCTTTTATACCACATATTGGAACAGTTTAAAGCTTCTATAGCACCTTTTTGAATACCATAAAACATACCCGAATCCATGTTACTTTTTACTTTAAGTATATGTTGTATAAATTCTGACTTTCCTAAAACCATTCCTACACGCCAACCTGCCAAATTAAATGTTTTACTTAAGGAATTTAATTCTAAGCAACAGTCTTTGGCTCCTTCAAACTCTAAAATACTTTTAGGATTATCATTAAGTATAAAACTATAAGGATTGTCGTTTATTAGTAAAATATTATGACGCTTAGCAAAATTGATTAAAGCTTGATAAAACACATCATCTGCTTGTGTTCCTGTTGGCATATGTGGGTAATTAACCCACATTATTTTCACCTTACTTAAGTTGGTTTTTTCTAACGCTTTTAAATCTGGTAACCAGTGTGTATTTTCGGTTAAATTATAAGAAACAGGTGTGGCTCCTACTAGTTTAGTTACTGACGAATAGGTAGGATAGCCTGGATTAGGCACTAAAACCTCATCTCCTGGATTTAAAAATGCCATAGAAATATGCATGATGCCCTCCTTGCTTCCCATTAAGGGCAAAATTTCGGTTTGCGGACTTAACCATACATTAAATTGATTTTTGTAAAACAGCGCTATAGCATCTCGCAATTCTGGTAAGCCTTGATAACTTTGATATTGGTGAGCAACAGCATGGTTTAAGCTTTCTGTTAATGCATTTAGCACACGTTCTGATGGATTTAAGTCCGGGCTTCCTATGCCTAAATTTATAATAGGTTTTCCTTGAGATTTTAAAAAGTTTACTTCTTTTAATTTCTTAGAGAAATAGTATTCTTCTACGGTATGTAATCTATCGGCTACTGTAATCATTGTCTTGCATTTTTGTATTCGCCTAGAATTTTAAAATCTTGTGCCATAAGTTTAAGTATGGCTTTTGCTTTGTTGTAATTGCTGTAATCATCAAAAGTGACATCCACGAAAAAAGCATATTTCCAAGGCGTTTCTATTTTAGGTAACGATTGTATTTTGGTTAAATTTAACTTGCAGTCGCTCATCATGTTCAATACGGCTGCTAAACTACCTCGCTTATGTTCTAATTCAAATTTTAATGAGGCTTTGTTAATCTCGTTTTTAGCAACTTCTGAGTTATGGCGTTTTACAATAACAAATCGTGTTTCGTTATGAGCTATGGTTTGTATGCTTTTTGCTAAAATATCTAACCCAAAAATACGGGCTGCTAAATCGCTTGCTATGGCAGAAATTCCTTTTAATTGCTTCTCATGAATTTGCTTTGCCACATCGGCTGTATCATTGGCTTCAATAAGTTTTATATGTGGATAATTTTTAAAAAACGCTTTACATTGTAGTAAAGCCATTGGGTGAGAATGCACTTCTTTTATATCAGCAATACGCTGTCCTGGCAATGCCAATAAATGATGCTGAATATCTAAATAATGCTCTCCTACAATGTGTAACTTATTAACATCAATTAAGGCATAATTAGGTATTATTGATCCCGCAATAGAATTTTCTAACGCCATAATAACCGTATCTGTTTGTCCTTTTAAAAGGCTTTCTACAGCAACATCAAACGATAGACATTCTTTCACCTTAACCTCCTCTTGAAAAAAAGCTTGGGCAACAATATGATGGAATGACCCTTTTATACCTTGTATCGCAACTGAATTAATCATATATATTCAAAAAAAAATCTCGATTTAATAAATCGAGACCTTTTGTTAATATTATCTTATTTGACATGTTTACATATCAGGCCTCGTTCCCTTTGCTAAAAAAGAAATAAAACCAGTTATAATATGTAAATGCAATATTTGTTTTCATTTTGTTAAAGCTAAAGTAACCAAATAATTGAAAAAACAAAATCTTTTTTTAGAAGGATTTGCAATATAACGTTTTCGCTATGCGTTGAGATAGACAATATTGTTTATTTTTGACAAAATTTCAACTTATTTTTATGTCTATAGAAGTTTCTAACATCACTAAAATTTACAATCAACAAAAAGCATTAAATAATATTTCTTTTAAAGTTGATAAAGGTGAAATTGTTGGTTTTTTAGGCCCCAATGGTGCTGGAAAATCAACCATGATGAAGATTTTAACAACTTATATTGAAGCCTCTAAAGGCATTGCTAAAGTAAGTGATTACAATGTATCTAATTCCTCCAAAGAAGTACAAAAACGCGTTGGATATTTACCAGAACATAACCCGTTGTATTTAGATATGTATGTAAAAGAATATCTAAACTTTAATGCCAATGTTTACAACATCCCTAAATCTAGAATAGACGATGTGATTGAGCTAACAGGCCTTACTCCTGAAGCTCATAAAACCATTAATCAGCTTTCCAAAGGGTATCGACAGCGTGTTGGTTTAGCGAATGCTTTATTGCATGATCCAGAAGTATTAATTTTAGATGAACCTACCACTGGTTTAGATCCTAACCAGTTAATCGATATAAGAAACCTGATTAAATCTATTGGTAAAAAAAAGACAGTGTTTTTATCAACACACATTATGCAGGAAGTTGAAGCCATGTGCGATCGTGTTATTATTATAAATAAAGGCGAAATTGTTGCCGATAAAAAATTAAAAGATCTTCGCGATAACCAAACACAAACCGTGATTGTTGAATTTGACTATCGTGTAGAAGAGGCTTTTTTACTTAAACTCCCTAAGGTTTCTAAAGTGGAAAACACACACGACTTTGTTTATGAAATTACATTTTCAACTACAGAAGATATGCGCTCGCATGTATTTGATTTTGCTCACGATAACCAACTAAAAATCCTCCAACTGAATCAAAAAAATGCAAGTTTAGAAAGCTTATTTAGAGACTTAACTAATTCATAAGAAATTACCAAAAAATCAACTCTCCAGTATACAAACGTTCTACAGTAACAACTGGTGGCTGATTTACTGAAATTACATTTCCTGTACCACGTAAAACACCTGTTAATTCTTGTTGTGGATTAACAATCATATCATTGCTTCCACGATGGTTAACCTCTACATGTTCCGCAATTAAATTTGCCCCTTCAAATCTTCCTGTTCCTGCAAAAAAACCAACAGATAAATTGTTTGTAGTTCCAGATAAATAAAACGATGATATATTATTTGAGGTTACTCTTACTCGGTTACAATCTAATTGCAATCTAAAATCGCCTACGGTAAACTCCGAGCCTCCGTTATAATCTTCTGAAAGGAGCGTTAGGTTATTATAACTTAACACACCATCAGATAATACTTCAAATTGAGACGAGGTTCGTATTTCTGAAATATCTGACGAGGTTACATGCACTTTAGTTGGTGCATAATCTCGTGCATAATTACACGTATTATTATCGGTAATAATTAATTTTGAGTTTTCAACTTTTATCTCAACATCATTTATAAGATTTTTACCAGATTCCACCACAACTTTTGTTGCTATATCATCTTTTAAAATAAGCTGCACGTTTCTATTAACTAAAATTCTATTAAATGTTGCAACTGTAATCTCTTCTTGGACTGTTTCTCCCGACGTTTGAAAACAATCGTTTGCATCTTCACTATCGCAAGAAAACAAACCTATTAAAATGATTATATATAGTAGTTTTTTCATATTACAATCGTATTCCAACACCAAATTCTACAGCTTCGGCTTTTGCGCCGTGAGACTTTAATGTTAATGCGCCAAAAAGTTTTTTTCCAAAGTAACGTTTTAAACCAATTCTTAAATACGTTCTCCCTTCAAAATCGTAAGGATAATACACGTAATACCCTAGCTGCGTTACTACCGACATTTTATTAATAAACAATTCGTGACCAGCAAAAACACCTACGCGTTTCCAGTCTTCATCGCCACTAACATTTTCTTCTGGATAAGCTACGGATTGGTAGTAAATTAATTCTTTTAAAAACTCCGAAAAAAACACATCTGCCCCAAGTTGCACAGCACTAACATGGCCTAAGCGCTTATCGGCATACGCTGAAACAACAAAAAACGGATATTGGCCACTACCAACAAAATCGCTTTCATTTATTCCGCCTCTTAAAACCACATTAAGCTTAATGGGCTCGGTAAATTTTTCTTTTTTAATATTGTAGACATATTCAGGTTCTTCATCTTCCAAGTTATAAGTAAGCCCCACGTTTAATGTTAGTGAGTTTACACTTGTGTTTGGCGCTTTCACATTAGCATTTGAATAATGTATTAGACTTAACCCTGCTTGCAAACCAAACTTATCAAAAAGGCGTTCTTTTTTATAATTAAGCATAAGATAGGTACTACTTAATAAACGAGAACCGAAAGCTATATTTTTATGGTTCTCAACTTTATCGTAAGGATTGGTCGCATAAGCTAATCCTTGACCAACACGCAACATAACATGCCGTTTTAGAAAGTAGAAATTATAATGTGCATATAAAGAATAGTTATTTCCTAATACATCATTTTTTAAGTTTTGGTAAGCAAATGACACCCCATAATCTGGATAATTATAACGTTGTTGCCAATCTTGATTCCCAAAAGTTTTTTTGTTCCAACTTAAGATAAATCCTTCTGGATGCCCTTTAATTAAATGGAGTATATCGTTATTATGAAGTGCTATATTACCTTTGAAGTAATTGACATCAAAGGTTGACGTGGTTAGTTTGTCTTGTGCAAATGCATAACAAGCATAAAACACAAAAATGCAGGTTAATAGGCGCTTCATAGTTTTGTTTAGTGAAGCAAAAATAACAGAATTATTAAAATAACGCTTCGGCTATGGCTTTAATATTATCGCTTTTTCCCATTGAGTAATAATGTAATACAGGAACGCCTGCATCTTGTAATTCTTTTGATTGCTGAACACACCATTCTACACCAACTTGACGTACGGCTTTATTGTCCTTACAGTTTTCAACAGCACTAATCAACTCTTCTGGTAAATCAATTTTAAATACTTGAGGTAAAAGTTGTAAATGCTTTTTAATAGCTATGGGTTTTATTCCGGGTATAATTGGCACATTAATCCCAGCCTGTTTGGCTGCTTCAACAAATTCAAAATATTTCTTATTATCGAAAAACATTTGTGTAACCACGTAATCAGCTCCGCAGTCAACTTTATGTTTCAAGCGTTTTAAATCGGTTTGTAAGGATGGAGCCTCAAGGTGCTTTTCAGGATACCCCGCAACACCAATACAAAAATCGGCTTTATCATCGGCTTCAATAACATCGTGAAGATATTTTCCTTTATTTAAATTTTGAATCTGTTCAACTAACTCATTCGCGTATAAATGTCCACCTTTAGAAGGCTCAAAATACTTTTGATGACTCATCGCATCGCCACGTAAGGCCATCACATTTTCTATACCTAAATAATGGCAATCGACTAGTAAATACTCGGTTTCTTCTTTGCTAAAACCACCGCATAACACATGCGGAACCGTATCTACATTGTACTTATATTTTAAAGCAGCACAAATACCTACCGTACCAGGACGCATACGTGTAATTTTTCTATCTAGGAGACCATCTTTTTCTATATAAACATGCTGTTCTCTAGATGTCGTTACATCTATAAACGGCGGTTTAAACTCCATTAAAGGATCAATGTTATTATACAATTCTTGTATACTACTTCCTTTTTGTGGCGGAATAATTTCGAACGAAAATAAAGTCTTGCCTTTGGCGTTTTTAATATGCTCGGTTACCTTCATAATTTACTGATAGCCAAACCCTAAATTTAGGCAATAAGGTAGGCTACCAATAAAGAAACTGCTGTCATAAGTACAACTTGAACGGCAAAACGGATTTCTAATTTTAATTTCCCCATAACATTCTTTTTTTGATAGTACGATATTACGCTATAATTTGGATTTCAATTTTAATTTAATTGTAATTATTTATTAATTTTTTGTTGTTTTTTAATACTCTGCTAAATTTGGGTTCAACCATTTTGCTGCTTCTTCTTTGCTAATGTATCTTCGTTTGGTATAATCTTCTAATTGATCTTTGGTGATTTTCCCTAATCCAAAATATTTAGCTTCAGGATTTGCAAAATAATAACCGCTTACACTCGCTGCTGGCCACATCGCTAAACTATCGGTAAGTTTTACACCAATGGCTTCTTCTACTTTTAAAATGTTCCAAATAGTCTTTTTCTCTAAGTGATCTGGACAAGCTGGATAACCTGGTGCAGGACGAATTCCTTTATACGCTTCTTTAATTAACTCTTGATTGCTTAGATTTTCATTGGAAGCATAACCCCAAAAATCTGTACGTACTTTTTGGTGCAAATACTCTGCAAAGGCTTCGGCTAATCTATCGGCTAATGCTTTGATCATTATGGCATTGTAATCGTCGTGATTCGCTTCAAATTCTTTGGCTAATTGCTCGGTTCCAAAACCTGTTGTGACACAGAAACAGCCTATATAATCTTGAACTCCAGTATCCTTTGGTGCGATAAAATCGGCTAATGCAAAATTTGGAACGCCTTCGCGTTTTTTTAATTGCTGACGTAAGGTTAGAAATTTTGCAGTGTCAGATTGAGCGCAGTCGAAATCTTTTTTAGATACTGAATCAAGTTCAGCATGACAATCTTCGATTATCACCTCAATATCATCATCATTGATTGAATTTGCTGGAAACAACCCAAAAACCGCTTTAGCTTTCAGCAGCTTTTCATCAAATACTTTTTGAAGCAAGACTTTAGCGTCTTTAAACAATTCAGTAGCTTGTTTACCAACAATGTTATCGGTTAAAATATCTGGATATTTTCCGTGTAAATCCCAACTTCTAAAAAAAGGACTCCAATCGATATAATCTTCTAAAATCGTAATGTCAAAATCTTGAATATCTTGTATTCCTAATTGTTTTGGTTTTACAATTTCAGTTGTTTTCCAATCGATTTTAAACTTTCGTTCACGCGCTTCTTCAATAGGAATATATTCTTTCTTTTTACCTCGTTTTAAAAACTGTTCACGGAATTTCTCGTATTCCTCACGAATCTGTTCTTTGTATACATTGTTGTCTTTCTGCAATAAATTTCCAACAACGGTTACAGCTCTAGACGCATCGTTGACGTGTACAACAGTATTGGAATAATGTGGTGCAATCTTCACAGCAGAATGCGCTCTAGACGTTGTTGCGCCACCAATTAACAACGGAATATTAAACCCTTGTTTTTCCATTTCTTGCGAAACGTAAACCATCTCGTCTAACGATGGTGTAATTAAACCACTTAATCCAATGACATCGACGTTTTCTTTTTTAGCGGTTTCAATGATTTTTTCTGGTGGCACCATGACGCCTAAATCGACTATTTCGTAATTATTACAACCCAAAACAACGCTCACAATATTTTTACCAATATCGTGCACATCGCCCTTTACGGTTGCCATTAATATTTTACCGTTAGATTGTTGCGAGTCGTCCTTTCCTGCTTCAATGTAAGGCTGTAAATAAGCTACGGCTTTTTTCATGACTCGTGCCGATTTCACAACTTGCGGTAAGAACATTTTACCGCTACCAAATAAATCGCCAACTACATTCATTCCTGTCATTAAATGACCTTCGATAACTTCAATAGGTTTATTTACAACTTGTCGCGCTTCTTCAACATCTTCAACAATAAAGGCGTCAATACCTTTTACTAAAGCATGCGTAATTCGGTTTTGCAAAGGTTCGCTTCGCCATTCTTGTATTTTTGCTACATCGTCTTTTTTCTGCCCTTTTACGGTTTCGGCAAATCCTAATAAGCGTTCGGTTGCATCGTCTCGTTTATCAAAAAGCACATCTTCTACGTGTTCCAGTAAATCCTTCGGAATTTCGTCATACACTTCCAACATTGTTGGGTTAACGATTCCCATATTCATTCCATGTTGAATTGCGTGATATAAAAATGCGGCGTTAATGGCTTCACGAACGACATTGTTTCCTCTAAACGAAAATGACACGTTACTTACGCCACCAGAAACGCTGACATAAGGTAAGTTGTCTTTTATCCATTTTGTGGCATTAAAAAAGTCTAAAGCATTTAAACGATGCTCTTCCATTCCTGTGGCCACAGGAAAAATATTGGGATCGAAAATGATGTCTTCTGGCGGAAAATGGACTTGATTTACCAATATTTCATAAGAACGCTTACAAATATCTATTCTTCGCTCATAGGTATCGGCTTGACCATCTTCGTCAAACGCCATTACGATAACTGCTGCTCCGTAGCGTTTTATTAATTTAGCATGATGAATAAAGGTCGCTTCGCCTTCTTTTAAACTAATTGAATTTACTACTGATTTTCCCTGAACGACTTGCAAACCAGCTTCAATAATGTCCCATTTAGAGCTATCTATCATAATTGGCAAACGTGCAATATCAGGCTCTGATGCGATAAGATTCAAGAAGGTTACCATCGCCTGTTTTCCGTCAAGCATACCTTCATCCATATTGACATCTATGATTTGCGCGCCTCCTTCAACTTGATCTCTGGCTACCTCTAAAGCTTCGGTATAATTCTCTTCTTTAATTAACCGCAGAAATTTACGCGAACCTGTAACGTTAGTGCGTTCACCTACGTTTATAAAATTACTTTCTGGTGTTATTATTAAGGGCTCTAGACCTGATAATTTTAGGTATTTCTTACAGTCACTTTTTTTCATTGACATAGATTAAGAGATTCCTGCCTGCGCAGGAATGACACGTGGTTTGTAATTAGCAGCAACTTCGGCAATCGCTTTTATGTGTTCTGGTGTTGTACCGCAACAACCACCAATGATGTTTATTAAATCATCTTTTAGGTAATTTTCTATAAGCTGTTGCATCTGTTTGGCAGTTTGGTCGTACTCGCCAAAAGCATTTGGTAATCCTGCGTTTGGATGTGCCGATGTGTAAAATTCGGTTTCGTGAGATAAGCGTTTTAAATACGGTTGTAATTGGTCTGCACCAAGTGCGCAATTAAAACCAACACTTAACAGCGGAATATGTGATATTGAAATTAAAAACGCTTCTACGGTTTGCCCAGATAAGGTTCTACCAGAAGCATCGGTAATAGTACCAGACACCATAACCGGAATATCAATATTACGTGCTTCCTTAACTTCTTGAATGGCGAATAATGCTGCTTTTGCATTTAGCGTATCGAAAATAGTTTCGACTAACAAAATATCGCTTCCGCCATCTATTAAGGCCTCTACTTGTTGTTTGTATGCTATGCGTAATTCTTCAAACGTTATTGCTCTAAACTCTGGTCTGTTAACATCTGGCGATAAACTTGCTGTGCGATTTGTTGGCCCAATACTTCCAGCCACAAAACGTGGTTTTTCAGGATTGGCTTTTGTAAATTCTTCAGCAACTTGTTTGGCAATTTTTGCCGATTCAAAATTTAATTCGTATACCAAATCTTCCATATGGTAATCTGCCATACCAATGGTTGTTCCAGAAAAGGTGTTGGTTTCTACAATATCTGCACCAGCTTCGAAATACTTTCGGTGTACTTCGGCAATAGCTTCTGGTTGTGTTAGCGATAATAAATCGTTATTTCCTTTTAAGGGATATTTAAAATCTTTGAATCGTGAACCACGAAAGTCGTTTTCAGTAAACTTATAACGCTGTAACATGGTTCCCATAGCGCCATCTAAAACTAAAATTCGGTCTTGTAATATTTTGAAAATGTCTGACATTTTATAATTTTTAAAATGTCATCATGAAAAGAGAGAAGAATAATTCTCGGGTTATCTGTCCCAAAAAACGGGTAGAATTTAGCACCTTCTTTAAAATTAAAGGGTTGCTAAGGCTTCGTCGGGTCTATTCCCTCTGCCTTTCGTGATAACATCATTAAGATTATGAACTGGGGCAAAATAACATAATAAATATGTTTTTACCAATTTTTATTGAAACAAATCTGATGATAAATACCTATCACCTATATCGCAAATAATTGCCACAATAACACCTTTATCTATAGTTTGGGCTATTTTTAAAGCCGATGCAACAGAACCACCACTACTCATACCTGCAAAAACACCTTCTTCTTTAGCCAATCTGTTAGCCACTTCTCGAGCGTCTTTTTCGCTTACTTCTACAATTTGATCTACTTTATCTTTATTAAAAATTTTAGGCAAATAAGCTTCTGGCCATTTTCGAATACCTGGAATTTTAGCACCATCTTTAGGTTGCGCTCCAACTATTGTTACGTTTGGATTTTTCTCTTTTAAAAATGTTGACACGCCCATAATGGTTCCTGTGGTTCCCATTGCCGATACAAAATGCGTGATTTCTCCATTAGTGTCTCGCCAAATTTCTGGGCCTGTAGTTTTGTAATGTGCTTTCCAGTTATCGTCATTTGCAAACTGGTTTAACATAAAATAACCTTTTTCCTTATGAAGTTGTTCTGCTAAATCTCTCGAGCCTTCAATACCTTTATCTGCCGAAGTTAAGATAAGTTCGGCACCATACGCTTTCATGGTTTTAATACGCTCTTCAGTAGAATTTTCAGGCATAATTAATATCATATTCACTCCTAAAAGTTTAGCAATAAATGCTAACGCAATCCCGGTGTTCCCGCTAGTAGCCTCCACTAAAGTATCGCCTTCTTTTATATCGCCTCGTTTTAAAGCTTCGCTTATCATATTAAAAGCAGCACGATCTTTAACGCTACCTCCGGGATTTTTTCCTTCAAGCTTTAAAAATAGTCGTACGCCATCTTTTTTTAAGATATTTTGAACTTCGATTAATGGTGTATTCCCTATTAAATTAGTTATTGATTGACTATTTATCATGATTTTTTGTACTTATTCTAATTTCTGATTTATAGGTTACCAGAGAATTCTCTGGAACAGATTGCGTAATCCAAACATTGGCTCCAATAATACTATTGGCTCCAATAACAATATCACCACCTAAAATCGTAGCATTGGCATAAATGGTTACATTATCTTCTATGGTTGGGTGGCGTTTAGTTTGGGCTAAACTTTTCTTTACTGACAACCCACCCAAAGTTACCCCTTGATATATTTTTACATTATTTTTAATAATACTGGTCTCTCCTATTACAATTCCTGTACCGTGATCGATAAAAAATGAATCGCCAATGGTAGCTCCAGGATGAATATCGATACCTGTTTTACCATGAATACACTCGCTCATCATTCTTGCTACGATAGGCACTCCTAATTTAAAGAGTTCATGGCTCATTCTATGAATAGCAATGGCGTGAAATCCAGGATATGCTAAATAAATCTCTTCTAAACTCTTGCATGCTGGATCGTTTTTTTCTGTAGCTAATGCATCTAGTTGAATTTTATGCTTTATTTCTGGCAACTTTTTTTGAAAATCCTCCCATAATTTTTCGGGCTCTTTATCTGTTATTTCGGAAGCTACCGATTTAAAAATTGTTTCAAGTGCTTTAAGTTCTTGTTGTTGTTTTAACTCATTATCAAAAAGCATATAAAACAGACGTTTGGTCAGATCGGATACAGTTTCTTTAATTCGTAAATTGATTTGCATATTTCGCTCTTATAAACTGTAAAATTACTATTCCATTTTTGGATATGCACAAGCTTTAAGATTTAATTAAAATAAAACCCCGCAGCAACATAAATTACCACGAGGAATTACAACTAAATATACAGCAACTAAATTTTAATTTATAGCTTGTACCACAGCTTTTGGTGCTTCTTTTCTACTTCCATCAAAACCATCTACACCACTAACGGTTGTATACTTTAAAACATATTTTTTACCAGGATTGATAATTTTATAAGCCGATTGACACATTAATGTTGCTTCGTGGAAACCACATAAAATAAGTTTTAACTTACCTTCATAGGTATTTACATCTCCAATTGCAAAAACTCCTGGAATGTTTGTTTGATAATCTAATGTATTTACTTTAATAGCATTTTTTTCAATCTCTAATCCCCAATCTGAAATAGGTCCAAGTTTTGGTGACAAACCAAATAATGGAATAAAATGATCAGCTTCTAAAAGTATGTTCTCGCCTTCTTTTTCGATTGTTACGCCTTCAACATTTTGATTCCCATGTATGGCTGTAACTTCAGCTGGTGTAATTAAATTAATCTTTCCTAAAAGCTTTAACTCTTTTACTTTTTCTACAGAATCTAAAGCGCCACGAAACTCGTTTCTACGGTGAACCAAAGTTACTTCAGACGCAATATTAGCTAGAAAGATACTCCAATCTAAAGCCGAATCACCACCACCAGAAATCACTACTTTCTTGTTGCGATACACTTCTGGGTCTTTAATCATGTATTCAACCCCTTTATCTTCGTAAAATTCTAGATTGTCAATTTTAGGTTTTCTAGGTTCAAAACTTCCTAGTCCACCAGCAATTGCTACTACAGGCGCATGATGTTTTGTACCTTTATTTGTTGTTACAATAAACGAACCGTCTTCTAATTTCTCTATTGTTTCTGCGCGTTCTCCTAACGTAAAACCAGGTTCAAACTGTTTGCCTTGTTCTAATAAATTTTTGGTTAAATCGCCAGCTAAAATTTCAGGAAATCCAGGAATGTCATAGATTGGTTTTTTGGGGTAAATCTCTGAACATTGTCCACCTGGTTGCGCTAATGCGTCTATTAAATGGCATTTTAATTTTAATAATCCAGCTTCGAAAACGGTAAATAATCCGGTTGGTCCTGCGCCTATTATTAATATATCGGTTTTAATCATGTTTTAAATCTGTTTGTTTGAAATTAATGTTTTAGTCACATTGTTTAAGGTTTGAACTTTATGCTCAAAATCGCCTTTAATTGTTTTTCTAAATCGGTTTAAATTTTGCACTAAATCGTCTATGTTTTCTGGAATGACGTCTTCAAAAAACTGTCTTAAACGTTTTGCTGTTGTTGGCGATTTTCCGTTGGTAGAAATAGCTACTTTTACATGACCTTTAGTAACAATACCTCCTAAATAAAAATCGCACAATTCTGGTGTATCTGCGACATTTACCAATATGTGATTTGCTCTTGCATCGTTATAAATTTGCTTATTTACTTCCGGGTTGTCAGTCGCAGCAATAATTAAATCTTGATCCAATAAAAACGACTCGTGATAAGACATCTTGATTAACTTAACATCAAACTGCTTTGCTAGTGTTATAACATCTGGTCTAAAAAAATTAGCAACCATAGTAACTTTAGCGTTTGGACTAGATTTTAGTAAAAACGTCAACTTTTCTAAAGCCACATAACCACCACCAACAATTAGCATATTAATGCTATGCATTTTTATAAAAATTGGATATAAATTATTTCTTTCATTCATGGTTATGCTACTTTTAAAGTTTCTACTTGTTTAGCTATGGAATTAAGCGCAACACGCTGTTTTACAACATCACCAACTACAATAATTGCAGGATTAGACAGTTGCTGCTTTTTTACAACATCGCAAATCGTATCTACGGTTCCAATGCCAAATTTTTCATCTTTTGTTGTTCCGTTTTGAATAATTCCAACAGCAGTTTTTGCTTTACCTTCAGATGAAAACACATCCATAATTTGCTGTAGTTTTCCCATTCCCATAAGGATTACAACTGTTGCTGTAGACTTTGCTGCGAGTACAATATCATTAGACATATTATGCGATTTAGTTGTACCAGTAATAACCCAAAAACTTTCTGAAGCACCACGTTTTGTTAACGGAATACCTTGAAACGCAGGTACTGCCAATGCTGAAGAAATTCCAGGCACCACATAAGTTTCTAAACCAAAAGGCTTCACATAATCTATCTCTTCTGCTCCACGACCAAACACAAAAGGATCGCCTCCTTTCAACCTTACAACATGTCCTTTTGTTTTTGCTCGCTGAACGATTAACTCATTAATTTGTTCTTGTTGATAAGCATAACAACCTTTTCGTTTACCAACAAAAATCAGTTCTGCCTTTTTTGATGCATAGTCAAGCAAATCTTTGTTTATTAAAGCATCGTAGAGAATTACATCTGCTGACTGAATAGCTTTAATAGCCTTAAGCGTTATTAACTCTGGATCGCCAGGTCCTGCACCTACAATGGTTAATTTTGGAATTATTGTCTTCATCATCATGCTACTTTTTGATCGTTTTCACGATAGGTTTTTACTGTTTTTAAAAAGGCTTCGGCACTTTTAAAATATTGCTCTGCAAATGCTTTACTTGGAGCGTTTTCTTTAATTTGAAATACTAACTCTGAAAATGATACGTCAAGCGGAATACGCTTTGTAGCAACAAAATCTTCATCAAACTGCTTAATAATTCCTGCTTGAGAGTTAGTAGATTTATTTTCTGTTAGTAATATTGCTTTAGCTGAATTTACAAACGCATTATACGTGTGATAAATAGCATGAGAATACACGTTGTTCTCTAAAGCTTCTTTTGCTAGCTCTAGCTTTTCTTCGCTTTCTAAAAATAAAGTTGAAATTAAATCGATAACTACGCCAGCACATTCACCAATTCCAATCGCTTTAACATACTTCTCATCATTTCCCCAATCAATAAAATCTTCTTGGGTTAAATTGGTCACATCAGACAAATCTGTTAACATCTCATAAAAATACATTTGCCCTTTGTCTTGATAGTAATCTTCAAACGACAGGTTGTTTGCATTAATTTGAAAATCGTCTAATAAACGACGTAACGCTATTGGCGCACGACGACTTGGCACCTTTACTACTTTGTCTGCAAAAACACCTTGTCCGTTACCTTTGTTTGCACCACCTAAAAGCACTTGTAATGCTGGCGCAACTAATTTATCAGGTGTACGAATAGACATCCCTTGAAAACCAATATTTGCCATATTGTGTTGTCCACAAGCATTCATACAACCACTAATTTTAATTACAAGATCTTTGTTATTTAAGTATTGTGGATATTCGGTTTTAATAACACGTTCTAATTCTTCTGCAATTCCTGTACTGCTTGCTATTCCTAAATTACAAGTATCTGTTCCTGGACAAGCTGTAATATCTACTGCTTTGTTATAACCAGCTTCTGCAAACCCTAGTTTGGATAATTCTTGATAGAAATATGGCAACAAATCTTCCTTAATAAACGGAATTAATATGTTTTGGCGTAAGCTTAATCGTATTTCTCCTGCTGCATAATCTTCGACTAAATCAGCTAACAAACGTGCTTTGTCTGTATAAAAATCACCTAACAACACCTTTATTCCTATGGCTACATAACCATCTTGTTTTTGTTTGATAACGTTGGTGTTTTTCCAAGCTTGAAATGCTTTTTCATCTTTTACAACAACTTCAGGCGCTGTAACATTTGCTGGTTTAGAAAGCAGATAATTTTCCGCTTCTATTGGAACGGACACAAATTCTATTGCTTTTTGCTCTTCTGTCACAAGACGCTTAAATTCTTCTAAACCAATATCTTTTATTAAGAATTTCATACGTGCTTTTGCACGACTTTTACGCTCGCCATAACGATCAAAGATGCGCAAAACACCTTCCATTACTGGAATAATTTTATCACTAGGTAAAAATTCATAAAACACATCAGCATGTCGTGGTTGCGAACCTAATCCGCCACCAAGCATCACTTTAAACCCACGCACATTATTTTCAACTTTTGCGATAAAGCCTAAATCGTGCATGTAAGACAGTCCTGTATCTTCATCTGAAGCCGAAAATGACACTTTAAACTTACGTCCCATTTCTTGACAAATTGGGTTACGTAAAAAGAACTTAAACAAGGCATCTGCATAAGGCGAAACATCAAAAGGTTCGTTTACATCAATTCCAGCAGTTTCGCTTGCTGTTACATTTCTTACCGTATTACCACAAGCTTCACGAAGGGTTACATCGTCACGTTCTAATTCTGCCCAAAGTTCTGGCGTTCTATCAAGATCTACGTAATGAATTTGTATGTCTTGTCTGGTTGTAATATGTAATCTGCCGCGAGAATATTCGTCTGAAACATCTGCAATTCGGCGTAATTGCTTACTTAATACTTTTCCGTAAGGCAATTTTATACGAATCATTTGTACACCTTGCTGTCTTTGCCCATAAACACCACGAGCAAGACGTAAGCTTCTAAACTTTTCTTCATCAATGTTTCCATTATGGAATAGCTCAATTTTTCTAGCTAATTCTATAATGTCTTTCTCTACAACTGGATTTTCTATTTCTGTTCTAAAACTCTGCATGGTGCGTCGCTTTTTTTTATTGTAAATGAATTCCGCACTCTCTACTTTGAAGTGCTTTTATAGGGTCGAAATAATCGACGTTTTTGGTTAAATTATGCTTTGTTACGTAAGCGTCTAAATCGGCATCTGTCCAATAGTAAAATGGACTCACTTTTAAAATGCCGTTTTTACTTAAGCTTAAAATATCTTTCTTATTTCTTAACTCGGTTTGCCTTACACGAATGTTAGTAAACCATACTTCAGGATTGTGTTCTTTTAAAGCTCTTTTGAAGGGTTCTAATTTCACAACTTCTGAAAACTGATCGAAATTATCATCTTCTAATGAAGGAAAACCTATAGTTTTTTCAACCTCATCTTTACTCAATAACGATTGATACTTATGAAGATTTAAATGATACTTCTCTGTAATATTTTCAGCATGTTCATAAGTACTTGGTTGGTTGTATAACGTATCGCACCAAATAACCTTTATGTTGTTACTATGCTTGGTTATGGTACTTAACAAAACTTCAGAGTATACACCAAAACTTGTTGTTACTATGTTATTGTTTGTTAATCGCAATGCCCAATCAATGATTTCATCAGGTGTTTTATCTTTTAATATTTGGTTCCAATATGCTATATCTATCATTTGTCCTATCATGTATTTTTTATTTTTACTATATTCCTATCGGAATAGTAGGAATTAAAAACAAAGCTATATAAAAATATTTAATGAACAACCTTTTGAAAGTTAAATTTTTTAAACTTTTAAGTTGATATTGTACGCAATCGTTTGAAATTCAATTAAATTAAATCTGCCAACGATTTATTGTTAAAAATTTGCAATGTGCTATCCCGAACTTCTATCATTAAATTATGAACAGCACAAGCTGTTTCGTCTGGACAATCGTCACATTTTTCATAAAAATTTAAACTCACGCATGGCACCATAGCAATAGGTCCTTCAAGAATTCTCATAATTGGTGCCATTTTAATATCCTTGGGATCTTTAAGAAGATAATAACCTCCATTTTTACCTTTTTTAGAGCCTAAAAACCCATTCTTACGAAGCGTTAATAAAATACTCTCCAGAAATTTTCTGGAGATATTTTCACTTTCGGAAATAGCACTGATTTGAACAGGTTTGTTTCCTTCCTGTCGTGCTAAATACGTTAGCGCTTTTAGGCCATATTTGGTTTTCTTTGAAAGCATAAATTCAAAGATAACCAAATTCTCTTATCAACCTAACGCTTGATTTAAATCGGCAATAATATCCTCATAATGCTCCAACCCTACTGACACACGTACCAAACCATCTGAAATTCCAACTTCAAGTCTATCTGCTTCATTTAATTTACTATGAGTTGTTGATGCTGGATGCGTTGCAATACTTCTGGTA
The DNA here is from genome assembly GCF_037126245.1 of Mangrovimonas cancribranchiae. Taxonomy (NCBI): domain Bacteria; kingdom Pseudomonadati; phylum Bacteroidota; class Flavobacteriia; order Flavobacteriales; family Flavobacteriaceae; genus Mangrovimonas; species Mangrovimonas cancribranchiae. Next base: position 2,343,048 of record NZ_CP136925.1, read on the forward strand.
TCTCCCAAATTTGCTGATAATGACAATAGTTGCAATTTGTTTAAAAACTGTCTTCCAGCTTCAATACCTCCTTTTATTTCAAAAGCTACAATATTACCACCTTTTTTCATTTGCTTTTTGGCTATATCGTATTGTGGATGCGATTTTAAAAAGGGATATTTTACCAATTGCACATTTTTATGCGACTCTAAAAACCCTGCTATTTTTAACGCATTTTCACAATGTCTATCTACACGAACAGAAAGTGTCTCCAAGCTTTTTGACAATACCCACGCATTAAATGGTGATAATGCTGGACCTGTATTTCTTGAAAACAGATAAATTTCTCTAATCAAATCAGCTTTACCAACAGTAACACCACCTAAAACACGACCTTGACCATCTATTAATTTAGTTGCTGAATGAATAACCAAATCTGCTCCAAATTTAATAGGGTTTTGTAAATATGGTGTTGCAAAACAATTGTCTATCACCAATAGTAAATTGTGTTTTTTAGCGATATTTCCTAGCAACTCTAAATCTAAAATATCAACCGCTGGATTGGTTGGTGTTTCAGCATAGAGAATTTTAGTATTTGGTTGAATAAGGCTTTCAATTTTATCAATTTCATTTACTTTGAAATAGCTCGTTTCAATATTCCATTTTGGTAAAAATTTGGTGAACAAACTATGTGTTGACCCAAAAACGCTTCGGCAAGATACCACATGATCGCCTGCATTTAACAAAGCTGCAAATGTTGAAAACACAGCCGACATTCCTGTTGCGTATGCGTAACCAGCTTCAGCACCTTCTAACTTGCATATTTTATCTACAAACTCCGATGTGTTTGGATTTGTAAATCGGCTATAAATATTACGCTCTTTTTCTTCGGCAAATGAAGCACGCATATCTTCGGCATCTTCAAACACAAAACTACTAGTTAAGTGCAATGGTGTTGAATGCTCTAAATACTGCGAACGCTCCATTTGTGTACGTATCGCTTGGGTTTCAAAATGGTTTTCTTTGCTCATTATCTTTAGTTTTTTTCTTTTAATTAATGTGTTTTGAAAGGCGCAAAATATCTCCAAAAACACCTCTTGCAGTAACTTCTGCTCCTGCTCCAGCACCTTGAATTACGATTGGATGTTCGCCATACGATTCGGTAAAAATTTCAAAAATAGCATCGGCTCCTTTTACTTGCCCTAAAGCACTATCTTCAGGAATTGACACCAGTTTCACTTCTAGATTTCCTTTGTCTTGTTGTAAATCTCCAGATAATTCACCAACATATCGTAACACATGATTTGGTTGTTGCTTGTCTTTTATACTCTGAAATGCTTCATCCAAAACATCCAACTGCTGTAAAAATTCTGCAACCGAAATATCACGATACGCTTCTGGGATTAAATTCTGAACAGCAACATCATCAAACTCGTTTATTAAATCCAATTCGCGGGCCAGAATAAGTAATTTTCTTGCCACATCATTTCCTGAAAAATCCTCACGTGGATCTGGTTCGGTAAAGCCTTTATCAATCGTTTCTTGAACAATGGTGCTAAATGGTTTATCCTGAATCGAAAAGTTATTGAACAAATAACTTAACGTCCCTGAAAACACCCCACGAATACGTGTAATATTCTCACCAGATTCATGTAAAAGTTTGATAGTATCTATTAGCGGCAAACCTGCACCAACCGTAGTTTCATACAAGTATTGCTTGTTGTTTTCTTTTAAATGTTGACGTAAATCTGCATAGAAATTATGCGAAATGGTATTGGCGATTTTATTGGATGACACCAAATCGAAACCTGCTTCTACCAATGGTTTATAATTCTCATGAAATGCTTTGCTTGCTGTGTTATCAACAGCAATAAGATTTTCAAAATGATGCGCTTTGGCAAACTCAATAACGTCTTGAATGCTATAATTTTCTTGAGCTGAAGTGATTTCGGTTTTCCAGTTTTCTGAAACACCATGTTTTGCCAACAGCAGTTTTTTAGAATTGGCAATAGCGAATACATTTAAGTTAATGCTTTTACGCTTTTCAATCTCTGTTTTTGATTTTAAAATCTGATTAATCAAAGCACCACCAACCAATCCGTGACCAAAAATGGCGATGTTTATCTTTTTAGAAATTCCGAAAATTTCACCATGAATTACATTTACAGCTTTATGTAATTGTGTCTTTTTAACCACCAAACTTACATTACGTCCTGTAACCGTATTGTTAAACAACAAAGGTGTAATTTGATTTTTAATTAACGCATTGAATGGCTTGTGAAACGAACTTAACTCGATACCAATAATAGAAATCACCGCAACATCATCTACTACTTCAATTTTATTGACATCTTTTGAGTAAAAATCGGTTTCAAACTCACGCTCTAAAGCAATAACTGCTTGTGTAGCTTGTGCGGAATTTATAACCAAACCAATACCTCTTTCAGAAGATCCTTGAGACACAATACTTACACTAATACCGTAATTACTCAACGCCTTAAAAATTCTCGCATCAACACCTACTTTGCCTAACAAACCACGACCTTCTAAATTTATAAGCGCAACATCTTCTAAAATCGATAACGAAGTAACTTCTTTGTTGCTTGATCTTGCTGTGATTAACGTCCCCTCATCTTCAGGATTGAACGTATTTAAAATACGAAGATTGATATTCTTTTCAACTAGCGGAATAATGGTTTTGGCATGTAAAACGCTTGTGCCGAAGTTTGCCAATTCGTTAGCTTCGTTAAAGGATAACTCCCTGATTTTTTGCGCATCTTCAACCAAATCTGGGTTTGCTGTATAAATACCATTTACATGCGTGTAGTTTTGCAATTCTTCGGCATCTAAATAGTTTGCCAATAATGACGCTGAATAATTACTTCCATTTCTTCCCAACAAGGTCGTTTCCCCATTTTGATTAGAGCCGATAAATCCTGTTACAACGTTTACAGTTATACCATTATAGTTTTTAAAATGCGCCAAAACATTGTCTTTAGATTGCTTATCTTGAGGTTGCGCATTTATATAATCTGCATCTGTTTTTATCAAAACTCTGGCATCTGTTGGGTTAGCATTAATACCTTTTGATTTTAATAATTCTGAAATCAATTTCACAGATAATAATTCGCCATATGACAATACTTGTGATTTAATTTTATCACTATAATCTCCAAGTAGCTTAACACCTTCAAAAATGTTGTTCAATTCTGAAAACTCTTCAGTAAAATCAATACTTGGCAAAGGTTCTATTTGATAGTTTTTAAAAACCTCAAAAGCAGTTTTATAGTCTTGTTTTTTGGCAGCTTTATTCAAAATAGCTTCTAAAGTATCTGTTGCTTTTCCTCTAGCCGAAACCACAACTGCAATACGCTCGCCTTTATTTACTTTATGCTCTATAATTGACAACACACGGTTTAATCCGTCGCCATTAGCAAGCGATTTTCCTCCAAATTTTAATACTTTCATTCTTTTACTTTTGGTTTCGGGTCTAAAAATGCCTTCTATAATCTGTTCTAATTGTTCAAATTCTATTAAAAATGCATCGTGTCCATGACTGGAATGAATTTCACTATAGGTTACATTAGGATGCGTTAATGCCAATTGGCGTTGGGTTTCGCGGTTTTCTTCAGCTGTAAAAAACAAATCAGAATCTACACCAACAATGGCTATATTAGATTTTATGATATCCAACACATTTACATTATCGCCTCTATCACGAGTAACATCAATGGTTTTTAGTAATTGATTCATGAGTTTGTAAGCCGATAGTTGAAAGCGCTCTTGCAGTTTTTTTCCGTGATGCAACAACCAACTTTCCACATTAAAGATTTCTAAATCGTCATTTTTACTGCGTTGAAAACGCTCTTTAAACGATTGTGGCGTTCGGTAACACAACATGGCGTGCATGCGCGCATCGTGAACCGGATTGTTAGAGTTTACCAAGAATTGCTCTTGAATTTGGCAATTGGCAATCAACCAATCGGTAGATTTCCAGTCGGTTGCCACAGGAATTAAATATTCGGCTAGATTTGGTGACAAAAGCGCCATTTCCCAAGCAATTCCACCACCAAGCGAACCACCAATTAGCGCAAAAAGTTTATCAATTTGTAATGCTTTTAAACCTAAAAGAAATATGTTTGCGATATCTCTTGCTACAAAATCTTTATAGTTTTCAACCGCAAATCCATCGTAACCATTTCCTGGAATATTGAATGCTAAAATGGTATATTTTTGAGTATCGATAACTTTGTTATCGCCTATTAAATCTGTCCACCAACCATCTTTACCAGCAACATTACTATTTCCGGTAAGTGCGTGATTTACCATTACAATTGGTGCTTCTCCTAAAGGTTTTCCAAAGGTTTGATAGGACAATTTAATTGTAATGCTCACATTGCTTTCTAGCAAGACATTATCTAATAAAACATATTTAAGTTTGCTCATGTTTGATTTATAAATTTTAAAAAATCAAAAAGTCAAAACACCTCTTTTGTGAGGGCTTAAATAGAATATGTTAAAAAGAAATAACGTAATTACAGGACTGTAATTAGTTTTGTGTTATCTATCTAATTGAAATTTTCGATTATACTCGAAATAACAAAAAGTAGAATTTAGCACCTTCTTAAATAAAGATTCCTATTTCCACAGGAATTTAAGGGTTGCCAAGGTTTCGCAGGGTCTATTCCCTCCACCTTTCTTGATAACATTTCAATAAGTAATTTGAACTTTGTGAGTGCAAATATTCAGTTAGAAAATTTTAATATCCAAATAATTTTGATTTTTTTTATAAAATCTCTTTAAAAAATTAGGCGTATTGTTCTAAATATTTTGCTTTAATAATCTGTGCTACAGGCTTGTTTTCAATCTTACTTTCTAACCAAGAAATAATATCTAAATATAGAAACGCACGACGCTCATAAGGATGATTTTCGTATTGCTTAAGCTGCTTATAAAATTTAACAAATGCTTTTTTAATATCATGCGGAAAAATATCTTGCAGCCCTCGAATAAACCTAATCATTTCTTTTTGAACTTCGTTTAAATCATTGATTTTCAAAAGATATTTATAAGTGTCTCTCAATAAACGCTCCAAATGATAATCTAATCCTTCTTCATAATGCGCCACAACGTTTAAAACCCGAGAAAAACACTGCAAATCCTCGCGCATAGAAAGTGATTTGTTAGAAATTATCTTATTTAAATAATGGATACATTCACGATTATTTCCTGCCCCAAAATGCATGCTCGCAAATTTGTAATAGAAAATCATGGTGTGATGTTCATCTATTCTATCTTGATATTTTGGCAGTTGCTTTTCAATTTCGGGAATAAGTTTTAATCCCTCTTTAAAACTGCCATCTATAAAATAATAATTTACCTGATTTACATTATAGTATAAAAAACATAATGCTTCAATATTTTCATCTTTTGTAAACGTAGGTTTATCTATAGCCTCTTTAAAGTGGCTTAAATACTCATGAAACTTATCTTTATTTTTTATGTAAAAAAGTGACTCCAATAAGTAATTATTACCTTTTACAAAAAACACTGGGTTTAAATGAATCATTTCTGGGTTCAACTCAAAAAGTGACACCCATTTTAAAGCATATTTATAGCAGTTTAAAAAATCTTGCATTAAAAAACTGTACCATAAATAGGCTTTATATAGCCACAATTTTTCGCGAACACCTAAGTCATTAATATTGTATTTTGGCAACCTTGCCTTAAAATATTCTTGAATTTCTTTAGCATCCTTTTTATTCTTAGCATAACCAAATTTTAAGAACAATCCATACAGTTGTAATGACAAATTGGATAGTTTACTAGCAATTACGTTAGCCTGACTTAATTCTTTGGCTTGTATGGTCAACTCATCAGCACGCCCGCTAATACTTCTTGTAATATATTGCGATTCGATAACTTTTTCCAACTCAACAATTTCATAAGCTAAGTTTTTTTCTTCATGAAGTATTGCTACATCTTTGGCTTTATCTAGAATTTTTAACGCTTGTTTATAAAGCCCTTTATGATACAAAATAGACGCAAAATCTAATTGCTCCCTAATTTGTGAACGTGCGTTTTGGTGAGAAGGACTTAACCGTAAACTAACTAAGATTTGTTTATACAAATGGGCTTTTACATTGGCTAGTTGTTGTTTTTTTATATTTGAGCTTTTAAGAATTGTTTTCTCATTATAATTAGGCATTTTGTCTAAAACATTAAACAAATTAAGGAATTTAGAATCCTCATTTACGCCTAATCTTCCAACATACAATTTAAATTGCCGCTTTTCAGATTTGGTCATAGATTTCACTAATGAAAACAAATTATCTTTTTGGCTTTTAGTCATCGAATAAAAAACAACATTAACTTACTGATAAACAATTATTTAATTCAAAAATACTGATTTGAACATCGTAAACCTAACTCTAGGTTTAAGCTCTACCATAAATCCAAAGTATAAATTCGTAAGACAATACAAAAATTTATTTTTTAATGTCTAAAGATAAAGTTCAAATTTTCGATACCACATTACGTGATGGTGAACAAGTTCCAGGATGTAAATTAAACAAAGGGCAAAAGTTAGTTATCGCAGAACGCTTAGATTCCTTAGGAGTCGATGTTATTGAAGCAGGCTTTCCTGTATCTAGCCCTGGCGACTTTGAAGCAGTTGCTGCCATAGGAAGAATTGTAAAAAATGCTACCATTTGTGGTTTAACACGTGCTGTTGAAAATGATATAAAAGTTGCCTCAGAAGCTTTAAAAACAGCCAAAAGACCAAGAATACACACAGGTATAGGAACCTCCGATTCACACATAAAATATAAGTTTAACGCTACTCGAGATGAAGTTATAGAACGTGCTTTTAAAGCCGTTAAATATGCAAAATCTTTTGTAGAAGACGTTGAGTTTTATGCTGAAGATGCAGGAAGAACCAGTAATGAGTTTTTAGCAAAAGTGTGCGAACAAGCTATCGCAGCTGGAGCAACTGTTTTAAACATTCCTGATACTACAGGCTACTGTTTACCTAGCGAATATGGACAAAAAATAAAATACCTAAAAGAACATGTTAAAGGCATTGAAAAAGCCATCCTATCATGTCATTGTCATAACGATTTAGGTTTAGCTACTGCCAACTCAATTGAAGGAGTTATTCATGGTGCCAGACAAATAGAATGTACTATAAATGGTGTTGGAGAACGTGCCGGAAACACAGCTTTAGAAGAGGTTGTTATGATATTAAAACAACATCCTTATCTAAATTTAGATACAGGTATTAATACCAAGGAACTATATGGTATTAGTCAATTAGTTCAAGAACAAATGGGCGTTTTTGCCCAACCAAACAAGGCTATTATAGGTAGCAATGCCTTTGCTCATAGCTCTGGTATTCATCAAGACGGTGTTATTAAAAATCGTGAAACATACGAAATCATAGACCCTAAAGATGTAGGCGTTACTGAATCGGCTATTGTATTAACCGCTAGAAGTGGCCGTGCAGCTCTAGCTTATCGCGCTAAAAATATAGGCTACGATTTAACCAAATTGCAGTTAGATGATGTTTACCAAAACTTTTTAGTTTTTGCCGATAGAAAAAAAGAAATTAACGATACCGATATTCATCAAATTATTGAAACAAGTAATGTGTATCAACAAATCATTTCAGCATAATGGGAAAAACCTTATTCGATAAAGTTTGGGATGCACATGTAGTCGATTCTATTGAAAACGGCCCTCAAGTTTTATATATAGACAAACACTTAATTCACGAAGTCACTAGTCCACAGGCATTCAATGAACTTGAAGAACGTAACATTCCTATTTTTAGGCCCAACCAAATAGTCGCTACAGCAGACCACAACACACCTACTCAAAATCAGCATTTACCTGTAAAGGATGCTTTGTCTAGAAACCAATTAAAACAACTTGCTAACAATTGCAAGAAAAACAATATTACACTTTATGGTTTAGGACACAAATACAATGGCATTGTACATGTCATGGCCCCAGAATTAGGCATTACACAACCAGGCATGACAATGGTTTGTGGCGATAGCCACACGTCTACACATGGCGCTTTTGGAGCTATCGCTTTTGGTATAGGTACTAGCCAAGTGGCTCAAGTTTTTGCGAGTCAATGTTTATTATTATCCAAACCTAAGAGCTTAAGAGTAACTGTAAATGGCAGCTTAAAACCAGGTGTATTACCAAAAGATGTTATTTTATATATTATTTCAAAAATTGGAACAAATGCAGGCACCGGATACTTCTGTGAATATGCCGGTAATGTTTTTGAAAACATGAGTATGGAAGGCCGAATGACTGTTTGTAATATGAGCATTGAAATGGGAGCTCGTGGTGGCATGATTGCTCCAGACGATACTACTTTCGCATATATTAAAAATAGAGAGTTTGCGCCTAAAGGCAACGATTTTGAAAACAAAGTAGCTTATTGGAAAACACTTCCTACCGATACAGATGCCGTTTTTGACAAAGAATATGAATTTGATGCTACCGATATTGAACCTATGGTTACTTACGGCACCAATCCAGGTATGGGTATAAAAATTAACGCACCTATTCCAAATATATCAGATGCTTCTTTTGAAAAATCTTTAAAATATATGGATTTCAAAAAAGGCGACTATATGCTAGACAAGGCAATTAATTACGTATTTATTGGCAGCTGTACTAATTCACGCATAGAAGACTTTAGGGTTGCAGCTAAATACATTAAAGGAAAACAAAAAGCTCCAAATGTCACAGCATGGTTAGTACCAGGAAGTAAGCAAGTAGAAACTCAAATTGAAAATGAAGGCTTAAAGACTATTTTTGAAAACGCTGGTTTTGAATTACGCCAACCCGGTTGCAGTGCTTGTTTAGCTATGAACGACGATAAAATTCCTGAAGGCGAATATTGTGTCTCCACATCTAACAGAAACTTTGAAGGACGCCAAGGACAAGGTGCACGAACCATTTTAGCGAGTCCGTTAGTGGCTGCTGCCACAGCAGTTGAAGGTAAGATTGTAGATATTACTAAGACGTTTAACTTAGAAAAAGAATTAATTTAAACATGGAGAAATTTACAACATTACAAAGTACTGCCATTCCATTGGATATTGAAAACATTGATACCGATCAAATTATTCCTGCGCGGTTTTTAAAAGCTACAGACAAACAAGGATTTGGCGAGAATGCATTTCGCGATTGGCGTTTTGATAAATCTGGAAATATCAATAAAGAGTTTGCCTTAAACAACCCAAAATATAGCGGCAGCATATTGGTTTCTGGCAATAATTTTGGTTGTGGCTCTAGTCGCGAACACGCCGCTTGGGCATTAACAGGATATGGGTTTAAAGTGGTTATCTCTAGCTTTTTTGCCGATATTTTTAAAGGCAATGCCTTAAACAATGGGTTATTACCGTTACAAGTTTCAAAAGCATTTTTAAAAGAGTTATTCTCCCTTATTAAAACACACCCGGAAACAAAACTTATTGTCGATTTAAAAGCGCAAACATTAACTATTAAAAACACCGATTTAAAGACCCATTTCGACATTGATCCATACAAAAAAACATGTATGATTAATGGGTATGACGATATAGATTATTTATTAAGTAAAAAAGAAGCAATTAAAGCTTTTGAAATGGCGCGTTAGTGATTGAGCGATTGTTTGAGCTCTTTTTGAAATACAAAAAAGCGAGAGCGAAAGCACGACCCGAAAGGGAAACGCCAAAAACAAAGATAAAAGAACTAACAAATTACAATTTTATGAAACTAAACATTGCTGTATTGCCTGGAGATGGTATTGGACCCGAAGTTACGGAGCAAGCTATAAAAGTGCTTCAAGCCATTGCTTTAGAGTTTGATCATACATTTACTTTTAAACAAGCACCCGTTGGTGCCATAGCTATAGATGAAACTGGATCACCACTTCCTGACACGACATTGAACCTATGTAAACAAAGCGACGCTGTACTTTTTGGAGCTATTGGCGATCCAAAATACGACAACAATCCTAATGCAAAAATCCGTCCAGAACAAGGTTTATTAAAGCTTAGAAAAGAACTAGGTTTGTTCGCAAATATTCGTCCTGTAAAAGCTTACGACATGTTATTGGATAAATCGCCCTTAAAAGAAGAGAATATTAAAGGTACTGATATTAGCATTTACCGTGAATTAACTGGCGGCATTTATTTTGGCGAGAAAAAACTTAACGATACAGAAACTGTTGCTTCAGATTTATGCGAATACTCTAAAGAAGAAATAGAGCGCATTGCTCACTTAGCTTTTAAAGCTGCTCAAACTAGACGTAAAAAAGTAACTTTAGTCGACAAGGCTAATGTTTTAGAAACGTCTCGTTTGTGGCGAAAAGTAGTTAAACAAGTTTCCGAACACTATTCTGATGTAGAATTAGATTTCTTATTTGTAGATAATGCTGCCATGCAAATGATATTAAACCCAAAACAGTTTGATGTTATTTTAACCGAAAATATGTTTGGCGATATTATAAGTGATGAAGCTAGTGTTATTGGTGGTAGTATTGGGTTATTAGCATCGGCATCGGTAGGTGATAAACACGCTATGTTTGAACCCATACATGGCTCTTATCCACAAGCTAAAGGCAAAGGCATTGCCAATCCTGTAGCTTCTATTTTATCGGCCGCTATGCTACTAGATCATTTTAAGCTACATAATGAAGCTAATATGATTAGACTTGGTGTTGAAAAGTCGCTACAATTACAAATTACAACACCAGATTTAAACTCAAAACATGAAAACATCACAACCGATAAGGTTGGCAACTTTATAGAAGACTTTATTAGTCACCCAAAAGACACTAATCTAAATTTTGCAAATATTCATTTAGGCCAGTCCACGATTATTTAGTTTGTTGATTAGTTATTTTTAATTGTAATCGGGAAAAAAGCACCTTAATAAGGTGCTTTTTTATATTATATACTTTTAAGTGTTACACTAAAAACTGAAACAAATCGGGTTTGTTGTTTAAATAATCACCGTAAAAATTTCTAGCTTTCATTTTAGTAATTAAAGGCTCTAAATCTTCTTTAAACTTTAACTCTATACCTACAACAGCTGAACCTGTATCTCGGTTAGATTTTTTTGTATACTCAAAATGTGCAATGTCATCGTTTGGTCCTAAAATATCTACTACAAATTCTTTCAATGCGCCTGCACGTTGCGGAAACTTCACAATAAAATAATGCTTTAAATTTGAGTACAATAACGCACGTTCTTTTATCTCGGCAGTACGTGTAATATCATTATTACTTCCACTTACCACACAAACCACATTTTTACCTTTAATTTCTTCTTTAAAATCACTTAAAGTTGAAATACTTAATGCGCCAGCAGGCTCAACCACAATAGCATCTTTATTGTATAAATCCAAAATAGTTTGACACACTTTGCCTTCGGCAACTGTTACCATTTGATCTAAATTTGATTTACAAATTTCAAAATTTAAATCGCCTACGCGTTGCACTGCTGCGCCATCTACAAACTTTTCGATGTGATTAAGTTGTGTGTTTTTTTGATTTTCAATCGACGTTTTCATGGAAGGCGCGCCTAAAGGTTCTACCCCAATAATTTTAGTTTGTGGCGATAATTCTTTAAATATTGTTGATAATCCAGCTGATAATCCGCCACCACCAACGGGCACAAACACATAATGTATTGGATGTTGTGCTTGATCTATAATTTCTAACCCAACTGTAGCTTGACCTTCGATAACTTTTTCATCGTTAAATGGATGGATAAATGCTTTTGAAAGACGTTGGCATTCCTCCATAGCAAGATGATAAGAATCATCAAAAGTATCGCCTTCAAGAATAATTTCAATGTAATCTTCACCAAACATTTTTACCTGCTCTATCTTTTGTTTTGGCGTTGGAGCAGGCATATAAATAGTTCCTTTAATTTTTAATAATTTACAGGACAAAGCAACACCTTGCGCGTGGTTACCAGCACTAGCACAAACAATACCATTTTTTACTTCTGAAGCTGATAACGAAGACATTTTATTGTAAGCGCCTCTAATTTTATAAGAGCGTACTTGCTGCAAATCTTCACGTTTAAACATGATATTACAGTCAAATTCTTTAGAGTATCTAAAGCTTGTTGTTAGCGGTGTAACCGCTGCAACATCATGTAACTTTTCAGCTGCAGCTTCTACTGCTTTTAATTTAGGAGAATAAATGGTTTGCGTTTGCATTGGTTTGTTTTTAAGCTAAAACAGTTTCTTCTTTAGCTTCAGTTTTTATCACTTTCATTGCTGTCATTGCGGCACGAAGACGTTTGCCAACGGTTTCGATGGGGTGATTTCTAATGGCATCATTCACTTTGATTAATTCGATATTATCAACACCTGTTTTTGTTGAAAATGACTTTCCTATTACTGAAGTATTTACCGTTTTCATAAAATCTGCTAATAATGGTTTACAAGCATGATCAAATAAATAACAACCATATTCAGCAGTATCTGAAATTACGCGATTCATTTCAAATAACTTTTTACGTGCAATGGTATTTGCTATTAATGGTAATTCGTGTAACGATTCATAGTAAGCAGAATCTTCGATTATTCCTGCGCTTACCATAGTTTCAAAAGCTAGTTCTACACCAGATTTTACAAATGCTACTAATAACACACCATGATCAAAATACTCTTGTTCTGTGATGTGATCTGAAGTTAATTCGGTTTTTTCAAAAGCAGTTTCACCAGTTGCTGCTCGCCATTTTAAAAGATTTACATCATCATTTGCCCAATCTTCCATCATGGTTTTTGAGAAATGACCAGAAATGATATCGTCCATATGTTTTTCGAATAACGGACGCATGATAGTTTTTAATTCTTCAGACAATTCAAATGCCTTGATTTTTGAAGGATTTGACAATCTATCCATCATGTTTGTAATTCCGCCATGTTTTAAAGCTTCAGTAATAGTTTCCCAACCAAACTGAATTAATTTCGCAGCATAACCCGCATCAATTCCTTCGGCAACCATTTTATCAAAAGATAAAATTGCACCAGTTTGTAACAAACCACATAAAATAGTTTGCTCGCCCATTAAATCAGATTTTACCTCAGCCACAAAAGACGATTCTAAAACACCAGCGCGATCACCACCAGTAGCAACTGCGTAAGCTTTTGCTTGCGCCCAACCTTTATTTTCTGGATCGTTTTCTGGATGCACAGCAATTAATGTTGGCACACCAAAACCACGTTTGTATTCCTCGCGCACTTCGGTACCTGGACATTTTGGCGCAACCATAATTACCGTAATATCTTTACGGATTTGCGTACCTTCTTCAACAATATTAAACCCATGCGAGTAGCTTAACGTTGCGCCTTTTTTCATTAAAGGCATCACTTGATTTACTACATCTGTATGTTGCTTATCTGGTGTTAAGTTTAAAACCAAATCTGCTGTTGGAATTAAATCGTCATAAGTTCCAACATTAAAACCGTTATCGGTTGCGTTTTTATACGACGCACGTTTTTCATCTATAGCTTGTTGGCGCAAAGCATAAGAAATATCTAAACCAGAATCTCTCATGTTTAATCCTTGGTTTAAGCCTTGTGCGCCACAACCTACGATGACTATTTTTTTATCTTTTAATGCAGCTACACCATCTTCAAATTCTGAAGCGTCCATAAATCTGCATTTTCCTAATTGTTCTAATTGTTTTCTTAATGGTAATGTGTTAAAATAATTTGCCATTTTTGTTTGTTTTTAGTGTTGAAAAGCTTCCAACATTTTAGTTATTTCCATTGGTGTTTTGGTGACTGCAATTCGTCCAGAACGAGTGAATTGTAAAATTCCAAATGCACTTAATTCTCTGTGTAATAATTCTATTTCGCTTCGTCTTCCTGATTTTTCAAGCACAAAAAACGCTTTATTTACAGTGACGATTCTGGCGTTACTTTCTTTAATAATATTTTGAATTTGTCGCTCTTCAAACAATAAATCTGATTTGATTTTGAATAGACAAGATTCTTGATAAATAATCTCTTCTTCAGTGTGATAATAAGCTTTAATCACCTCAACCTGTTTTTCTATTTGACCAATAATTTTTTTCATTTGGTCCTCGGTTAACTTCACCACAATGGTCCATTTAGACACATTTTCGATTTCTGAAGCTGAAGAATTTATACTCTCAATATTGATGTGTCTACGTTGAAATATTGCCGAAATACGGTTTAATAGTCCGATATTATTTTCGGTATAAATAGAAACGGTATATAATTTATTTTCACTCATAATTACTCTAATCTTACGTCTGAAACACTTGCACCTGTTGGTATCATCGGGAATACATTGTCTTCTTTTTCAACCATAACTTCTAAGAAATACGGACCTTTAGTTTCCATCATTTCTTTTACTGCATTGGCTAAATCTTCTCTTTTAGACACGCTTTTAGCATCAATATGATAGCCTTTTGCAATTGCAACAAAATCTGGATTTTCCATTTCTGTAGAGGCATAACGCTTATCAAAAAACAGCTGTTGCCACTGTCTTACCATACCTAAAAAATTGTTGTTTAATACCACAATTTTTACTGGTACTTTGGTTTGAAAAATGGTTCCTAATTCTTGGATGGTCATTTGGTAACCACCATCACCAGCAATCATCACCACGTCGCGTTCTGGTGCGCCCATTTTTGCACCAATCGCAGCTGGTAAAGCAAATCCCATAGTACCTAATCCGCCAGACGTAATATTACTTTTTGAGACATTGAAATCGGCATAACGACATGCAATCATTTGGTGTTGACCAACATCGCTAACTATTGCGGCTTCACCTTTGGATTGCTCATTAATCTCTTTAAGCACTTCACCCATAGTCAAGCCATCTTTTGTTGGATGTAAATCGTTTCTTATGACTTTATCAAATTCAACTTGATATAAATCTTTAAATTTTTGATGCCATTCTGTATGCGAATTTTCTTTTAAAAACGGAAGAATTGCAGTCAAAGTCTCTTTTGAATTTCCTAAAACAGCAACATCTGTTTTTACATTTTTATCAATCTCAGCAGGATCAATTTCAAAATGAATCACTTTAGCTTGTTTAGCGTATGTAGCTAAATTTCCAGTAACACGATCGTCAAAACGCATTCCGATTGCGATTAAAACATCACATTCGTTAGTTAAAACATTTGGGGCATAATTACCGTGCATACCAACCATGCCGACATTTAATGGATGTGTTGAAGGAATTGCCGAAGCACCTAAAATAGTCCAAGCCGATGGCAAACTTGCTTTTTCGATAACAGCTTTAAATTCAGCTTCAGCTTCACCTAAAATCACACCTTGTCCCCAAACAACAAGAGGTTTTTTTGCGTTATTTATTAAATCTGCAGCAGCTTGCAAATCAACTTGATTGGTTTCAGGAATTGGTTTGTAACTTCTAATTCCTGTACATTTTTCGTATTTAAAATCGAATTCTTCAAACTGCGCATCCTTCGTAATATCTATTAAAACAGGACCAGGACGACCACTTTTTGCAATATAAAACGCTTTAGCAATGACTTCAGGAATTTCTGAAGCTTTTGTGACTTGATGATTCCATTTGGTAACAGGTGTAGAGATACCAACAATATCGGTTTCTTGAAACGCATCGCTACCTAATAAATGCGAGCCAACTTGACCGGTAATACACACCATTGGCGTGCTATCTATTTGCGCATCTGCAATACCTGTGATTAAGTTGGTTGCGCCAGGACCAGAAGTTGCCATAGCGACACCAACTTTACCAGAAATGCGCGCGTAACCTTGTGCTGCGTGTGTAGCGCCTTGCTCGTGACGTGTTAAGACATGATGAATTTCGTTTTGAAATTTATACAACTCATCATAAACCGGCATAATAGCGCCGCCGGGATAACCGTAAAGCACATCTACTCCTTCTGCTATTAAGCTTCGAACAACCGCTTCGCTACCCGAAATGCGAATAGTTTTTGAAGTAGATTGCTCGTTGTTTTTTATCGTTTTTGTTTCCATAAATTAGTATGGCGTTAATTAGTTTCTATTCTAAAACTCGTCGGTTACACAACCTTTGGATGCAGACGACACCGTTTTAGCATATTTATAAAGGACACCACGATTAAATTTTAATTCTGGTGCTATCCATGATTGTTTTCTTTGTGATAATTCTTCTTCTGAAACTTCAAGTTGAATGGAATTGGTTTCAGCATCTATTGTGATAAAATCGCCATTTTTAACTAATGCGATTGTACCACCATCTTGAGCTTCTGGCGTAATGTGACCAACGACAAAACCGTGTGTTCCGCCAGAAAAACGTCCATCGGTAATTAACGCTACGTCTTTACCTAAACCTGCACCCATAATGGCAGCAGTTGGTTTAAGCATTTCTGGCATTCCTGGTCCGCCTTTTGGTCCTTCGTATCTAATGACAACTACATCTCCTTTTTCTACTTTACCATCTCTAATACCATCGTTTGCTGCATATTCACCTTCAAATACTTTTGCTTTTCCGCGAAAGCGTAATCCTTCTTTTCCTGTGATTTTTGCAACACTTCCGTCTTCGGCTAAATTACCATACAACATACGCAAGTGTCCTGAAATTTTTATTGGTTCTTCAATTGGTTTTATCACGTCTTGACCTTCGGTTAAATCTTCAATATCAAATAAATTTTCTGCCAACGTTTTTCCGGTAACGGTTAAACAATCACCATGGATTAAGCCTTTGTTCAACAGATATTTTAATACAGCAGGAATACCACCAACGCGATGTACGTCTTCCATTAGGTATTTTCCGCTAGGTTTTAAATCGGCTAAAAAAGGTGTATTATCACTGATATTTTGAAAATCTTTTAATGTGAAATTAATATTCGCCGCTCGTGCAATTGCCAAAAAGTGAAGCACTGCATTGGTCGATCCGCCTAAAATAGTCACCAAACGAATAGCGTTTTCTAAAGATTTGCGTGTAATTATATCACTTGGTTTAATATCTTTTTCGATTAATAATCTCATCGCTTCGCCAGCTTTTATGGCTTCTTGTTTTTTCTCTTCGCCAGTTGCTGGATTTGATGAATTGAAAGGTAATGTCATTCCTAAAGCTTCGATTGCTGACGCCATCGTATTTGCTGTGTACATTCCGCCACAAGCACCAGCGCCAGGACAAGCTTTTTCAACTATATTTTGATATTCGCTTTCATTCATTGTACCAGCGACTTTGCTTCCCCAAGCTTCGAAAGCGGAAACGACGTCTAGTTTTTTTCCGTTATGGCAACCAGAATCAATAGTTCCTCCATACACCAAAATACTTGGTCTATCTAATCGAATCATCGCCATTAATGCGCCTGGCATATTTTTGTCACAACCAACAACGGTTATTAGTCCATCATAACTCATAGCTTGCACAACGGTTTCCATAGAGTCGGCAATAATATCTCGTGACGGCAAAGAATATCGCATACCTGGTGTACCCATAGAAATACCATCACTTACACCAATGGTATTAAAAATTAAGCCTACAACGTCTTCATTTTTTGTGCCTTGCTTAGCTAATTTTGCTAAGTCATTTAAGTGCATGTTGCACGGATTACCTTCATAACCTGTACTTGCAATACCAATAATGGGTTTATAAAAATCTTCTTTGGTTAATCCTATGGCGTGCAACATGGCTTGTGCAGCTGGTTGCGTAGGATCTTGTGTTACTGTTTTACTGTATTTATTTAGTTGACTCATATAGTCTTTATGTTGTTTTTAAAATAATTATCTAAATTAATAATTTGACTTCTGGCAACTTCTAAAATATTAAGTATCAGACTAAAGTCAGCCTCAAACACAACCACCCAAATAGCTGACAATGAGAAGTTTAAATAATTTTAAATATGATGTTCAGAAGCTTGTTTAATTTGAAAACTTATAAATTTCAATTTGAAATGAAGCCAACAAAAAAGCCTTCCTGAAAAAGGAAGGCTTTTTTATTTATTCTAAAATAATAGATACCATTCCTTACCACCGTGATTTAATAATCACAATGCTAATAATTGAAATGATATTTACGATCTGTTTGTTCATCTTGATAATCAAATATTGAAATTATTTAATTAAAATCCAAATTACACTCTAGGTAAATCGCCTTCTTCTTTTAATGGTAAATTAGATTTTCCCATTAAAAAGGCATCTACGTGATGTGCTGCTTGACGACCTTCGGAAATTGCCCAGACAATTAACGACTGACCACGACGCATATCTCCTGCAGTAAAAATACCTTTTACATTAGTTGCATAATCTTTTTCGGTTGCTTTGATGTTGGTTCTAAAATCCATTTCTAAACCAAATTGTTCTGCTAAAGTTTTTTCGGCACCAGTAAAACCAAGTGCTAACAATGCTAAATCGCAGTCCCAAGTTTGTTCTGTTCCAGGTAATTCTTTTAGTTCTGGTCTTTCGCCTTCTTTAAAAATCCATTCGACTTCAACCGTTTTTAAACCAACTAAATTTCCGTTTTTATCACCTAAAAACTCTTTAGTAGAAATACTAAAAAAGCGCTCTACACCTTCTTTATGTGATGTTGTAGTTTTTAAGCGCATAGGCCAATAAGGCCAAGGTTGATGTGCTGGACGACCTTTGGTTGGTTTACTTAAAATCTCAAAATTTGTTACAGATGTTGCACCATGACGATTACTTGTACCTATACAATCGCTACCAGTATCGCCACCACCAATGACGATTACTTTTTTGTCTTTAGCTGAAATAATTTCATCTTCACCTATCAATCCATCAACATATTGGTTGTTTTTCTTTAGAAATTCCATTGCTTGATGCACACCTTTTAGATGGTTTCCTTTTATAGGAATATTTCGCCTAACTGTCGCGCCGCCACATAAAAGAATCGCATCAAAATCTGCTTTAATCGTTTCGACACTTATATTTTGTCCAACATGAGCATTGGTTTTGAATGTTATGCCTTCGTCTTCAAGAATTTTAATACGCCTATCAATGACTTTCTTTTCTAACTTAAAGTCGGGAATACCGTAACGCAACAAACCGCCAACTTTTGCGTCGCGCTCAAAAACCGTTACCAAATGTCCTGCTCTATTTAATTGCTGAGCTGCTGCTAAACCTGATGGTCCAGAACCTACAACAGCAACTTTTTTACCCGTACGATGTTTTGGCGGATGTGCTTCTACCCAACCTTCTTTAAAGGCGACTTCAGCAATATTTTTTTCAATATTTTCAATGGTTACTGGGTCTTCGTTAATACCTAAAACGCATGCTTCTTCACAAGGTGCTGGACACAAACGACCTGTAAACTCTGGAAAGTTATTAGTTGCATGTAAAATTTGTGCTGCTTCTTTCCATCGCCCTTTATAGACTTTATCGTTAAAATCCGGAATTAAATTACCCAACGGACAACCGCTATGACAAAACGGAATACCACAATCCATACATCTAGCGCCTTGATTTTTGAGTTTTTCCTCTTTTAAAGGCACTGTAAATTCTTTATAATTTTTAAGACGTTTTTCTACTTTTAAATAACCTTCGTCCTCTCTTTTATATTCTAAAAACCCTGTTGTCTTTCCCATAATCTTACGCTTTTACAGTTTGCTCTTCTGCTATTTTTATTAATGCTTGTCTGTATTCTTCTGGTAATACCTTAATGAATTTTGGCAATTCTGTTTGCCAATTTTCGAGAATACGTTGTGCTAACGGACTTAATGTTGCGTTGTAATGATTCTCTATTAAGTCTTTTAATTCTGAAATATCTTCAGCAGTTTCAACTGGATCAAGATTTAATCCTTCTTTATTACAATGTTGCTCAAAGGTATTTTTTGGATCGTAGATATATGCAATTCCGCCACTCATTCCTGCTCCAAAATTACGGCCAACTTCACCTAAAATCACTGCACGTCCGCCAGTCATATATTCGCAACCATGATCTCCAATACCTTCTACAACAGCACTTGCACCTGAATTACGCACACAAAAACGCTCGCCCGCTTTTCCGTTAATATAAGCTTCACCAGATGTTGCACCGTAAAGCGCTACATTACCAATGATTATGTTTTCTTCAGGCACTAAAGTAGACTCGTCAGGAACTTTTACCGCTATTTTTGCACCAGATAATCCTTTTCCTAAATAATCATTAGAGTTACCATTAATAACCAAGGTTAAACCTTTTGTTGCAAACGCACCAAAGCTTTGTCCTGCAGCACCTGTAAAATTGATTTTTAAAGTGTTGTCCGGTAAACCTTGTGCGCCATAAATTTTTGAAATTTCGTTACTTAAAATTGCTCCGAAAGCGCGATCACGATTGGTGATTTTTGACTCTAAAACTGTTTTTTCTTTACGGAACAACGCTGGATGTGACTTTTCTATAATTTTAAAATCTAAATGTTTATCTAAATCATGTTCTTGTGTTGTAGTGTTATACCGTTTTGTATCAGATTTCACCGGCACTTCATGAAGAATTGGCGTTAAATCCAAACCTTTGGCTTTATAATGTTCAATAGCTTTTGTACGACTTAATTTTTGTACTTGACCAACCATTTCATTGACAGTTCTAAAACCAAGCTTAGCCATAATTTGACGTAATTCTTCAGCAATGAAATACATATAATTCACTACGTGCTCTGGTTTTCCTTTGAACTTTTTACGAAGCTCTGGATTTTGCGTTGCTATTCCGACAGGACATGTGTTTAAATGACACACCCGCATCATTACACAACCGGAAGCTACTAAAGGCGCCGTTGCAAACCCAAATTCTTCAGCGCCTAACAAACAAGCTATTGCTACATCTCGTCCTGTTTTTAATTGTCCATCGCATTCTAAAACCACACGATTTCTCAAATCGTTCATTACCAAAGTTTGTTGCGCTTCGGCAATTCCTAATTCCCATGGTAAACCAGCGTGTTTTAAGGAAGTTAATGGTGATGCTCCTGTTCCACCATCAAAACCTGAAATTAAAATTACATCTGCTTTAGCTTTTACAACTCCAGCAGCAACGGTTCCTACTCCAACTTCAGATACTAATTTTACATTAATACGCGCTTCTCTATTAGCCGATTTTAAATCGTAAATAAGTTGCGATAAATCTTCAATAGAATAAATATCGTGATGTGGCGGTGGCGAAATCAGCCCTACATAAGGTGTAGAATTTCTAGTTTTGGCAATTGCCGGATTGACTTTTGGCCCTGGTAATTGTCCGCCTTCACCTGGTTTTGCGCCTTGTGCTATTTTTACTTGAATTTCTTTGGCATTACTTAAGTAATTAGATGTGACTCCAAAACGCCCAGAAGCTACTTGCTTAATTGCGCTGTTTTTCCAATCGCCAGCAGCATCTTTATAAAAGCGTGTTTCATCTTCGCCTCCTTCTCCAGAGTTACTTTTTCCGCCAATACGATTCATTGCAATGGCTAAATTTTCATGAGCTTCTTTACTGATGGAACCATAAGACATGGCTCCTGTTTTAAAACGCTTCACGATTTCTGTCCAAGGCTCAACTTCTTCAATAGGAATTGGGTCGTAATTTGTGAATTCAAACATCCCGCGAATAGTCATTAATGCCTTGGATTGATTGTTCACTAACTCTGAATATTCTTTATAGGTTGTTGGGTTATTTTCTCGAACCGCTTGCTGTAATTTTGCAACCGATAACGGATTAAACATGTGTTTTTCGCCATTACGCCTCCAACGATATTCGCCACCAATTTGCAAATCTAAATCGCCAGCAATATCCTGCGTTTCAAAAGCTACTTGATAACGTTTGTAGATTTCTTTTTCAAGTTCCATAAGTCCAACGCCTTCAATTCGTGTTGGTGTGTTTGGGAAATATTTATTTACGACGTTTGAGTTGATTCCGATACATTCAAACAATTGTGCGCCTCGATAAGAATTTAATGTTGAAATTCCTATTTTGTTCATCACTTTTAAGATACCCTGACCAACGGATTTGTTGTAATTTCGAATTGCTTCTTCAAACTCTAAATTTAAATCCGGTAAATGACTTTCGATAATTTCATTTACCATATACGGATTGATTGCACTAGCTCCAAACCCAAACAATAATGCAAAATGATGCACTTCGCGAGGTTCGGCAGACTCAATTATCAAACTCGCTTTTGAACGTTTACCTAAACCATACAAACCATGGTTTACATAAGAACAAGCCAATAAAGCAGGAATTGGCGCTTTTCCTTGAGTGACATTTCTATCGGAAAGCACAATAATACTCACGCCATTATCTATAGCTTTTGATGCTTGTTGCACCAATCTTTCAAGTGCTTTTTCCAGACCATTAGTACGTTCATTAACATCATAAAGCATTGAAATAACCTCAACATTATAATCTTCTTTGCCTTTGTAATTAATGAGTTTATCTAAATCTTGTTTTGAAATAACCGGATTTTGAATTTTTAATTTTCGACAGTGCTTTTCGTTAATATCAAATAGATTATAATCGCGACCAAGTGTTAAGCTGATATCTGTAATCATTTCTTCTCGAATACCGTCCAAAGGCGGATTGGTAACCTGCGCAAATAACTGCTTGAAATAATTATAAATTAACTGTGGACGCTCTGATAATACTGCAATTGGTGCATCAGAACCCATTGAACCAATTGGTTCTTTTGCTTTGGAAGCCATTGGTAAAATAATGGTATTTACATCTTCTTTCGTGTATCCAAATATCTGCTGGCGTGTATTTAGCTCTATTTCGTTGTGCGTAATTTGGTAATCACTATACTTTATATCTTTTAATCTGGTTAAATTTTTATCCAGCCACTTACGATAAGGATACTTACTAACAATTTTATTTTTGATTTCTTCGTCATTTACAATACGACCTTCGTTCATATCAACCAAAAACATTTTTCCTGGCTCTAAACGCCCGTGATATTCAACATTTTCTGGTTTGATATCCATAACTCCAGTTTCAGAAGACATAATCACGTAACCCGATTTTGTAACTGTATATCTTGATGGTCGTAATCCGTTTCTATCTAAAACCGCACCTATATAATTTCCATCAGTAAAAGGAATAGATGCAGGACCATCCCAAGGCTCCATTAAACAAGAGTTAAATTCGTAGAAGGCTTTTTTCTCGTCAGACATGTCCTTGTATTTTTCCCATGCCTCTGGCACCAACATCATCATAACTTCAGGAAGCGAACGACCAGTCATTAATAAGAACTCTACAACCATATCCATTTGGGCAGAATCTGATTTCCCATTTAAAACCGTTGGAAAAATCTTTTTTATATCTGGCCCAAACCAATCGCTTTGCATGAGTTCTTCACGAGAAAACATACGTGACACATTACCTCGACGTGTGTTGATTTCACCATTGTGACACATATAACGAAACGGTTGTGCTAAATCCCAAGTTGGGAATGTATTGGTTGAAAATCGTTGATGTACCAAAGCCAGTTTAGCATCCAATAACGGATTTATTAGGTCCTTATAGTATAAACTGATGTCTTCCGGCTTTAAAAGTCCTTTGTATATAATCGTTTTTGTAGATAAGCTTGGAAAGTAAAAATATGATGCTTGCGACAGTTTGGAGCCATAAATATCATGCTCTGCGATTTTACGCGCTGCGAAAAGTTTTAAGTTGAACTCAAACTCTGTTTGTTCCTCACTTGCCTTACCAACAAACACTTGTTTTATAAAAGGCTCTGCAGTTGCTGCAACTTGCCCTAAAACTGAACTATCTACAGGCACATTTCTCCAACCTAAAATTTTAAGTCCTTGGCTATTTATAGCATCGTTGAAAACATTAATACAATATTGCATTTGGTTTTCCTTTTTTGGTAAAAACATATTACCAACGGCATAGCTACCTAGTTCTGGGAGATTAAAATCACAGTTCTCTTTAAAAAACACATGAGGTACATCAATTAAAATACCTGCTCCATCACCTGTTTTTCCGTCAGCATTTACAGCTCCTCGATGCTCTAGTTTAACAAGAATCTCTAATGCTTTGTGAATAATATCATTTGAACGACTTCCGGTTAAACTGCAAATAAATCCTGCTCCACAATTATCGTGTTCAAATTCTGGCAAATATAACCCTTGCTTTTCCATAATAGCCTTTATATGTTGTTAAAAAAATATTGAACTAACTAATGTACAAGGTCTTAAACAAAAAAACATCATACCCAAAAAGAATTACACTATATCTAATTTGGCTTTATTGAATTATTAAAATCATAAAATTACACCTCTAAAATTACCATACTATTAACATGGTTTTAAAATGAAACTTACTATACCCTAAAACTCTTTTAAAAAAATGATCTTGCTTTTGCTAAAAAGACAATTCAATTAAAGAATCAACAAAAAACACCACATATAATAAACACCCTTTATTTTTAAAGGGGTAAAAATAAAAAAACAACAAAAATTTAAAAATCACCCCCAAAATAAACAACCTAATAAACGTTTTTTACATAGATTTACCAAAAAACAATCAATTTTTAGTTTTAAAAACTAAGCAACTAAAAAAGTATACGAATCAGCAATTTTAATTAACAAAATGTACCCTATTATCTTTTCATCATTATTAACAAATCAAGAGGTTTTAGCAACAAAAGGAGACATGGGAATGTTATGGATACTTATTTCTGGTATTCTTGTATTCTTTATGCAATCTGGTTTTACTTTAGTAGAATCTGGCATGACACGATCAAAAAATGTTGTGAATATTGCTATGAAAAACATATTAGATATTGCCGTAGGTTCTCTAGTCTATTGGCTGATAGGATATTCGCTAATGTATGGCACCTCTAATGGCTGGATAGGATGGGACGGTTTTATGTTTAATCAAGGCCCTGCAGATTTATTTTTTCAAACAGTTTTTTGTGCTACAGCAGCAACTATAGTTTCTGGGGCTATTGCTGGCAGAACTAAATACTCTACTTACATTGTATTCTCTTTAGTTATGACAGCCCTAATTTATCCCATAGCTGGCGGTTGGCAATGGAACAGTAATGGCTGGTTAGCCAATCTTGATACACCTTTTATTGATTTTGCAGGATCTTCTATTGTTCACTCAGTTGGTGGCTGGGCTGCTTTAGTAGGCGCCTGCATTGTTGGCCCAAGAATGGGAAAATATATTAACGGCAAACCTGTAATAATACCTGGTCATAATAAACTATTAGCCACATTAGGCGTTTTTATACTTTGGTTAGGTTGGTTTGGCTTTAATGGTGGTTCACAACTTGCTTGGGGTGGCAATGATGCTGTTAGCGCATCAATGGTTATTTTGGTTACTAACTTATCAGCTAGCGCCGGAGCATTAGGAGCTCTTTTTACAACATGGTTTAAAGACGGAAAACCCAATCTAGACATGACACTTAATGGTGCTTTAGCAGGATTGGTAAGTATAACAGCTGGATGTGGTAATATGACTGAAGGTGGCGCTGTATTAGCTGGCCTAATTGGCGGTATTCTTGTGGTATTCTCGATGGAATTTATAGAAAGCAAACTTAAAATTGACGATGCCGTAGGCGCAGTATCAGTTCACGGTGTTGCCGGAGCATGGGGAACACTCGTTATAGGACTTTGGGGTGTTGACAAAGGTAAAGGAATTGGATTATTTAATGGAGGTGGCACTGCGCAACTTAGTTCTCAGGCCATAGGTGTGTTATCATATGCTTTATGGGCGTCAATTATTGCATTTGTGTTCTTCTTTATACTAAAAAAGACTATGGGTCTTCGTGTTTCTAAAGAAGAAGAAATACAAGGATTAGACCTTTCAGAACACGGCACAATAGCGTATCCTGGGAAACGACAAAGAGAAATTCATGATTAATCATGCCCTTGATTAGTTTTTTTATGTTGATTGAAAGCCCTGAAGTAACCTTCAGGGTTTTCTTTTTTTTATTAAAATACAACGTGTTCATTTTTCAGAAACATAATTATTTGTACTTTTGCTCCGATAATTTTTTGAGGAAAGATTTGAACTGATTGCAACCTCATTAAAAAATGCTAAAGCAGTAACCTTTACTCCTTTAGTATTCTCTCTGCAATTCAGTTAAAAACATAAAAAAAACTTTAAGATGCCATATTTATTCACATCTGAAAGTGTTTCTGAAGGACACCCAGATAAAATAGCAGATCAAATAAGCGATGCCCTAATTGATAACTTCCTCGCTTTTGACAAAGATTCTAAAGTAGCCTGTGAAACTCTAGTTACCACTGGTCAAGTTATCTTAGCTGGTGAAGTTAAATCGAACACTTATTTAGACGTTCAACAAATAGCCAGAGATGTTATAAACAAAATAGGCTATACAAAAGGCGAATATATGTTCGACGGGAATTCTTGCGGTGTACTCTCGGCTATTCACGAACAATCTGACGACATAAATCGCGGTGTTGATCGCAACAACAAAGAAGAACAAGGCGCGGGAGATCAAGGTATGATGTTTGGTTATGCCACCAAAGAAACCGATAACTACATGCCATTAGCATTAGATTTATCGCATACTATTTTAAAAGAATTAGCAGCTTTACGAAGAGAAAATAAAGAAATCACCTATTTACGCCCAGATTCGAAAGCACAGGTAACAATAGAATATAGCGATGATAATGTACCGCAACGCATAGACGCTATTGTTGTTTCTACGCAGCACGATAATTTTGATGAAGACGACACGATGCTACGTAAAATTCGTGAGGATATTAAACGTATTTTAATTCCGCGAGTTATAGCTAAACTTCCAAAACATATACAAACTTTATTTAACGACAACATTAAATATCATATAAACCCTACCGGAAAATTTGTTATTGGTGGACCTCATGGTGACACAGGCTTAACAGGACGAAAGATTATCGTAGATACTTATGGCGGAAAAGGCGCTCATGGTGGTGGTGCTTTTTCCGGGAAAGATCCTAGTAAAGTAGATAGAAGTGCTGCTTATGCCACAAGACATATTGCTAAAAATTTAGTTGCAGCAGGTGTTTGCGATGAAATTCTAGTGCAAGTAAGTTACGCCATTGGTGTTGTAGAACCTATGGGGATTTTTGTTGACACATACCAAACTAGCAAGGTAAACTTAACAGATGGTGAAATAGCTCAAAAAGTTTCTGAAATTTTTGATATGCGTCCTGCAGCCATTGAAAATAGACTAAACCTAAGACAACCTATGTATAGCGAAACAGCAGCTTATGGCCACATGGGAAGAAAAAATGAAACTGTTAAAAAAACTTTTACACAACCTAACGGAGAAAGCACCAGCTTAGATGTTGAGCTTTTTACTTGGGAAAAACTTGATTATGTTGACACCATAAAACAAGCATTCAACCTATAAAAAAGGCCTCCAATTTAGGAGGCCTTTTTTAGTACTATATTATAGTTTTCGTATTTCTGTCAATTTCTTTTTTACTATCTCAGCATACTGGTCTTTAGTAACTTTTTTTCCATCAATAGGTTTTATAATTTCTGTACCTTCTGAAGGATTCAGAGTTAATTTAGAACACAGAATAGAAATTTTATCTGTACTCACCTCTAAAATTAAGCCTGGTAACCCCCAATATTCTGATGGCCCTTGACTTACTGGTATTTCCTTAGCATACCAAGCTGTAATAGTTGTTGCTACAGAAGTACCATCCTCTTGCACGACATGATTTACAATAGTTGCTTTATTACAGGTATGTTCCCCTATTTGCTTGGTTTCTTCACCTGTTTTCCATTCTATTTCTGTTAAAGAATCATCTATTAAAAATGTCTCTCCAAAAAATTTTTGCTCCACAAGAAGCTTACTCTCTTCAATATTTTTATACATTTTTTTAAAAGATGAGCCATCTGTCATCATTTCAAAGCCTTCTTGTTGATTAGAATTTTCTTCGATGTATACTGATTCTGATTGATTAAAATTTAGCACATACGTTTTCTCCAACACATGCTTCATACGGTTGGCTATTATCTTTTTTTGTTGTTCACTTAATTGTCGGCTTCTCATTTTATTTATATCAATGGTCGTTTTATAGTGATAAGTCGCTTGTCCATGAATATTTTGAGCGAAAATAGTGTTTGATAATAATGCAATAAGAGCAGCAAATAAAACAATAGTAGGTTTAGTTTTTTTCATTATAAGTAGTTTTTGCAATAGTTTACTTAGACTAAAGTTGGGGCTAGTCTATTTAATTTTTGTAATTAAGAAACTAAAATATAAATTATCTAGTTTATTCTATCTTTGAATAAAAGAAAATTAAACATGCAGAAGTTTATTATCTTAAGTCTCTTTTTATCATCTTATATGTTTTCACAAGAAAACATTAACACAAAATCAATAGACACCATTGATATTCAAGAGAATACAAGTTGGATTAACATTGACAACTTTGAAACTACTTATATTATAAAAGAAAATACATTTTATAAACTTACTGAACAGGAACATTTTAATTATAGTAACTACCAACTGGGCAAACCATCTACTGTAAATATTTTCAACCCTCTAAAGATTAATCTTTTTTACGAAGATTTCAACACTCTTATTATTCTCGACAATAGATTGGCAGAAATTTTTAAAATTGATTTTAATACCACCCTACCTTACAAAAATGTCCTATGCGTTAGTACTGGTAACGATAATTCTGTTTGGTTATTTAATACAGATACGCAAACTTTAGAACTTTACGACTTTAAAAAAAATATTATAAAAGCTAAAAGTCAACCTCTAGCAGAGCAACCTATTTCAATGACAAGTAACTTTAATTTTTGTTGGTTACTAACTCCTAATTACATTTACAAATACAATTACTTTGGAAGTTTAATTTATAAAATAAAAAATAATGCTTTTGAAAGCATTTCTCAATTTAACGAAAGACTGTATTTGGCTAAACAAAATAAAGTTTACCTCTATGATGAAGAGAATTCTAATTACAGAAAAGTAGACACCTCTAATTTGTTAATAAAACAGTTTTTCGTAAACCACGAAACCTTGTATATTTACACAGGAAAAACCTTAAATAAACTCCACCTAAAACTTTAACATATGCACTTTGCTGTAGCAGGAAATATTGGCGCAGGTAAAACAACGCTAACCAAACTTTTAGCTAAACACTATGCTTGGGAACCTCAATTAGAAGACGTTGTTGACAACCCTTATTTAGACGATTTTTATAACCAAATGGAACGTTGGAGTTTTAATTTACAAGTGTACTTTTTAAATTCTCGGTTTAGACAAGTCCTTCAAATTAGAGAAAGTGGTAAAGACATTATTCAAGATAGAACCATTTACGAAGATGCTCATATTTTTGCACCCAATTTGCATGCCATGGGCCTAATGACAAATAGAGACTTTGAGAACTACCGTTCATTGTTTGATTTAATGGAAGAACTTGTACAAGGTCCCGATTTATTAATTTACTTAAGAAGCTCTATCCCTAACTTAGTAAAACAAATTCATAAACGTGGTAGAGATTACGAAAACTCAATAAGCATTGATTATTTAAGTAGACTAAATGAACGTTACGAAGCCTGGATTCATGGCTATGAAAAAGGCAAATTACTTATTGTTGATGTTGATGATTTAGACTTTGTTTCTAAACCAGAAGATTTAGGCAATATTATAAATAAAATAGATGCCGAAATAAACGGTTTATTTTAACCTCATATGCATTAGAAACAAAAAAGCCTCGCATTTATTTACGAGGCTTTTTTATTTTATAGTTTTATTATTGTTTTTTCGCAGCATCACCTGTTTGATGAAAACTTGTTGCTTCTTCTTTTAACTCGTCAATTTTCTTAAGCACCTCTTCCTTAGTCCCACTAATTACTGTTTCTGTAATAACAGGCTCTCCTCCTCCAGACGGTATTGTCTTTGTTTTCACAGAAGCTTTCGCCATATCCTCATTAATAACTTTTAGATCAACAAGAACCTTTTTAATCTCATCGTTTTTCACCTCAACAACCTCTTCAGTTGTTAATTGAGCCATACCTTCTTCTGTTGAATGCCCTCCCAATATAGGAGCAATCACCAACCCTACTAAACAAGTTAATTTTATAAGAATGTTCATAGAAGGCCCAGAAGTATCTTTGAATGGATCTCCTACTGTATCACCTGTAACTGCAGCTTTATGGGCATCGGAACCTTTGTATTCCATTTTCCCATCTATTTCTACACCAGCTTCAAATGATTTTTTAGCATTATCCCAAGCACCACCAGCATTGTTTTGGAAAATAGCCCACATAACACCCGATACACAAACACCTGCCATATAACCACCTAATGGTTCGGCACCAAATATTAATCCAATTATAATTGGGGTAATAATAGTGATTAAGCCAGGAACAATCATTTCTCTTAAAGCTGCTTTTGTAGAAATATCAACACATTTAGCATACTCAGGGGTTGCAGTTCCTTCCATAATTCCTGGAATTTCTTTAAACTGCCTACGCACTTCTTTTACCATCTCCATAGCGGCCTTACCTACCGATTGCATTGCTAAGGCTGAAAAGATTACAGGAATCATTCCTCCAACAAATAGCATAGCTAAAACATCTG
This sequence comes from Mangrovimonas cancribranchiae, assembly GCF_037126245.1. NCBI lineage: Bacteria > Pseudomonadati > Bacteroidota > Flavobacteriia > Flavobacteriales > Flavobacteriaceae > Mangrovimonas > Mangrovimonas cancribranchiae. The sequence goes on from NZ_CP136925.1 coordinate 2,373,534, forward strand.
CTTTAAAAATATTAATACCGTCTATCCCTGTAAATGTTACATAGGCCGCAAATAACGCTAAGGCAGTTAATGCCGCAGAAGCAATAGCAAATCCTTTACCAACGGCAGCTGTTGTATTTCCAACGGAATCTAAAATATCTGTACGCTCACGAACATGCGATTCTAACTCACTCATTTCGGCAACTCCGCCAGCATTATCGGCAATTGGCCCAAAAGCATCTATAGCTAATTGCATAGCGGTTGTTGCCATCATGGCCGAAGCCGCTAAAGCGACACCATAAAAACCAGCTAATGTATACGAGCCATAAATTGCAGCAGCAAATAGAATAACTGATAAAAATGTTGATTTCATACCTACAGCTAAACCTGCTATAATATTGGTTGCTGCACCGGTTGAACTATTTTTCACAATATCTAAAACAGGTTTTTTACCTAAACTTGTATAATGTGCTGTAACTACAGAAATTAACGCTCCAACTGCCAACCCTATACACGCCGACCAGAACACGTTCATTGAAGATACTTCAACATAGCCTTCTCCAAAGAACTTCATACTCATAGTTTCAGGTAGCATATATTTTATCAATCCAAAACTAGCTATTAATGTTAGCACAATTGCTATCCAGTTTCCTGTATCTAAAGCTTTTTGTACTTGAGGTTCTTTAGCTTCGTTATTAGAAATTTTCACTAAAAATGTTCCTATAATAGAAGCTAAAACACCAACTCCTGCTATAACTAACGGCAGTAAAATAGGTCCCATATTATTGAAACTATCTGTAAATGGTCCGTTTACAGACATATCCTTAATAACGTAATTACCTAAAACCATGGCAGCTAACACAGTAGCGACATAAGACCCAAACAAATCGGCTCCCATACCGGCAACATCCCCTACATTATCTCCAACATTATCGGCAATTGTTGCTGGGTTACGCGGGTCGTCTTCTGGAATCCCGGCTTCTACTTTACCTACTAAATCGGCACCTACATCAGCTGCTTTGGTATAAATTCCACCACCTACACGCGCAAATAACGCAATAGATTCGGCTCCAAGTGAAAATCCTGCTAAGGCTTCTAAAGCAATAGTCATTTCAGAATAGAAAGACGCTTCTCCAGTGACAAACATTTTTACAAAAATGAAGAACAATAAACTTAATCCTAATACAGCTAAACCCGCTACTCCTAATCCCATAACAGTACCTCCACCAAAAGATACTTTTAGTGCATTTGGCAAACTTGTTTTAGCGGCTTCTGCAGTTCTCGCATTGGCTTCAGTAGCAATTCTCATTCCCACATTACCTGCTAAAGCTGAGAAAAATGCTCCTAACACAAAGGCGACTATTATAATCCAATGCGTTGTATCTACTAACATTGAAATAATACCTAAAGCTATAGCCGCTATAACAACAAATACTAAGAGCAATCTATATTCGGCTCCAAGAAAGGCTAATGCACCTTCTTTAATTGATTTAGATATACTTTGCATTCTTTCATCTCCAGGCGCCTGCTTTTTTACCCAAGACATTTTCACGAACATAAACAGTAGGCCTACTATGGCTAACACCATAGGTACAAAAATCATATTTGATTCCATATTAAATATTTAAAAATTGGTTTATTAGTTAAGTGAAGGTAAATGTAGGAAAAACAATGAAAACAAAAAACCTCTTAATAAAATTAAGAGGTTTTTATAAAAATCGTAATATTTTAAGGACTATATTGTGAAATTTCCTTTTTCTTTGTGCTCGCTATTATTGTAACGCTCTACACATTTATTATAGATTTCGATAGCTTCTTTTGCATCTCCCCAACCACCAACATCAACTTTCTTCTTTTCTAAGTCTTTATACACTTTAAAGAAGTGCTCGATTTCTTTAATTCTATGTGGATTTAATTGACTTAAATCTTCATATCTGTTCCAAATAGGGTCTGAAACTGGTACACAAATCAACTTTTCATCTGGTCCTTTCTCATCTGCCATATGAAACACGCCTATTGGCTTTACCTCCATAACACATACTGGAAATGTAGGTTGATGCCCCATAATTAAAACATCTAATGGATCGCCATCTAATGCTAATGTTTCTGGAATAAACCCATAATCTCCTGGATACATCATTGAAGAGAATAACATACGATCGAATCGTATTTTTTTCAATTCAAAATCGTATTCATATTTATTTCTACTTCCTTTTGGAATTTCTATTAAAACATCAAACGTTTTATTCTCTACGTTACTCATAATTAAATTTTAAAGGCTGCAAATATAAGGCATACTCTCTATTTAGACAATAAATATAGGTTGTGTTTTTATTAAAAATTAAACCCAAAACTTCCTGTTACACCAAATTTTCTTGCATTGGGACGTTCTAGGTAATTTCCTCTAAAATTAAAATCTAATCTAAACACCTTAAAGATATTGCCTACACCAAAGCTATATTCCCAGTAAACCCTATCTTTTGGAGCAATAGCACTTGCTGTTAATGAGTTGTAGTTTAGCGTAGATAAGGCTGGTTGACTTAAAGCAATATTATTGTTTGAAATATCGCCCCAAACACCTCTTATACTAACTATTTCACGTAAGTTTAGCTTTCTTAATAAAGGTATTCTCGAAAAAAGACGCCCGTTAAAGTTATGTTGTAAATGTAATGTTGTATAAGTATCTGTTACAAACTCGTAATAATCCATTTGTGAAAATGTATTATAAATTGAGAAGTATGATTGGTTTCCTGGTACCACGCTTAAAAGCCCTAAAGGCACATCGCCAAATATTTTTCCTGCTTCAACAGTAGAATACAATACTCCAAAACCTCCTATTCGCCAAGGTTGCATAAATGAAAATTGTACTTTGGTATAATCGAAATCGCTTCCAAATACGCCTTTATCGCCTCGAGTTACTTGCGCAAATAAACTGGTATAATAGTCGTTTGATATTAATCGTTCTACACCATAACCAGACATTCTTCTATTTGGAAAATAGGATAACGATAAGCTGGTTTCAAATTGTTTTATATGCGATCTGATTCCTCCTGTTTCATCAAAATAATCTAAACTAAATGTTGGTGAAGCAGATTCGAGCGTTCTATAACTTCCTGTGACTCTAAAAATAAGATTTTTTGCTGGTTCTAGCTCTAATGCCGCTCCTGTTACCGATATAGTTGTAAGTTTATCATTTATTCCTGTTCCTATAATAGAGGACGAAATAAGACTTCTTCCTAAAATATCGGTTGATGTGGTAAGACTAGCTCCTATTTGCTCGACATCTTGCCGGTAACCTGCTGAAACAATTAATCTATTCCTTTTGTTGATTAACCATTTTCCAGTTATACCATACTTGAATTTTTCATCTTTAAATCCATAGGCTGTAAAACCTTCAACTCGCCACATATCGTTAGTTCCAAAATAGGTTCTTCCTCCTGTTCTAAGTCGTAAACCTTCAACATCATTATAGCCTACAGTTGAAAAAATAGGGCCATAATCGAAATTAAGCTCATCAAACTCCACATATCCAGACACTAAAACGGTTCCTAAGTTATAAAGTCTTTTAAATTTTTTTACGGTTTTTAAGGTATCTAACATTTTATAAACACCTTTTTCATCTGTATTTAATTCCTCCATTCGGTTTTCATTCCAGAATGTTTCATCGCGAGAATAGGCTTCATCGTTAGGGTTAAACACGTCTTTATTATAAAAGCTTTCTGCCTTTTCTTTATCGAACTCGTAATTATCGTATAAGGTTGTACGCTTTCCATACACACCACGAGAAGATTCTTTTTTCTGAAATGAAAAATCGGACATAAAATAATCGCGTTTTATTAGGAAAACACTATCATTTAACACTTCAAACTCCTGCTCTATATAAATATCTTTTACCCAGTTAATGTTTGCACTTTTAGAGGCGTGCATATTAATCTCTTTAATGGCGTACGTCGTGTCGGCCACCCAAAAATCACCTTTAAAGGTTAATTCGTTTTTTCGTCTAGGGTAATATATAATGTTGTAGCACCATTTATTATCAATAAATGTACTATCAGATAACACATAGTTGTAGGTATTAATTCCTGTTCTAGAAATAGGGCTAACAAAGCTTTTATCGAAGAATTTCAAGTAGTTATCGTAAACACTATAATCGGAATAAAGGTCTTCTATAAAATCAACTACAAATTGGTTGTTTTCAAAGCCTGAATTTTTATTGCCTTTAAGCTTTTCTTTTTCTTTATTTAAGTTATTGTCGCCATAGACTTCACTAACCGACTCGTTAATAAAAATAGGAAGATATGTTTTTCCTGTAACCCGCGAGGTATCTACTTCGTTAAAAATAAATTCCATGCCTTTAAAAATGCGACTTTCCATTAAGGCGCTATCTACATTATTTAAATCGAATTCAACTTTCTCATACTTGTCGTACTTATACTGCTTAAATTTATTTAAACCATTTTTACGTTTTCGTTGCCATATTTTTTTTAATATGGCAATGGCTGGGTTTTCATTTTCGTCTTTAGATTGTTTTCCAGTAACAATAACCACTTCTTGTAACGCATCGGCTTCTTCTTGTAAAGTGAATTTTAAATCGTAGTTAACACGCTTTTCCAGAGGATATTCTATATTTTCATACCCTACGTAAGTTACCATAAGTGTTTTCCATGTGTTATCGGACTCTAGGTAAAATCTTCCGTTTTCATCAGTAATGGTTCCTTCTGAAGAATTTTTAAAAAACACATTGGCGTAAGCAGCCGGCTCGCCTAAATCGTCATAGACATAGCCACCAACTTTGGTTTGCGCAAAAATTGCACAAGAACACAACATCAAATATGTTATAAGTAGATTAAATTTCATTCTTAACAAAAAAACTTCATCAACAGTTATGCCGATGAAGTTCTTTATATGTAAAAATTGTAAAAATTATTTATATAATACCTTCTTCACAGCCTTAATTACGTCGTTACTGTTAGGCAACCACTCTTCTAATAAAACGGGCGAATATGGTGCTGGGGTATCGGCTGTATTTATTTTTTCAATTGGCGCATCTAAATAATCAAATGCTTTAGATTGCACTTGATAAGTAATCTCTGTTGCAATGTTTCCAAAAGGCCAAGCTTCTTCTAAAATCACTAATCGATTTGTTTTCTTTACTGAATTTAAAATCGCTTCATGATCCATTGGTCTTACGGTTCGTAAATCAATAATCTCACAAGAAATGCCTTCTTTCTCCAATTCGTCTGCCGCTTTGTAGGCTTCTTTTATGATTTTTCCAAAAGATACAATCGTAACATCATCCCCTTTACGTTTAATATCTGCAACGCCTAATGGAATTAAATATTCGCCTTCTGGCACTTCACCTTTATCGCCATACATCTGTTCACTTTCCATAAAAATTACAGGATCATCATCACGTATAGCTGATTTTAACAATCCTTTTGCATCATGTGGGTTTGAAGGCACAACAACTTTTAATCCTGGGCAGTTGGCATACCAACTTTCAAAAGCTTGAGAGTGCGTTGCTGCAAGTTGTCCAGCAGAGGCTGTTGGGCCACGAAATACAATTGGACAGTTAAATTGCCCGCCCGACATTTGACGTATTTTTGCTGCGTTATTTATAATTTGATCAATCCCTACTAAAGAGAAATTAAACGTCATAAACTCTATAATAGGTCTATTACCATTCATAGCAGATCCAACACCTATTCCTGCAAAACCAAGCTCAGCAATTGGCGTATCAATAACACGTTTTGGACCAAACTCATCCAACATGCCTTTAGATGCTTTGTATGCTCCATTATATTCTGCTACTTCTTCACCCATTAAGTAAATGCTATCGTCGCGACGCATTTCCTCGCTCATGGCTTCAGCTACAGCTTCTCTAAATTGAATTGTTTTCATTTGTTTTCTATTCTTTTAAACAGGAAAGCAAAAATAGGAATTATTCATAAAAAATACCGTCTAAAAAAGGTTTTGTTTTTTTTACCTAACATTAGCCTTAGCAAGACTTTAAAAAAGGTATTTGCAATTATAATATTCTTAAAAAAGCTTGTTTTATTTTCATTAATTGATTGTAATATCATTTTTTTTTATTTAAAAACCTAAATTTACTATGCGTGCATAACAAATAATCCAATTAAAATACCTAACTTCGTGGTCTCAAAAAAAGTAACACTCAAAAATCATAAAATCGATATGAAAATATTAGTATGTATTAGCCACGTGCCTGATACGACTTCAAAAATCAACTTTACCGATGGTGATACAAAATTTGACACTAACGGTGTTCAGTTTGTGATTAATCCTAACGACGAATTTGGTCTTACTCGTGCCATGTGGTTTAAGGAAAAACAAGGTGCTAGTGTAGATGTTGTTAATGTTGGCGGTCCAGAAACCGAACCAACCCTTAGAAAAGCCCTAGCTATTGGAGCTGATACTGCTGTAAGAGTAAATACCGAAGCTAAAGATGGTATGCAAGTTGCCAAAGAATTGGCTAAAGTAGTACAAGATGGCAGTTACGATTTAGTGATTGCTGGTCGTGAATCCATTGATTATAACGGTGGAATGGTTCCAGGAATGTTAGCCGCTTTATTAGATGCCAATTTTGTAAATAACTGCATTAGCCTTGAAGTTGACGGCACGTCAGCAAAGGCCATTCGTGAAATTGATGGCGGAAAAGAGTCTGTTTCTACGTCTTTACCCCTAGTTATTGGCGGGCAAAAAGGTTTGGTTGAAGAAAGCGACCTTCGTATTCCTAATATGCGAGGTATTATGATGGCTAGAAAAAAACCGCTTAATGTAGTTGAACCAACAAGTGCATCAGCTGAAACAGCTTCTGTATCGTTTGAAAAACCAGCACCAAAAGGTGATGTAAAATTAGTAGATGCAGACAATGTAGGTGAGTTAGTGAATTTACTTCACAACGAGGCTAAAGTAATATAAATTCAAATCCAAAAAGAAATTATGTCAGTTTTAGTATATACAGAATCAGATAAAGGAACATTCAAAAAAATAGCATTAGAAGCAGCATCGTATGCAAAAGCTATTGCCGATAAAATGGAAACAACAGTTACCGCAGTTACAATTAACGCCGACGACACCTCGGTTTTAGGCAACTACGGTGTAGACAAAGTATTAAAAGTAAACGACTCCAATCTAGACGCCTTTAACGCTAAGTCTTATGCTAGCGTTATGCAACAAGCTACTGAAAAAGAAGGCGCCAAAGTTGTTGTGGTTAGCTCTAGTGCCGATAGCAAATACATGGCACCTGTTTTAGCTGTAAACCTGAATGCAGGCTATGCTTCTAACGTAGTTGAAGCCCCTTCAAATACAGCGCCATTTACGGTGAAACGTAACGTATTCACGAACAAAGCTTTCGCCAACACATCTATCGATACCGATGTGAAAGTAGTTGGCTTATCTAAAAATGCTTTTGGTGTTGTTGAACATTCAGCAAGTGCTGCTGAAGAAGCATTTTCACCTTCTTTACCAGAATCTACGGTAAATGTAGAATCTGTTGACAAAGTAACAGGTAAAGTAACCATTGCCGATGCAGAAGTTGTAGTGTCTGGTGGCCGCGGACTTAAAGGTCCTGAAAACTGGGGAATGATTGAAGACTTAGCAGATGTACTAGGTGCTGCCACAGCATGTTCTAAACCTGTAAGCGATTTAGGATGGAGACCTCATAGCGAACACGTAGGGCAAACAGGAAAACCAGTAGCATCAAACTTATACATTGCCGTAGGAATTTCGGGAGCTATTCAACATTTAGCTGGAATTAATGCCTCCAAAGTAAAAGTAGTTATCAATACAGATCCAGAAGCACCTTTCTTTAAAGCTGCTGATTATGGTATTGTTGGAGATGCTTTTGAAGTGGTTCCAAAACTTATCGAAGAATTAAAGACATTCAAAGCTCAGCAATAAATATTTTTTTCATAAATTGTATTTATTAAAGGACTGTTTGAATTGCACTTTACAGATTACTGCCTATATCGTTTTATAGAAAATTTGTGTCTAGCAGTTGGTAAAGTCTTAATTTAAACAGTTCTTTGTGTTTTATATTTCTATGAGTTTAGTTCGTCTTAACATAAAAGGAATTTCCTATAGCCAAACCCAAAATGGTGCTTACGCCCTTATTTTAAACGAAGTAGATGGCGACCGGAAACTCCCTATAGTCATTGGCGCTTTCGAAGCACAATCCATCGCCATAGCTTTGGAAAAAGAAATTAGACCGCCAAGACCACTTACCCACGATTTATTTAAAAGTTTCGCCGATAGATTTGATATTGTTGTAAAACAAGTCATTATTCATAAGTTGGTTGATGGTGTATTTTATTCTAGCTTAATTTGTGAACGCGATAAAATTGAAGAAATTATTGATGCTAGAACCAGTGATGCTATTGCATTAGCTCTACGTTTTGAAGCACCTATTTTTACGTATAAAAACATCTTAGACAAAGCTGGTATTTACCTAAAAGTAAATCCAAAAAAAGAAGACGAAGAAACCGAAGACAGTATTTTAATGGATGATTTGGTTGCCGAAGAACTCGAATCTGAAGCACAATCGTCAAGTGACAACTACAAAGACAAAACCTTACAAGAACTTCATAACCTATTGGATGATGCCGTTGCTAAAGAAGACTATGAAAAGGCAGCTAAAATCCGTGATGAAATCTCTAAACGATAACCAACCAATGAAACAGTTTTTACTAGCGCTATTCGCTATTTTTTTTGGACTAAACACAACACTTCAAGCACAGGAATTAGAAAAAAAATGGCAATTCGAATCTATCACAGATAGCTCAGGTAAAACCCTTTTTAAGATTGACACAACCGATGTTTTAAACCTTAACAAAAACACGTTTTCTTATTCGTTATTAGCTAAAGACACATTAAAAACTTCTGGCGACTTTATACATCAAAACAATTTATTGGTGTTTTATTACAGCCAACCTAACGACACTATTAGACGTTATAAAATTAACGAACTCACCGATTCTACATTAGTGCTTTCTGAAAACAATATTAAATACGCTTTTACCAGAGATACACAAGTCGAAATTATTTCAAAAACAGACGCCAAAGAGAGTAGCATTATCCCTAGCCAAGGTTTTACATTAAATAGTTTTTTACGAGGCACTCTAGGAATGCTATCGCTTATTTTTATCGCCTTTCTTTTTAGTAGCAATCGAAAAGCCATTAACTGGAAAATTGTTAGTATTGGCTTAGCCTTTCAGCTCTTAATTGCTGTAGGTGTTTTAAAAGTAGATTTCATAAAAGCGATGTTCGAATTTGTTGGAGGCTTATTCGTACAAGTTTTAGAATTCACTAAAGCAGGAAGTAAATTTTTATTTGAAGGGCTTGTTGTAGACATGGATACTTTCGGGTTTATTTTTGCCTTTCAAGTATTGCCAACTATTATATTCTTTTCGGCTTTAACTTCTGTATTATTCTATTTAGGTATTATTCAAAAAGTTGTTAAAGGCATGGCTTGGCTGCTTTCTAAAGCCTTAAAAATATCTGGAGCCGAAAGTTTAAGTGTTGCGGGAAACATATTTTTAGGACAAACCGAAGCACCACTTTTAATAAAGGCGTATTTAGAAAAAATGAATAAATCTGAAATCCTTTTAGTCATGATTGGTGGTATGGCAACCGTCGCAGGTGCTGTACTTGCAGCATACATAGGATTTTTAGGAGGCGATGACGAAGTGTTACGTTTATTTTATGCTAAACACCTTTTAGCGGCTTCGGTAATGGCAGCACCTGGCGCCATAGTTATTTCTAAAATATTATACCCACAAACTGAAGATGTTAATACCGATGTGTCTGTTTCTCAAGAAAAAATAGGCGCAAACTTTTTAGATGCCATTGCCAACGGTACTACCGAAGGTTTGAGACTTGCTGTTAATGTTGGCGCCATGTTATTAGTTTTTGTAGCTTTTATAGCTATGTTTAATGGTATTTTAGGCTGGGTAGGAGATGTTTCGACAATTAACACTTGGATATCCAACAACACCAATTACAGCAGCCTTTCTCTTGAACTTATTTTAGGCTATATTTTTGCCCCGCTTATGTGGCTTATTGGTGTTGCTAAGGAAGACATGATGATGATGGGACAGCTGTTAGGGATTAAACTAGCTGCTAGCGAGTTTATAGGGTACATTCAACTTCGCGATTTAAAAGATGTCACCAATTCTACCCATTTAACTTATGAAAAATCGGTAATTATGGCCACGTATATGCTTTGTGGTTTTGCTAATTTTGCGTCTATTGGTATACAAATTGGCGGTATAGGTTCTTTGGCTCCTGGGCAACGTAAAACCCTTTCAAAGTTTGGTATGAAAGCCTTAATAGGTGGAACCATAGCGTCATTAGTATCGGCCACAATAGCAGGAATGATTATTGGATAAAACTCGTTAATAACTTTTAATAGAATTATAGGGTTAAATCACTTTGATTTAACCCTTTTTTATATTTTTATTTTTCAATAAAATGATAGCAATATGAAGCAGTATTTAGACCTAGTTAAACACGTTTTGGAACACGGTAATGAAAAAGGAGATCGTACAGGAACAGGTACAAAAAGTGTTTTTGGTTATCAAATGCGATTTGATTTAAGTGAAGGATTCCCTATGGTTACTACAAAAAAGTTGCATTTAAAATCTATTATTTATGAATTGCTTTGGTTTTTAAAAGGCGATACAAACATTAACTATTTAACTAAAAATGGTGTAAGAATTTGGAATGAATGGGCTGACGACAATGGTAATCTTGGACCAGTTTATGGACATCAATGGCGTAACTGGAATAGCGATGAGATTGACCAGATTAAAGATGTGATAGACACTTTAAAAAATAATCCAAATAGTAGAAGAATGTTGGTTTCTGCCTGGAATCCTTCGGTGTTGCCAGACACCTCTAAAAGCTTTGCAGAAAATGTAGCTAACGGCAAAGCTGCGCTTCCTCCTTGTCACGCATTTTTTCAATTTTATGTGGCTGACGGTAAGTTATCTTGCCAGCTATATCAGCGTAGTGCCGATATATTTCTTGGTGTCCCTTTCAATATTGCCTCATATGCGTTATTAACCATGATGATGGCTCAGGTTTGTGGTTATGAAGCTGGTGATTTTATTCACACTTTTGGTGATGCTCATATTTACAGCAATCACTTTGAGCAGGTTCAACTACAATTAAGTCGCGAGCCAAGACCACTGCCTAAAATGATACTAAACCCAGAAGTAAAGGATATTTTTGACTTTACTTTTGAAGATTTCACCTTAGTTGATTATAATCCGCATCCACGCATTAAAGGCGCTGTGGCTGTTTAATAACAAGATTATGTTCGGAAAAAAGAAAAAAACATCCCAAATAGACAAAGAGCAACTAGAACTCATTGAAAATGCGCAACGTCGTGTTAAACAAAAAAAGCGCTTATATATTCATTTTGTCATCTTCTTGATTGGTGCTGTTTTTTTAATTGTCGCCAATACGGTTTTAGGCATAGGAAAAGATGTGCATTTTTTTGGAATTGATTGGTTTGTTTTCGCTATACTAATTTGGTTATTTTTATTTGTCTACCATCTATTTAATGTATTTGTCACCCATAAATTTATGGGTAAAGATTGGGAAAAACAGCAATTAAACAAGCTGGTCGCTAAACAACAAAAACGTATTGAAAAGCTAAAACAAAACGTAATAAAAGAAGAAAATACCATAGCTAAAACAGAAGCCAAAAAAGAGATCGAACAGCAAAAAAAAAGTTCTAAAACCAAAGAGCTCACCATAATTGTTGCGGCTGGTGAAGATAACGCTATTGGCAAGGATAACGATTTAATTTGGCATTTAAGTGACGACCTAAAACGATTTAAAAAATTAACATCTGGTCATCATATTATCATGGGAAGAAAAACGTTTGAAAGCTTCCCAAAACCACTACCCAATCGTACACATATTGTTATTACCAGACAACATGGTTACAAAGCTCCCGAAGGCGTTGTTGTTGTTAATAACTTAGAAGACGCTTTAGATGCTGCCAAAAATGATGACCAACCATTTATTATTGGTGGCGGTCAAATCTATAAACAAGCTATGTCTTTAGCCGATAAAATAGAATTAACACGCGTACACGATACTTTTGAAAACGCCGACACATTCTTTCCCGAAATTAACCTTAACGAATGGAAAGAGACAAGTCGCAATAGGCACGAAAAGGATGAGAAGCATAAGCACGCTTTTTCATTCATTACTTACATTAAAAAATAATTTCCATACAATTATCAGCCAAGCAAAATCAATAGGTTTACCTTTATATTTTTATTCCTATTTTTGCAGCAATAAATTTTTGAAATCAATGAAAGCATACATATTTCCTGGTCAAGGCGCTCAATTTTCTGGAATGGGCTTAGACCTTTACGAAAACTCACAATTAGCGCAAGAACTTTTTGAACAAGCCAATAGTACTTTAGGTTTTTCTATAACCGATATTATGTTTGAAGGTTCTGCTGAAGATCTAAAACAAACCAAAGTCACGCAACCAGCTATCTTTTTACATTCGGTGATTTTAGCAAAAACTTTAGGTGACAGCTTTAAACCAGATATGGTTGCAGGTCATTCACTTGGAGAATTTTCAGCATTAGTTGCTAATGGCACTTTAACTTTTGAAGACGGTTTAAAACTTGTTTCGCAACGTGCTCAAGCTATGCAAAAAGCGTGCGAACTTCAACCAAGTACTATGGCAGCTGTTTTAGGACTAGACGATGATATTGTTGAGAAAATATGCGCTACTACAGAAGGTATTGTTGTTGCTGCAAACTATAACTGCCCTGGACAATTAGTTATTTCTGGAGAAGTGAACGCTATTAACAAAGCTTGCGAAGCCTTAAAAGAAGAAGGCGCGCGCCGTGCTTTGGTGTTACCAGTTGGTGGTGCGTTCCATTCACCCTTAATGGAGCCAGCCCGAGAAGAATTAGCCGCAGCTATTGAAAATACGACATTTAGTAAACCTAACTGCCCAATATATCAAAACGTTACCGCAAACGCTGTGATTGATGAAGCAGCCATTAAAACAAATTTGATTTCGCAACTTACTGCACCAGTAAAATGGACACAGTCTGTACAACAAATGATTACCGATGGCGCTACATTATTTACAGAAGTTGGCCCAGGAAAAGTACTGCAAGGACTTGTTAAGAAAATAGATCGTTCTGCTGAAACGGCATCTGCAACTTTATAAATCAATACTTAATGAAGATATCTCGTTCTGTATTTATTGCTATTTTAATTGTTTTTAACATAGCCATTGATCAAATAAGTAAAGTTGTTGTAAGAGCTAATGTAACGCCTTACCAAGAAAGCGACATTATTGGCAAATACTTTATATTAACCAATGTTGAAAACAGAGGTGCTTTTCTAGGTATGGGGAGCGACATGAACCCGACCTTACGTCTTATTTTCTTATTAATTTTACCAACTATTGTTTTGGGTTATGTAACCTACTATATTTTAAAAAACAAGTCGCTAGACAAGCATTCTTTAATAGGGTTTTGTTGTATAGTTGGTGGCGGAATAGCTAATGTTTTTGATAGGTTCGCTTATGGATCTGTTACAGATTTTCTACATATAGACTTAGGCGGCATTTTTAAAACAGGTATTTTTAATGTCGCAGACATGTCGGTCATGCTTGGCCTTGGCCTGTTACTTTACGCTAGCTTTAAGCATAAAAAAAGCCTCTAAAAAGAGGCTTTTTTTATAGTTTTATGGATGTTACTATCTTGCTAAAACACAGTCTTCGCAATCTTTTATTTCACCGTAATAGGTTTCTCTATATTTATGTACTGTTTTGTATGGAATACTTATAAAGTACTTTCTAATGTAAGTTACTTTAGTAAGTAATTCACCCATTCTTGGGGTGTGTCTTTTTTCTTCTTTTGTTTCTCTTTTTACAGTAATCAATCTCATAATATCAGTTAACATTAAGTACAAAATAACGAAGGTTTTATGTGAAACACAAAAAATTGAGGTTAAATCATTGTTAATCAGAATATTATTTTCATATTAACAATAATAAATAGAAAAGGTTGTCAAATTGACA